>JBMOGE010000054.1:0-13472 GCA_049318525.1 Miltoncostaeaceae bacterium
ACGAACTGGTGGCCGAGGTGGGTGGCGATCCCGAGGCCCATGCCGTTATCGGCGAGGCGCTCGTGGCCTGGGAACGGATGCTGGCCTAGGAGATGAGCCCCGCTGGCTCGGGCCGGAGGTTCAGCCGGGTGGCCAGTGCCTGTGCCAGGGCATCCTCAGCCCGGGCCCGGTCGGCATCGCCGCCCTCGGCCGCGATGGAGGTGGCCACCACGTCCGGTGCGCCGCACGCCGACATGATGCGAAACCATTCAAGGTCCGGATCCCGGTTGAGCGCGATGCCATGCAGACTCACGCCCTCGGCCACGCGTATCCCCACACTCCCCACCTTGCGACCCTCCACATAGGTGCCCATGCGCTCGTGGTCCGACTCCGCTGCGGGCACCCCACAGGCGTGGCAGGCGTCGGTCATGGCATCCACCAGCGCCCCGACAAATCGCCGTACCCCCCGGCCGCCACGAAGGTCGGCCAGCACGTAGCCGGTCGTCTGGCCGGGGCCATGCCATGTCATCTGCCCGCCGCGGTCGGTGGCCACGCAGGTGGCACCCATGCCGCCCAGCACCTCGTCGGTGATGAACAGGTCCTCGCGCGTGCCGTGGCGGCCGTAGGTGTACACGGGGTCGTGCTCGAGCAGCCAGATGACGGTGGGCGAATCGCCCGACCGCACGAGATCTGCAAGGCGCCGCTGCTCGTCCCAGGCCTCGATGTAGCCGATGCGCCCGGTGCGCGCGAGAAGTGCTGGACGCATCACACCAGCAGTGCGGCGGGATGCTCCAGCAGTTCGGCGACCCGCCCGAGGAACGTGGCGGCCTCCGCTCCGTAGATCACCCGGTGATCGACCGACAGCGACAGCGTCATCACTTCGCGAACCACCACGTGGCCATCCAGCACCACGGGCCGCTCAACCGATCGGCCCACGGCGAGGATGGCGGGCTCGGGCGCATTGATGACCGCGTGAAACCGGTCGATGCCGAACATTCCGAGATTGGTCACCGAGATGGCTGACCCCTCCAACTCGTCGGCCCGCAGCGTGCCCGCTCGACCCCGTCGCGCCAGATCGCGCACCTCGGCGGCGATCTGCGGCACCGTCTTCTGGTCGGCGTCGCGTACCACCGGCACGATGAGCCCACCGGGAACCGACACGGCCACGCCCACGTGCACGCCGTCGGGCACCAGCAGATCGTCACCGTCGAGTCGTGATGCCATGTCTGGTCGCTCGCGCACCGCCATGGCCACGGCCCGTACCACCATGTCGTTCACACTCGGCCGCTGATCCTCCGGCAGTGCCACTCGCAGGTCGGCCCGTGCAGCCGCCAGCGCAGTGGTGTCGACATCGCGCTCAAGAGTGAAGTCGGGCACCTGGTGGGCATCGGTCATGCGCCGGCTGATGACCTGCTGCAGATGGGTAAGGGGGGTGCGCCTGCCCGCGGGCCAGTCGCCACGGGGAACGGGTGGCGGCATCTTGGGTGGCACGGGCTGCACTGGGGCAGCGCTCCCGAGTGGCGCGACGGCCGGTGGGGCAGCAGCAGCTGGTGCGGGCTGCGCGACGGCCTCGGCCGCGGGGTTACCCGACAGCGCGGCTTCGACGTCAAGTTTCACGATTCGCCCGCCCGGGCCGGTGCCCGTGACCGTCGACAGATCAAGGCCGGCATGTGCCGCGATGTTGCGGGCCAGCGGGGATGCCGCGACGCGGTCGCCCGACGTCGCAGGAGGAGCAACTGCAGGTGGCGCCGCCGCGGGCTGTGGTGCCATGGGCGCCGGAGATGGTGTGATTGCCGGGGTGCCTGCGCCGGAGATGGTGTCGGCGGTGCCATCGGAAGCCGTCGGGATACCGGTTGCCACTTCGTCGGTCGCAATGGGATCTGCTTCGCCTGGTGGCGCAACCGGCTGCACCCCTGTCGGTGCTCCCGCGGCGTCTCCGATGGTCGCAATGGGTGCACCCACATCAAGGGTGTCGCCCTCCTCCGCGATGATCACCAGTGTGCCGTCACCCGGTGCCTCCACCGTCATGGTGGCCTTGTCGGTCTCGATCTCCACCAGTGGCTCGCCCTTGGCCACCTGGTCGCCGTCGGCCTTGATCCACCGGAGGATCGTGCCCTCCTCCATGGTGTCCGACAACTTGGGCATGAGCATCTCGGGCATCAGGCAATCCCCCTGCCGATGTTGGCGAGCACGGCGGCCACCACGTCTGCCGGTTGTGGCAGCGCCGCCTGCTCCAGGTTCTTCGCGTACGGCATGGGGACGTCGGCGCAGTTGACCCGGCCGATGGGCGCATCTATCCAGTCGAAACACGCCTCGTACAAGTGCGTGGCCAGCCCGGCGCTGATGCCGTACTCGGGCCAGCCCTCGTCCACGATCACCGCGTGCCCGGTGCGCCGAACACTGCCGGCCAGCGTGTCGAGGTCGAGCGGGCGGAACGTGCGCGGGTCGATCACCTCAACCTCAATGCCCTGTGCGGCAAGCTCCTCGGCTGCCTGCAGCGCAACCCACACCATGCGCGAGTGCGCGATAACGGTGCAGTGCGTGCCGGCGCGGCGCACCACGGCCTGCCCAAATGGAATGAGGTCGTCGGGGCCACCGACCGGGCCCTTCTTGCCGTACAGCCCCTCGTTCTCGATGAAGATGACCGGGTCGTCGTCGCGGATGGCGGTCTTCAACAGGCCCTTGGCATCCTCAGGCGTGGATGGGCACACCACCTTGAGGCCGGGAACGTGGGCGAACCACGAATCCAGCGTCTGTGAATGCTGCGACGACAACTGGTGTCCACCACCACCGGGCATGCGGATGACGATGGGCACCGACACCTGACCGCCAAACATGTAGTGGATCTTGGCCGCGTTGTTGACGATCTGATCCATGGCCAGAATCGCGAAGTTGACGGTCATGATCTCCACGACGGGCCTGAGGCCGGCCATGGCGGCACCGATGGCAAGCCCTGTGAAGCCCGCTTCCGTGATGGGGGTATCAACCACGCGCTCGGGGCCAAACTCCTTGAGCAGCCCCCGGGTGACCTTAAAGGCGCCATCGAACCCGGCGATGTCCTCTCCCAGCAGGAACACGTCGGGGTCGCGCGCCAGTTCCTCACGCAGCGCCTGGTTGAGCGCGTCGCGGTACGCCACGGGCTTCGCGGTGTCGGTGCTCATCGCATCAGCGCGCCGCCGCGCGCGTCGTCGTTGAAGGGGTTGGCGTACACGTCGTCGGCAAGTTCGCCCACCGGCACCTCGGGGCTCTGCTCGGCGAACGTTGCAGCGTCCTCCACCTGCTCCTCCACCTCGGCCCTCATTGCCGAGATGTCGTCGGCGGTCATCACGGCTTCGCCAAGCAGCACGCGCTCGAAGGTGATGAGCGGGTCGCGAAGGCGCCAGCGCTCCTTCTCCTCGGCATCACGCACCGTGTCGGGGTCGCTCATCGAGTGCCCGCGGTAGCGGTAGGCGAGCAACTCCACGCACACGGGGCTTCGCTCCTCGCGTGCCATGCGTGTGGCCTCGGCAACGGCACCCCGCACGGCCATCACGTCCATGCCGTCCACCTTCCAGGCGGGGATCCCGTAGGCCTCGGCCCTCGGGTACAGGTCCTCTTCGGCCGATGCGTGCTCCAGCGATGTGCCCATGCCGTACTGGTTGTTGAGGATGAGAAAGACGATGGGCAGGTCCCACAGGCCCGCCATGTTGAAGCACTCGGCCACCACGCCCTGGTTGGTGGCGCCATCCCCGAACATGGTCACCGACACCTGATCGCCACCGCGGTACCTGATGGCATAGGCCAGGCCGAGGCCCAGCGGAACCGACCCGCCCACGATGCCGTAGCCGCCGTAGAACGACCGCGCCTTGTCCATGAGGTGCATCGAGCCACCCCGGCCACCGCACAGGCCGGTCGACCTGCCGAGCAGTTCGGCCATTACCGCCCGTGGGTCGGTGCCCCGGGCCAGGGCCTGGCCGTGCTCGCGGTAGGTAGACGTGAGGGGGTCGTCGGCGCGCATGGCGCTGACGGTGCCGACCACCGCAGCCTCCTCACCGATTGCCAGGTGAAGGAACCCTCCGATACGACCCGCCATGTACTCCTCCGACGCCTTCTCCTCGAAGCGCCTGATGAGGAGCATTGAGCGGAACATGTCGCGCATGTCCTGGGGCTCAGTGGTGCCGGGTCCGGTCATGCCACTGGCTCCAGATGCAGTTCCATCACGGTTACATCGCGCCACGCCCCCGCCACGCGGCCGTGCGCCAGATGGGTACCCACGTCGCGGAAGCCCCGACTTGTGGCGAGCGCCTTCCCGCCATCGTTGCCCTCAAGGATCATCCCCACCAATTTCCAGTACCCGAGCGCTGCAGCCTCGGAGATGAGGGCGTCAAGCATGCGTCCACCGATGCCCTGACCCTGTGCCCGCTCAGCCACATACACGGTGTACTCGCCGACGCCGTCGTACCAGTACCGGTGCGAGAACGGGGCAAGGGCCGACCACGCGACCACGCCCTCTGCATCGTCGAGCACCCATACGGGCGCCTGTTCCCCGCGAGCTGCCAGCCAGGTCGTGCGCTCATCGGCATCGTGCGGACCGGTGGCGAATGTGGCCACCCCGCTCGCGATGGCCTCGTCGTAGATGGCGCCGATCTCCGCCGCGTCACGCGGCGTGGCGGCGCGGATGCTGGGTGGCGACGACACGCCGACCAGCATAGGCCAGCGCGCCGTCACCATCCGCAGCCTCCTTTACTTCTTTGCGCCGATGTCGGCCGGCCGATCCTTCAGCGTGAGCGTGAGCGTCTCGGACTTGCCGTCGCGAAGCACGGTGACGGTGATCTGGTCGCCCACCTTGCGACTCGCCACTGCCTTCGACACATCGGCCATGTCGGTGATGGGCTGGCCATTGATCGCCACGATCAGATCGCCGCCCTTCGGCACGGCGGCATCGGCGCTGTCGGCGGCCTTCATGCCTGCGTCGTTCGCCGCCCCGCGGTCATCCAGCGAGGCCACGATCACCCCACGCTTGCCCACAAGCCCCAGCTTCTCGGCAAGCCCCGGCGTGAGCTCGCGCCCCTGGATGCCAATCCATGCATGCTGGGCTGTGCCACTGGCGATGATCGAAGCGACAATCGGTTGCACGGTGTCGATGGGCACCGCGAATCCGATGCCCACGTTGCCGCCGTTCTCGCTGGCGATCTGCGAGTTGATACCGATCACCCGGCCGTCGCGGTCGAACAGCGGTCCGCCGGAGTTGCCCTGGTTGATGGCGGCGTCGGTCTGGATGGCGTTCTGGATGGTGAATCCGCTGGGTGACCTAATTACCCGCTCCAGCGCCGACACGATGCCGGTGGTGGCGGTGCCCGAGTAGCCATACGGGTTACCGATGGCCACGACCTCCTGGCCCACCGTCAGCCCGCCGCTGTTGCCCAGCGGCAGCGGCGACACACCGGTGGGCACCTTGTCGATCTTCACCACGGCGACATCGGTGCTCTTGTCGACGCCAAGGATGGTGCCCTTGGCCTCGGTGCCGTCCTGAAACGTGACGGTGGTCTTGGAGGCGCCATCCACGACGTGGGCATTGGTGATGATGTGGCCCGCGGCGTCGATGAGGAATCCCGACCCGAGACTGCCGCCCTGCTCGGTCTCATTGCTGATGGACACCACCGCCGGCGACTCGCGCTTCACCACTTCGGCCACCGACAGCCCCTTCGATGGCACGGCGCTCTCGGCCTCGGTGGCCGCGTCGCGCGCAGAGCTCACGCTGGTGGTCACACCACTTGCCGTCTCGCGGATGATGGTTGTGTCGCCACCCCCCAGCTGTCCGGTACCTGCGAGCACCGCCAGCGCCGTCACAGCGCCCACCACGGCGGGGAGGGCGATCGCACCCACGCGCTTCATGCCTTTCGGCTTGGGGGGCGTGTTGCCGCCATCAGGTGTCGTCGGGTCCGTCTCATCCTGCATGGCTCGTGGCTCCGGGCTCGAATGGCATCAATGTACGGCCTGCTTTGTACCGGGGATGGATTAGGACCTCGTTAGGGAACCTTTGCCGGGTGATCAGCATGGTGCCGGTCTGGGTACCATCACCGCGTCAGGGTTTCACGGAAGAGGGCGGGTAAATGGCCGAACGGGTTCTGGTGGTGGACGACGAGAAGTCGATCCGCACGATCGTGGAGTACGCCCTGAAGGATGGTGGCTTCGAGGTGGTGTCGGCCAGCCGTGGCGACGACGCCCTCGACATCATGGAGCGCGAGGCCATCGATCTGGTGGTGCTCGACCTCATGCTGCCTGGCATCGACGGCATGGAGGTGTGCAGGCGCATCCGCGCGCACCGCAACGTGCCCATCATCATGCTGTCGGCACGCGGCGACGAGGTCGACAAGGTGCTCGGCCTCGAGATGGGTGCCGACGACTACGTGACCAAGCCATTCTCACCGCGGGAACTCGTGTCGCGGGTAAAGGCCAACCTGCGCCGGGCGAAGGCCACCCCTGCCGTGGGCGAGGAGCCCATCCGCCTGGGCGACCTGCAGGTCGACCCAGCAGCGCGCACAGTCACGCGCGACGGCGAGTCGGTCAACCTCACCTACTCCGAGTTCGAGATCCTGCTCAAGTTGCTCAAATCACCCCGCCGCGTGTTTACCCGCGAGGAGCTGATGGACCACCTGTGGAAGGGCTCGTTCTACGGAGACCTGCGAAGTGTTGATGTGCACGTACGTCACCTGCGCCAGAAGGTGGAGATCGATGACGCGAATCCCGTGATCATCCGCACCGTGCGCGGGGTGGGCTACGCCCTCGGGCGGGAGGACGGGTCACCCGGGTGACCACCGGGGCCCCGCCGACGGGCCGGCGTCCGAGAGGCCGCACCGGTCTGCAGACCTGGCTTATCGGGTCGTTCGTGGCAGTTGGCGCTCTCGCCAGCCTGCTGGTGCTGCTGGTGCTGCTGCCCACGCTTGAGTCGAGCGTGGTGTCTGGTGCCACCGATCGCGTGTCGCTGGCCACGACTGACGTCTTGCGGAGGGCGGCCACTCTCCCCGGGCCGGGCGTCACCGTCACGGCGCCCGGCGCCCGGGAGTACGCGGCCAGGGTGGCATCAGAGGTGCGCGGCGCCGCCCGGTTTGTGGTGCCCGATGTCGGCGTGTACCCGGCGGGTCAGGCGTCGGTCGCCGATACGTTCGACCCCACCGACTTCGGGCCCGAGGCCAAGGCGCTGGCCAGCGCGACAGCCGGTGACCCCGTGCGGCCGCGCGTGGCCGAGCAGCCAGACGGGTCACGCATCATCTACTCAGCGGTGGCGGTGACGCAGGGGGGAGCCGAGGTGGGGGTGCTCGAGGTTGCGGTGCCGGTGCCCCGGCCCACCGAGGAGATCGCGGTGCTGCAGCGCCGCATCATCCTGGCCGTCTTCACGGTGCTGCTGCTGTCGTCGCTTGCGGGTCTGGCGATGTCGCGCGTGCTTGGACGCCGCATCGGCCGAGTGGCGCGAACGGCCACTGCACTGGCATCGGGCGACCTCTCAGCCCGTGCACCCCAGGCGGCACCCCGCGAGGTGGCGACCCTCGCCGATGGCCTCAATCGCATGGCCGACCAGATCGAAGGCCTTCTCAGCACGGTCACCGGCGAACGCGACCGAGCCCGCGCCCTTGTGGCCGGCCTCGCCGAGGGCGTGGTGATGGTGGATGTCTCAGATGAGGTGCTCATCGCGAACGTTGCGGCCGATCGCATGCTGGGCGTGGGCCCCCATCGCGATGCGGGCCGCGCCGACCTGGGCAGCGCGCTTCTGGACGTGGTGCATCGCACCCGGGCCGAGGGCGTGCGCGTGGACGGCGTGGAGATCGACGTACCCGGCGGGGGTGCCATTGCCGTGGCCGCCGTGCCATTGCGCGAGGCACCGGGCACTGTGGTGCTGACCTTGCGTGATGTCACCAGCGAACGTGCGCTGGCGCGCACGCGGCGCGATCTGGTGGCCAATGTGTCGCATGAGCTCAAGACGCCGGTCGCGGCTATCAGGGGATTCCTCGAGCTGATGGAGGACGACGCCATGCACCCGGATGCGCGGCGGGAGTTCCTCAGCCTCATGGATGCCGAGGCCGCGCGTCTGCAGCGGCTGGTGGACGAGCAACTGCAACTGGCCCGCCTCGACTCCGGTGGGCTGCCCATGGTTATGGAGCCGCTCGACCTCGGGGTGCTCGCCCGTGAGGCCGCCCGCCCCCGCCAGCTGCTGGCCGAGCGCGAGGGCGTGCGGCTGCAGGTGGATGTCCCGGGCCCGGTGCCCATGGAGGGCGACCCGGCCAGGCTTGAGCAGGCGCTTTTGATCCTGCTCGACAACGCCGCCCGCCACACCCCGGCCGGGGGCACCATCACCGTGCGTGCGCACGCGACTGGCGCCGATGCCGTGCTGCAGGTGATTGATGACGGTGAAGGCATTCCGCCCGAGGCGCTCGGCAGCGTGTTTGACCGCTTTTATCGTGCCGACCCATCACGCGAGGCGGGCGAACGCACCGGTGCCGGGCTTGGCCTCGCGATCGCCCGTGGCATCGTGCAGGCGCATGGCGGGGACATTGACGTAACGTCCCAGCCCGGCCAGGGCGCCTGCTTCACAATCCGCCTCCCACGCGACCCCCGATAGGCTCATCAGATGACACGTGGAGTCGCAATCGTCACAGGGGCCGGCCGCGGTGTGGGCCGTGCAACGGCCGAGCGCCTGGCGCGCGGTGGATACGTGGTGGTCACCGGGGTCCGTGATCTCGATCGTGCCCGCGAGGAGTACGGCAAGCAGCCGGGCATCCAGTTGGTGCAACTGGATGTGACCAACCCCGCACACATTGCCGATGCGGTGGCATTGGCCCACGACTTCGCTGACGGGCCAATTGATGTGCTGGTGAACAACGCCGGCTACGCGATGATGGGCGCGCAGGAGAATGGCGATCTGGCCGCGGCCCGCGAGATGTTTGAGACCAACCTGTGGGGCGCGGCGGCCATGGTGCAGGCCGTGGTGCCCGCGATGCGCGAGGCCGGTCGGGGCACGGTGGTCACCGTGTCGTCCATCGGTGCACGCCTCACCAACCCGCTTGTGGGCTTCTACCACGCGTCGAAGTACGCCCTGAACGCCCTGTCGGAGGCCCTCTCGATGGAGGTCGGCCACTTCGGGGTGCGGGTGATCATGATCGAGCCGGGGATGATCGCCACCGACTTTCCCAAGGCCACGGTGCTCACGGGAAACGTGACTGACCCCGACTCTCCATACGCCCCGCTGTTTGGCGATCTGCGCGCAGGGTTCGGTGCCTGGCGTGAGCGCGACGACGCAAGCACGGCGGAGTCGTGCGCCGAGGTCATCTGGAACGCCGTAAACGACCCGCACGCACCCATTCGCATTGTGGTGGGTGACGACGCTGCCGAGCTCGACCGCGCAGTGCGCGAATCGGCCGACGATCGTGAGTTCCAGGAGCGCCTGCGCGGGTTCCTGAAACTCGACTGGCCACCCGCTCCGCCTGCGGCATGACCCTGCGGGTGGTCGTGGCACCCGCGCCGTTCAAGTCGGCGCTCGGCCCGGCAGATGCGGCAACGGCCATCGCCATTGGGGTGCGCCAAGCGGGGCACGAGGCCATTGAGGTGCCGGTCGCCGACGGCGGTGAGGGCACCATGGACGCCCTGGTGGCCGCGGCCGGCGGCAGGGTCGTGCGGGCCGCTGCCCGCGACCCGCTCGGCAGACCGATCCCGGCCGCGTTCGGCCTCCTGCCTGATGGCACGGCCGTGGTGGAACTGGCGCAGGCCTCTGGGTACGAGCGGTTGGCCGATGCCGAACGCGACCCCGAGGCCACCAGCACCCTCGGCACCGGCGATCTCATGCGCGCGGCGCTCGACGAGGGGGCCACACGCATTGTTGTGGGCGTGGGTGGCAGCGCGACCACCGATGGCGGCATGGGTATCGCCATTGCGCTCGGTGCGCGCATGCTCGATGCGCATGGCACCGCCCTCGCCGGAACCGGCGCCGACCTCGCCCGGGTGGCATCCATTGACCTGTCCGGCCTCGACCCCCGTTTGGTACATGTGCCGATTGAGGTCGCCTGTGATGTGGCCAGCCCGCTGGTGGGTGAGGAGGGGGCCGCTCATGTATTCGGGCCCCAGAAGGGCGCATCACCCGAGGCGGTGTTGCGCTTGGACGCCGGCCTCGTCAATCTGGCCGCGGTGCTCAGTGCGCAGGGCCTGCCCGACATCGCCCACATGGCCCGCGCGGGTGCTGCCGGTGGTGCGGCGGGTGGTATGGCCGCCATGCTCGGCGCCGATCTGATTGATGGCGGTGCACTGGTGATCCATGCCGCCGGCCTGGTGGCGGCGCTCCAGGGCGCAGACCTGTGCATCACCGGCGAGGGACGCCTGGATGCCCAGACGCGTACGGGCAAGGCGCCCGCAGCGGTGGCGGCTGCCTGTGCGTCTGTCGGCGTGCCGTGTGTGGGCCTCTTCGGGCAGGTGGATGTGTCCCCGGAGGTCGTCCGTGACATGGGGTTCGTGTCCTCCATCACGATTGGACGTACTGCCCGTGCCCTGCCCGATGCACTGGCCGCGACGGCTGACGATCTGACGGCGGCCTCGGCCATGCTCGTTGCGGAATGGCCGCCCGTTCGCGGCTGAGCCGCCCACGCTGGTACCTTCCCCGCCGTGGCAGGAAACCTCAAGGGTCTGGTGCTGTCCGGCGGAGCCGGGACGCGACTTCGTCCAATCACCCACACCTCGGCCAAGCAGTTGGTGCCCGTGGCCAACAAGCCCGTGCTCTTCTACGGCCTCGAGGCGCTGCGCGATGCCGGCATCCGCGAGGTGGGCATCATCATCGGCGACACGGGCGATGAGATCCGTGCAGCCGTGGGCGATGGCTCGGCACTCGGTATCGAGGTCACCTTCATCCCGCAGTCGGCCCCGCTGGGGCTGGCACACGCAGTGCTCACCGCAGAGGAGTTCCTGGGTGACGACGACTTCGTCATGTACCTGGGCGACAACCTGCTGCGCGACGGCATCACGCCGCTTGTTGACCGGTTTCGTGAGTCCGACCCCGACGCCATGATCCTGCTGCAGCAGGTGCCGAACCCCGAGAGTTACGGGGTGGCGGTGCTCGACGGTGACCGGGTGGTGACCCTGGAGGAGAAGCCCGCGCACCCAAAGAGCGACCTCGCGCTGGTGGGCGTGTACATGTTTACGTCGTCCATCCTCGATGCGGCCAAGGCAATTGACCCCTCGCCCCGTGGCGAGCTTGAGATCACCGACGCCATTCAGTACCTCATCGATCAGGGCAAGCGGGTTGAGCCCCACGTGGTGACCGGCTGGTGGAAGGACACCGGCAAGGTGGAGGACATGCTGGAGGCCAACCGCCTCGTCCTCGACGTGATCGAGCCCTCAATGGAGGGTGAGTTGGTGAACAGCAACATCGAGGGACGGGTGGTCATCCAGAAGGGTGCACGCCTGGTCAACTCACACGTGCGTGGCCCCGCGGTGATCGGCCGTGACGCCATCATCGAGGATTCGTACGTGGGCCCGTACTCGTCAATCTCCACCGGCTGCGTGGTGCGCCGGGCCGAGATCGAGCACTCGATCCTGCTGGAGCGCGTGCACATTGAGGATCTGGACGCGCGGGTGGAGAGCAGCCTCATCGGCCGCGATGTGACCATTTCCCGTACCGACG
Organism: Miltoncostaeaceae bacterium; assembly: GCA_049318525.1. Classification (GTDB taxonomy): domain Bacteria; phylum Actinomycetota; class Thermoleophilia; order Miltoncostaeales; family Miltoncostaeaceae; genus SYFI01. The sequence goes on from JBMOGE010000054.1 coordinate 11,621, forward strand.
CCAAGCCCCGGGCCTACCGGTTTGTGCTGGGTGACTCGTCGGTTGTCGGCCTCACCTGATCGAGCACCCGTGAAGGCGCTGGTCATCGGACACCGGGGCATGCTCGGCACCGACCTCATGGCTCACCTGGCCGATGTGGCAATCGACGCCGTCGGCCTCGACCTGCCCGACATCGACATCACCGACCGACGGGCGACCATTCGTGCCGTGAGCGAGGCCGCACCCGACGTGGTGTTCCACCTTGCCGCCTGGACCGACGTGGACGGCGCCGAGGAGCATGAGGAGCAGGCGCTCGTGGTGAATGGCGAGGGCACGCGCAACGTGGCCATCGCGTGCCGCGAGGCAGGCTCCGCCCTCGTGGCCGTGAGCACCGACTACGTGTTCCCCGGCACCGGCGGCCCCTACGACGAGGATGCGGCCACCGACCCACTCCAGGCCTACGGCCGCACCAAGCTGGCTGGCGAGCGCCTGGCCGAGATGGAGTACCCGGAGGGCACGCGCATCGCCCGCACCGCGTGGCTGTATGGCGCCCACGGCAAGAACTTTGTGGACACCATGCTCATGCTCGCCATTGACCGCGACGCGGTGGACGTGGTGGCCGATCAGACCGGCTGCCCCACATGGACCAAGGACCTGTGCCCGGCGCTGGTGGAAATTGCCTCGCTTCCGCCCGGCGTGTACCACGCGGCAGGGGCTGGCAGCACGACCTGGGCCGACTTCGCGCGCGAGATCTTCCGCATCGCAAATGCCGGCTGCGCGGTGAACGACACCACAACCGCGGCGTTCAATCGTCCGGCCCCTCGCCCTGCGGTGAGCGTGCTTGAGGTCACCCGCGAGGGCGCCCCGCGCCTGCGGGCGTGGGAGGATGCACTGGCTGACTACATCGGGGAGCGTTCGTGAAGGTCCTCATCACCGGCGGTTGCGGGTTTATCGGCTCCGAGGTCGTGCGCGTTGCGATGGAGCAGGGGCACGAGGTGGTCAACCTCGACAAGCTCACCTACGCGGGTAACCCCGCCAACGTGGCCGACGTGGCCGACGACCCCCGGTACTCGTTCATCCACGGCGATATCGCCGACCCAAAGATCGCCACGCAGTCGGTGCAGGGGGTGGAGGTGGTCATCAACCTGGCCGCCGAGAGCCATGTGGACCGCTCGCTGCATAACCCCACCGAGTTCATCGAGACCGACGTGGTGGGCACCGCAACGCTCATCATGGCCGCGCGCGAGGCCGGCGTGCGCCGCTTTGTGCAGGTAAGCACCGACGAGGTGTACGGCTCCATCCCCGCAGGGGCCTTCAAGGAGACCGACCCAATTCAGCCGTCGTCGCCGTACTCGGCCAGCAAGGCCGGCGGCGACCTGCAGGCGCTCGCCATTCACCACACATTTGGCCAGGACATCGTCATCACCCGGGGCAGCAACACCTACGGCCCACGCCAGTACCCCGAGAAGCTCGTGCCCCTGTTCATCACCAACGCACTCGACGGCCTGCCCCTGCCGGTGTACGGCGACGGCCAGCAGATCCGCGACTGGATTCACGTGCGCGACCACGCCGAAGGCATCTGGCATGCCATGGAGCACGGCGAGGCCGGGCAGGTGTACAACGTGGGCGGTGGCAACGAGTGGCCCAACCTGGAGATCACCGAGCGCATCCTCGCCCACACCGGTGCATCGGACGACCTCATCACCTACGTGGAGGACCGCCCGGGCCACGACCGCCGCTACGCCCTCGACACCACCAAGCTGCGCGGCATGGGTTGGGCACCGAAGGTGGACTTCGACGAGGGCCTGGCGTCAACGGTGGAGTGGTACCGCGAGCGCCGCGACTGGTGGGAGCCCATCAAGAGCGGTGAGTA
>JBMOGE010000055.1:0-13070 GCA_049318525.1 Miltoncostaeaceae bacterium
GAGGGCGCTGGTGGGGCTCATGCGCGCCGCCCATCCTTGAGCGTGATGGACACGCCGAGAATTCCGGGAAGTCCGCCCGGGTCGGACGATGCCACCAGCACGGCAGCCCCACGATCGAGGGCCCGGCGGATCGCCGTGTCGGTCTGGGTGAACTCCCAGGGGTCGTCGAGCACCAGAAGGTCAGGGGTACCGATGAGCGCGCAGGCCAGCGATGCCTGGCGCGCCTCTTCGATCTGCAGCAGGGGGGCGAACTTTGCGGGGGCCGTGAATCCGGCCTCATCCATTGCCCGTGCGGCCTCCTCGGGCCCATATCCCTTAAGTGCCGCCACCATGCCGATTGCCTCGCCGGTGCGCACGCCATAGGTGAACGGCCACGCCTGTGGTGCCCAGCCGATGCGCCGCAGCGCGTCCGGATTGCCGGGGCGGGCACCGAACACGGTCGTATCCCCACCGGGGCCCGCAAGACCCATCACCGCACGCAGCAGCGACGACTTGCCCGACCCGCGACCGCCGGTCACAACCAGACCCTGTCCAGGCGCCAGGTCGATGTCCACGCCGTCAACCGCCGGTGCGCCACCGCGCTGGTAGCGCACCACGATTGCGCGGCCGCGAATGACCGCAGCGCTCGCATCAGCGGGTGCGGGGGTCAGCCCAACTTCTCCAGGCGGATGGCCCCCTGGGGGCAGTCGTCAATTGCCTCACGGACCGCGGCGATGATCGCGGGGTCAAGTACGTCATTGCTCGCGGACGACAGGTTGGAGTCGTCATCCACTGAGAACACGCCCGGCAGGCGCGCGATGCACACACGGGTGCCCATGCACAGGTCGTGGTCAACCAGCAGCCGGTGCATCTCACCGTTGATCTCGATCTCGGCCATGCTCAACCCTCCCTGATGATCGCGAGCACCTCGTCGCGCTTTCGTTCCATATCCGCTTCCGACGCCAGTGACTCGAGGTTGAGCCGCAGGAGGGGTTCGGTATTGGACGAGCGCACGTTGAAGTGCCAGTCGTCGTAGCCGACGGACAACCCGTCGACCTCGGCCTGATGGCCGTCCGCATAGTGTGCCCGAAGGCGGTCGATTGCCGCTCCGGCATCCGCAACGGTCGAGTTGATCTCGCCGGAGATGTGGTACTTCTCGCGAAGGGCCGCCACCATCTGCGACAGCGGCTCGTCGGACTGGGCAAGGATCTGCAGCACCATCAGCGCCGGGATGAGCCCTGTGTCGGCAAATGAGAAGTCGCGGAAGTAGTAGTGGCCGCTGACCTCCCCGGCAAATACGGCATCGATCTCGCGCATGCGGCGCTTGATGAAGGCATGCCCCACGCGGAACTCGTCGGCCTGACCCCCGGCGGCGAGAATGGCATCGCGAACCGCCCACGATGCACGCAGGTCGTACACCACGGTGCCGCCGCCATTGCGCTCGAGGATGTGGCGCGCAAGCAGTGCGGTGAGGAAGTCGCCTGCGACGAACCCGCCCTTTTCGTCAATGAAGAAGCAGCGGTCGGCATCGCCATCCCAGGCGATACCTACATCGGCACCGTTGTCCACAACGGCCTTCTCAATGAATGCCCGGTTCTCCTCGAGCAATGGATTGGGCAGGTGGTGAGGGAAGCGCCCATCCGGGTCGAGGAAGAACGGCACCGCATCGATGTCGATGCGATCGAGCACCGGTGGGAGGTAGAGCCCGGCCATGCCGTTGGCTGCGTCGAGCACCACACGCAGGCCGGTGATGGCCGATGGGTCGACGAAGGTGAGGCACCGGTCAACGAAGCGGTGCAGCAGGCCGGGGTCGGTGGTCTCGGTGCCGGGTACGGCGGCGGCGGCGGGTTCCCCTGCCCGGGCCAGACGGCCCACCTCGGAAATGCCCGTGTCGCCGGAGAGCGGGAGGGCTCCCGCCGACACCATCTTCACCCCGGTGTACTCGGGCGGGTTATGGCTCGCCGTGATCATGGCGCCGGCGTCGTAGCCGCCCTCGTCCACTGCGAAGTAGACCATCTCGGTTGCGGCGAGCCCCAGCGAGGTGACGTCTGCGCCTGCTGACAGCGCACCACGGATGAATGCCGCCGTCATCGAGGGGGAAGAGAGGCGTACGTCGTGACCCACCGCCACGCGGGCGGCGCCGGTGACGGCGATGAATGCCCGGCCGATGCGCTCCGCACCGTCCTCATCGATCTCCGTGCCGTACAGGCCGCGGATGTCGTAGGCCTTGAAGACTTCCGGGATGAGGGTCATGGCTGAAACCCCGGTCGGAGCAGTGCGTAGGTCTCGTTGAGGTGCTGCGGCATCACGCGGACATCTCCGATCACTGGCATGAAATTGGTGTCGCCGGACCATCGTGGGACCACGTGAAGGTGCAGGTGATCCGCGATGCCGGCACCGGCGGCGGCTCCCTGGTTCATCCCGATGTTGAAGCCATGCGGGTGCATGGCTCCCTCGAGCGCGGTCTGGGCGACGCAGGCGAGGTCCATCATCTCAACCAGCGTCGCGCGTGGGAGTTTGGTGACACGGTCGACATGTGTGAACGGGACGACCATCAGGTGCCCGCTCGCATAGGGGTAGGCATTGAGGACGACGAAGCAGTGTTCACCGCGGGCGAGGATGTGTGTGCGCGCATCGTCGCCCAGCGCCGGGAGGTCGCAGAACACGCAACCCGGACCCTCGAACTCGTCACCATTCTCAGCCGACACGTAGGCCATCCTCCACGGCGCCCACATGATCTGACGCCCTGCCCCGGGATCTACAGCCACTTGCGCTTACGGACGTAGAACAACACGCCGACGGCGAGGGTGACCATCAGGAAGAGCAGGAAGAGGAGCGATGCCACGCCGTTGTGGGCGAATGGGAGGTTGTCGATGTTCATCCCGTAGAAGCCGGTGATGAGCGTGAGCGGCAGCAGCACCGACGACAGAATGGTGAGCAGCGCCAGCATGTCGTTAAGGCGATGGGTGATGATGGATTCGTTGGTGGCCTCAAGCGCCTCGGCCACCTCCTTGTAGTTCTCGAGCGAGTCCCAGATGCGCTCGTTCTTGTCGACGATGTCGTCGAAGTAGATCTCGAGGTCCTCGGGCGCGTAGCGCTGCACTGCGCGCTCGAGCATGCGCAGCGTTGGGCGCTGCGGCTTGATGACCTTGCGGTAGTTGATGATCTCCTGCTTCACATTGGAGATATCGCGCACCACGGAGTCGCCGTGCCCCTCAAAGATGGCGTCCTCGATCGTGTCGAGTTTGAACCCGATCTTGTCGAGGATGGGAAAGCAGTAATCGAACATCTGGTCGACGATCTCGTACAGCAGGAATCCGGAGCCCTTCGACATGTAGTCAATCCGCGCGTCCTCCCGGGCCTCGCACCGTGACCACAGTGCCCGGATGGCCTTCATCGGCTCCTTCGGGATGGTGATGATCAATCCCGGGGCGATGAACACGTTGAGCTCGGCGGCCTGCAGGCGGCCAGTGGTCTTGTCGAACCGTGGAAAGTGCAGCACCAGGAACACGTAGTCGTCGTACTCGTCGATCTTGGCGCGCTGACGCCTGCGCGAGAGCACGTCCTCAAGGTCGAGGGGGTGGTAGTCGAAGTGCTCCTGAAGCCACGAGATCTCGGCTTCAGTCGGCTCCTCGATGTTCAGCCAGGTGAGCCCGTGGGCCTCCAGGCGCTGGACGTCCGGTCGTTCCCGGTCAGGGGCGGGCGCCGCGGAGGAGGACCCCCGCGAGCGTGAGCGACGGATGTTGGGAAGGCTCGCCATCATCGAGTCCCCTCGTCGCGGTGGTGCACGGTACGTTGAACATCCCGGGGAGTGTACCGCGCCCCGGCGCTGGATTGGCCGACGCCGGGGCGTCCGATGGTAATGCGCCCCGGACCGTCGGTGGCTAATCTGCCGGGCGTGCCTGACTCCGCCATTCCCCTGCGCATCAAGTTCTGCGGGCTCACCGATCCTGCAGACGTACAGGTGTGCGTTGATGCCGGTGCGTGGGCCATCGGCGCCATCATGACCCCGCACGGACCGCGTGCGCTCGATGGCCCGACGGCAGAAGCCGTAATGGCAGCCGTGCCCGACGGCGTGGAGCGCGTCGGTGTGTTCGTCGATCCCACCCCGCAAGGGCTGGCCGATGCCGTCGCGCGGTGCCGCCTCACCCGTGTGCAGGTGCATGCCCCGACCGACCTTTCGGCCATCGTGGCTGCCTCGCCGGTACCCGTGACCCTCGCGGTGCGGCTCGACGGCCCCGATGCCATCGTGGCGGCCGATGCTGCGCAGTGCGATCTGGTGCTGTTTGACGCGGCGGTCCCGGGGCAGCACGGTGGCACCGGGGTGGTGGCCGACTGGGGGCTGCTCGTGGCCAACCGCCCATCCCGCCCATTCGCCCTCGCCGGAGGCCTCACGCCCGATGTGGTGGGCGACGCCGTGCGCCTTGTGCGCCCCGACATCATCGATGTGGCGAGTGGTGTCGAATCGTCTCCCGGTCGAAAGGACCCTATTTTGGTTGCCGAGTTCGCCCGCGCCGCACGTCACGCCGTGCTGGGGATGGCCGCATGAGCGTCACGATGCGCTTTGGTCCCTACGGCGGGCGCTACGTGCCCGAGACGGTCATCGGCGCCCTCGACGAGCTGACCGCTGCATTTGAGCGCTACCGCGACGACCCTGAGTTCCTCGGTGAGCTCGGCGTGCTGTTGGGCCACTACGTCGGCCGTCCCACACCCATCTACCGGGCGCGGCGCCTCGAGGAGGCGTGGAACCTGCCAGGTGGGCTGTGGCTCAAGCGGGAGGACCTGTGCCACACCGGCGCGCACAAGATCAACAACGCGCTTGGGCAGGTGCTGCTGGCACAGCGCATGGGCAAGCAGCGCATCATCGCCGAGACCGGCGCGGGGCAGCACGGAGTGGCCACGGCCACCGCGGCTGCGCTCCTGGGGCTTGAGTGCAGGGTGTACATGGGGCGCACCGACATGCACCGCCAGCGCCTCAACGTCATCCGCATGCGCATGCTGGGGGCAGATGTGATGCCCGTGGATTCAGGAAGCGGCACGCTGAAGGACGCCACCAGCGAGGCCATTCGCGACTGGGTCACCAACGTGGAGCACACGCACTACATCATCGGGTCGGCGGTTGGTCCCGCGCCATACCCGGAGATCGTCGCGCACTTCCAGTCGGTTATCGGCATCGAGTCGCGCGCGCAGATGCTGGACGAGGTCGGGGTACTGCCGGGCACCGTCGTGGCCTGCGTCGGTGGGGGATCAAACGCCATCGGCATCTTCCGTGGATTTCTGGACGACCCCGACGTGGCCCTTGTGGGCGTCGAGGCCGGAGGCGAGGGCCCTGGTGGGCTGCATGGGGCATCACTGGCCAAGGGCAGCCCAGGTGTGCTGCACGGCTCGTTCTCGTATCTGCTGCAGGACCCTGACGGCCAGGTGGCTGAGGCCCACTCCGTGTCGGCGGGTCTCGACTACCCGGGTGTGGGCCCGGAGCACTCCCATCTGCGCGACCTCGGTCGTGTGACGTATTCCAATGCCACTGACAAAGCGGCGTTGTCGGCCTTTCTCGAGTGCTCGCGCCTTGAGGGGCTCATCCCGGCGCTCGAAACCTCGCACGCCCTGGCATACGTACGCGACACCGCCGCGTCGCTGGCTGGCCCCGTGCTCGTGTGTCTGTCCGGCCGGGGCGACAAGGATGTCGATCAGGCCGGTGCTGCCCTGGGGATTGACGCCAGTGCCTGAGTCCGGTGCCGATCGCCTTGCGCGCACATTTCGTGATGCCGGGCGGCCACTCTTCGTGCCGTACGTCATGGGCGGCTATCCCGATCTTGCGTCGAGCGCGCGCCACGCGGCAATCCTTGCCGAGCACGCCGACATCATCGAGTTGGGTATTCCCTTCTCCGACCCGCTGGCCGACGGCCCCACCATTCAGGCGGCCGGGCAGGTGGCGCTCGATGCGGGAGTGCGTCCGTGGGACGTGCTGGCCATTGCCGAGGGGCTGAAGGGCGGCCCGCCCGTGGTGGTGATGACCTACTTCAACACGGTCATCGCACATGGGGCATCCGACTTCCTGGGGCGCGCGGCCGATGCGGGGGTGGCCGGCATCATCATCCCCGACCTGCCCGTGGACGAAGCCGGCGACATCCGCACGGCAGCACGCGAAGCGGGCGTTGCGCTCATCGCGCTCGCGGCACCCACCACCGACGACGCCCGCATGCAGGAGATTGGCGCGCAGGCCGAGGGCTTCGTGTATCTGGTTGCGGTTACCGGCGTGACCGGCGGCGAGATGACAATGGACGACCGCCTGCGCTCGCTGGTGGACCGCGCGCGCAGGCACATCCCGGTGCCCGTGGTGGTGGGCTTCGGGGTGCGAACACCGCAGCAGGCCCGCGAAATCGGTGACATCGCCGATGGCGTGGTGATCGCCAGCGAGATCATCCGCCGTATCGGCGATGCCCCTGATCCCGCAGCAGCAGATGCCGTGGTGGATCAGTTTGGGGCGGGCATCGCCGCCGCACTTCGCGCCTAAAGCGGGTACGCGCGCAGGAAGGTCACCAGCCGGTCCAGGTCCTCGGGTGCTACTTCATCGGTGTCAAGACCGTGATGATCGGCGTACTGCAGGCGGATGAGGCGCCCGAGATCGGTGGTTCCCTCGCTGATCTCCCCGAACTCACCCCACCACACGAAGTCGGCCCGCGGCCCCCACGGGGTGCCGAGGTCGCGCAGGGCATCGACGCGTGCGGCGCCATCGTCGGGCACAGCCTGCACGATGCGCCGGGTCTCATCGACGAGGGCCTCGAAGTCGGGCCAGCTCTCGGGGTCGAGCAGCAGCACCGGCACGATCTCCACCATGAAGTCGGCGGCCTCGGCATCGTCGGCGAACCAGGTGAACGTGCCCGGTCCGGTGTGCGGCGGCGGTACGGGGTCGCGTTGCATGATTCCAATGGGGAATTCGCGCGGGTCACGAGCGCTCACGAGCGCAAGCGCCCGTCCGCGGGACAGATCAGACCATTCGTGCATGTGCGGGCTCCAGTCAACCGGGGTTGCCGCGGCAGGCTAGCGGGGGGTGGGGGACGGTGGCGGTGACCCGTCACCGGGATCGCCCGCCGGACATCCCGGCCGAGTGACTTACAAAGCACAACGGCCCCGGAATCGCTGCGATTCCGGGGCCGTTGGCGTCATGCCACTACTGGGTGGGTCATGCGATCATCCAGTCACCCGCACTGGGTCGCTGGCACTCCTCGCCCGCACGCAACTGCGCCCGCGCACGGCGGTGGCGTTGGCGGCCGTGGCATTCGCGCTGTTGCATGTGGTGCCCTTGGCCGTGGCCTTGAGACCGAGGGTGACGGTGACGGTCTTTGAGTCACCGGCACCGATGCTGCCCAGCTTCCAGGTCAGGGTCCGCCCTGTGCGGGTGCTGCCCGTGGGTGTGGCTCCGATCACCAGCGCCGAGGGCGGGGTGTCGGTGAGTACCACGTTGGTTGCGGCGACCGCGCTGGTGTTCGTCACGCGGATGCGGTATCTCACACTCGAGCCCGACCGTGCAAGGGCCGGCCCGAGCTTGCGGACCGAGAGACTCGCCTGAGTCGCCGTCTCCACCAAGGCGGCCGGCGCGATCGGGGCGTCAACGGCGGCGGCCGGCACGATCGGGGCGTCACAGATGCCGCCCGCGATGAGTACGTCCGGTGCCGTGGAACTGCCGCCAGCCGGTGTGATGGCGCTGTATCCGGCGGGCAGGTTGGCCAGGGCCACCTGCGCTGTGTTCGTTAGGGCGGTGCCGCATGCTGCGACGTCAGCGGCTGCCGACCTCGTGGCGGTCCAGATGCGCGAGGCACCCGGGGCCAGGTTCGTGGTGTCAGGCGGCGCGGTGATGAGATCAGCACCGGGATCGGTCACGAGGATTGACGAGAACGGAACCGCGAATGCGCTCGGGTTGGTGACGGTGATGTCGTACGGCACGGACCCGCCCGGGATCACCGTGGTGGAAACGGTGGTCTTGGCGACATTGACATCGACCGGGCACACGATGGGTGTGCTCGCCGTGGCCGTTGGATCCGCGGCTGCCACGACACGGAACGCCGTGGGGTTCGCTTCGAGGATCGCCAGGACCTGGGGCTCACCGAGCGTGACTGTGGCCGTGTTGGACACCGTGCCGATGTCACAGGGAGTGCTCAGCGGCACATCCCTGGTGGCCGTCCACACCCGTGACTCGTCGGGCGCCAGGTCGCTCGTGTCAGTTGGGTCGGTCAGCGTGGTGGCGGCCGGGTCGGTCACCTGGATCGCGGTGAAGGGAACCGTCCATGCACCGGTGTTGGTGACCGTTATGTCATAGGTGGCGGTACCACCGGGCGCGACCGGACCATTTGTGGCCGTCTTGGCGATGTCGACGACCAGTGGGCATTCGAGGCGGGTGGTGAATGGCGAGGAAATCGGGCCATCGGCATTCGAGTAGCCAGGGGTCTTCGTGAAGGCCACGGTTGCCGTGTTTGTGACATTCGTATTGCAGAGCGTGGTCTCCATTGGGACGGCGTAACTGGCGGTCCAGTCGAGCGTCATGCCGGGGTTGAGGAGTCCCGAGACCGGCGGATCGATGGGTCCCACGGCGCCCGGGTCCAAGTCGTCCGTCACACCAATTGATGAGACGGGAATCGCGTACTTGCCCGAGTTGGTGACCGTGATTGTGTAGGGAATCGTGTCACCGGGAACGGCCGTGAGGCTCGGGGACGTCTTCATGATGGACAGGCTGACCGGGCAGATGACCTCCGTGGTCCAGTCGCTGCTGGCCGGCGGCAACGGGGCCGAACTGGTCAAGACACTGCTGCTCACGGTCGGCGCACGCTTGAAACCAACGGTGGCCGTGTTCTTCACGGTCGAACCGCACGATGCGCTGTCATCCGGAACCGCGTCCTTGCTGATGGCGGTCCAGTCAAGTGACGCGCCTGGCAGGAGAGTGGTTGCCAGCGGACCCGTCAGGTCGGCCGTGGCATCGACGACGTCGATCTTGTTCACGGGGATCGTCTTACGCCCGAAGTTGGTGATGGTGATCGTGTAATTGATCTTCGCGCCGGGTGCCACGCTGGCGTCGCCGGTCTTGCTGATACCGAGCGCCTTGCAGTGGTGATCGAGAAGATCCTGCCCGGATGGCAGGTTCTGGCTGTACGTCCTGCCGTTGAAAACGAACGACGGAATGACGTCCTCTCCATTCTGGTGGGACGCTCCGTCGTGCCCGTTGTAGGCACCAGCCGCATTGATCGTGATCTCGTTGTAGGGGTTGGATCCGGATGACGTGGCGTGGCACAGGGTCACGCTGTCCGTGTCTGGCACCGTCGTCATGCCTGCGGTGGCGACCGAGGGGAGGCCAACGAGGCCTGCTGCGCCCGCGAGCGCGGCGATCACCCCCGCAGTGGCGCGTCGCCCTGATCGTCGCGGATTCTTGGGATGCTTCTTCATCGCCACGCCTCCATGCAATTGGCTGTCCCCGAATGGGGGGGGCTGTGCAGGAAAAATATGGGAGTTCTGCGCCCGTGCCGCCACCGGGACGGGGGGTCTTGAGCGACCGGGCGGGTGGGATTTACCTACTCGTTCGGGGTGGGTAGAACTCCATTCCCATGGGTCTGTCGGGGTGCGAGGCGCGGACAGAGATTCGGGGCATCCCTATCCCCACGTCCACTTGGTGGCAAGGGCGTCGGTGGTGGTGGCACCACCCTCACGGGCATTGCTCACATTGCCGCTCCATCTTTTCCAGGCAGCAGCGACAGACTCGGCGGCCGCGAGCTCTGCGCCCCGACCACCACGGGGGGCGTCAAGTGCTGGGCACCAAGTAGGGATGCCGAGCGCATGGATATGGGTGGTGGCCGGGCGAGGCGTGCTCTGGTGCGAACGGGCGATATGAACGTCGCACCCGCCGATGATGCGCGCGGTGGGTGTGGGGATGTCGGCACCGGTGTGCGATTGAGACGTCGCATCTCTGCGCCATGGCAGGAAGTTGCTCCGGCACCGAGCGCGGGGTGCGGGACGGCGGCCGTGACCCGTCACCGGGATCCCCCGCCGGGCGCCGCTAGAGTCACGCCCGATGTCGGATCTCGCCCTCATCGTTGCCACCACCCTCATGTTCGCCTCCATTGCCGGGGCGATCGGGCTCGGCATGGTCGCGTGGCGGCGCCAGGGGGTCATCAAGTCGCTTGAGGTGCGCGAGGGCGGCGGACTGGGGAGGTCGGCACCGGTGGCATCCGACCGCCAGATGGCCCTTCGCGGCCGCGCGGGCACGTCCCAGGGCGATCTCCCGGTTCCGTCCGATGGCCGTATGCGTGCCGGTCTCATCACCGCGTTCATCGCCGTGGTGCTCATCGGTGGCGCCGCCGGCTGGTGGTTCCTCATTCGCGATCAGGGCGGCAGCACCACTACGCAGCAGGCGGGTCTGCAGGGGGCGCCGGCGAATGGCCCACTCGGCCCCGATCCCGCCGTGGCGGTGCCCGATGACCCGCCCGTCATCCAGGATCACGCGGCGTACACAGTGGCCGTGCTCAATGCCAGCGGGGTGACCGGTGCTGCGGCCACCACTGTGGCGCCCAAGGTTGAGACCGCGGGTTATCGCGTTGGCGCGATCGGTGATGCCGGCACCCAGGATCAGATGACCTCGGTGGTCATGTGGCGACCGGGCAAGCAGGCCGTGGCGCAGAACGTGGCCAAGGATCTGGGCATCACCCAGGCGCCGCCGCTCGACGGCATCTCCACGTCGAAGCTCGGCCAGGCAGACGTGGTCGTGGTGGTGGGCAAGGACATCGCCGCCGCCCCATGAGTGATGGCGCGCCGGGCGGTTTCCGCACCGACCTGCAGGGGCTGCTCATCCAGATGGCGCCCCCCTATGGGTTCACTCTTGCCACGTTCACGGCTGGCGGGCTTATGGCCTATGAGCATGGTGCTCCACACCCTCTGGAGATCTTCTTGCTCCTCGCCGGGGCGTTTCTCGGTTATGCGCTCCTGGGCATGGTGACGAAGTCGTTGCGCAGTTTGCTCGTGCCCCAGAAGGTGGTGATGCGCGGCTGGCAGATGCTTCACGTGGCGCCGCTTTCCACGGTGTTCCTTCTGGCATGGGCGTCGGCGGTGTGGGTTCCCGCACCGTTCTCATGGTTCATCACCGGGATCGTGCTCACCATGGCGTATCTCGGGGTACTGAGCGCTGTTATCTATTGGGGTGTGCCTGCCGACCGCGTGAGGCGGACCGACCTTGGGGGCTGACCGCCTGCGTGCCCTCGCCGACGCGGAGGCACCACTGGTGCTCCCCGGGGTGTACGACGGCCTCTCCGCCCGGCTGGCCGTGGCCGCAGGCTTTGATGCGCTTGTGGTGGGCGGCTATTCGGTGTCGGCCTCGCGGCTCGGGATGCCCGACTTCGGGTTTCTCACCCAGACCGAGATCAGCGATGCCGCCAGAGACATCTGTGCGGCGGTGCCCGGTATCCCGGTGGTAGTGGATGCCGACACCGGCTACGGGAACGCACTCTCCGCCGCGCGTACCGCGCGCCTGCTGCATCGTGCCGGCGCCGCGGGGATGATCCTGGAGGATCAGGAGTGGCCCAAGCGGTGCGGTCACATGGCCGGCAAGCGAATTGTGCCCGCGGCGGACTGGCTCGCAAAGATCCGTGCTGTTACCGACCTGCGCGACGAGGGCATCGATCTGTTTCTCATTGCCCGCACCGATGCGCGCGGTATCGATGGGCTCGACGAGGCGCTGGCCCGCGGGGCCGCCGCCGCCGCCGCCGGGGCTGATGCAGTGTTCGTGGAGGCACCGCTCGATCCCGACGAGCTCGTGCGTATTGCCGCGCACCTCGCTGGCCATCGGCCGCTCGCCAACATGGTGGAGGGCGGGCGCACTCCGCTGCTGGGTCGGGATGAGCTCGGGCAGATGGGATTCCGCATCATCCTGTGGGGCATCACGGGAATACTGGCCGCGGGGGCAGCGCTCAGGGATTCCTACGCCGCCATTCACGCGACGGGGGAGGGGCCTGCACAGGATGCCCTCATGACCTTCGGTGAGCTCACTGACGCCGTGGGGCTTCCGGAGCATCTGGTCAACGACGATCGGTACGCCGCCGAGTAGCGACGGATGGCCCGGGGACGCGGACGCCCCCGGGCCGATCACCGCAACTGCTAGCTCAGGGCCTGAGCCTTGAGCTTGGCGAACTCCGCGTCGTCAATCGTGCCAGCGTCGAGCAGGCCCTTGGCCTGCGCGATCTGGTCGGCCGGCGTACTGGTGCTGCCAACCATCTGCTTCAGGTGCTCAACCTGCGCCTGCTGCGCCTTTTCGGCGCGTCCGGCCATTCCCCCACCGCGCGCGATGAGGTAGATCAGCACTCCCACGAACGGGATGACGACGATCAGGAGCAGCCAAGCGGCCTTCCCGAGTCCGGATACGTCATGACTACGGAACAGATCCATGATGACGTTGATGAGGACCACGAGGAACATGGCCCACACGAAAATAACGAAGGTCGTCCACAGGACGTCCCAGAGACTCCAGTCCATTCATCCTCCGATGAGAGAAGCGCGATTGGCGACCATTGAGGGCCGCATGCTCGCGGTACGTTTGCCGGTGCTCCGTGGGCATCGGGCGGAGACTGCCCTTACGGATCAACGACCCCGGAACCTATTGGATTCCGGGGTCGTTGGTCTGACGCTGCTGCTCAGTGGGTCATGAAATCATCCGGTCACCCGGACTGGGTCGCCGGCAGCCCTCACCCGTACGCAACTGCGCCCTTGCGCCGCTGTGGCGTTGTCGGCAGTCGCCTTGGCGACATTGCACTTGGTTCCCGAGGCGTTTGCCTTGAGATTGAGGATGATGCTGACGGTCTTCGAGCTCCCGGCGCTGATGGTGCCCAGCTTCCAGGTGAACGTGCGCCCGGCGCGGGTGCTGCCCGCGGGAGTCGACCCGATCACAAACGCCGATGGCGGCAGATCGGTGATAACCACGTTCGTGGCGGTGACCGCGCTGGTGTTCGTGACGCGGATCCGGAATCCCACGACCGAGCCTGGCCGGGCAAGAGCCACTCCCAGCTTGCGGACCGACAGGCTGGCTGGCGCTGCCGTCACGAATGCGGCGGGCGCGACCT
>JBMOGE010000056.1:0-12927 GCA_049318525.1 Miltoncostaeaceae bacterium
ACGCTCATGAGCCGCTTGGTGGTGTGACGGATGGCCGGGCCCATGCGGGTCTTGCTGCGGCCGTAGATACCGCCGATGCGCGAACGCACGCGGTCGTCGTAGCGCTCGCCCAGTTCCTTCACTGTGTAGAACTGCGAGTCGTCGCGGCCGTTGCCCGAGAAGCCGTAGATGGCGTACTCGTCGCGAATGGCCTCGAGGGCCTCGCACATCAGGAGGAGGCCCTCCTTCTCGATGTCGATGATGCGCTTGCGCCCGTCGATCTTGCGATCGGTTGACGATGACATGTCCACCAGAAATGCCGTGGTGACGTCGCGGTCCTTCTTGTCGCGCTTGATGTACACCCGGTCGGTGGGGGTGACGCGGGCGCGCTTATCAACCACGTGCTCAACCAGGCCGTCGAGGTCGAGGTCATCACCCTCGCTCTGGAAGCGCATCTTGCGAAGGCGCTCGGGGCGCATGAGTTGGAAGTTGCGCCGGATCTGGGTGACCACGCCGCCGTACTCGTGGAACGTTGCAGCCACGAACGCGGGCACCTCGCGGGTGGAGCGCGTCTCGCGCAGCGTGCACCACGCCGGGCGGTAGTCCTCAATGCGCAGGTCCCACTCGTCGTACATGAAGGTCTGTTCGCCCAGGTCGTCCTCGGCTTCCTCGCCCTCGTCCTGCGCCACCTGGGGGCCCGCGCCATCGGGTGTCTCGCCGCCAGCGCTCTCGGGGTCGTCGTCACCCTCGGCATCGCTGCCGCGGCCGCTCTCCTCGCCCTCCTCGGAGTCCTCGGCCTTCTGGGCGGCGGTGTCCTCGTCGCTCGCACCGGGGGCAGCCTGCTGGGCCTGCATCACGTTGTCGGCTTCCTCGGGCGAGGCAGCCTCGGCGTCATCACCCTTGTTGCCGTCCTTGTCCTTATCGCCCTCGATGCCCTCCGCCTCGATCTGGTTGGCGGCGTCGCTCTCCTGCTGCACCAGTTCTTCCATGACCGGCGGCACGAACGGCGGCATCTCCATGGGCTCGTACTCATCAAGCGGGTTGATCTCGACGTCGCCGATGTCCTGCTCGCCGGCGTCGTCGCCGTCGTCGCTCTTCTGCGGCTGGCGCTCCTTGGCTTCGTCGGAGAACGGGTCGGTAATACCCCGTCGCCCGGCGGCCATGGCGTCATCGATGAGCGCGTAGATATCCACCGTGATGCGAGCGGTGTCGCCCACGGAGGTGCCTTCCTTCAGCGCGCGCGCGAGCAACGCGATCGACCCCTCGGCGGCCTCGCGCACATGCGGCGACATGTCGTCAAATGGCGGCTCGCCCGACATGGTGGACACCATCAGGGCGTCAATCACCTGTCCGACCTCGGGCAGGTCCTCCACACGCACGCCCATCTCTTCGCGGCGCTCCAGGGTCTGGGCCTCGATCAGGTCCATGTCGCGGCGGATCCCGGGGTACGCGGCGCGGATGAGCGTCTCGATGCGCTGGCCCTCAACGATGTTGAAGATGTCGCGTGCGAGCGCGGGCGAGGGGAACAACCCGTAGAAGCGGGTGAGATCGCTTTCGCGGCGCCACTCGGGAACAGCGGCGGGAGGGAACGGGGAGGTACTCATGCCAGCCGGCTCCCGTATCGCTCCATCAACTGCTCAATGGCATCCGGTACGTCGGTCAACTGGAACCGGTAGGTACCGAACTCGATGCGCGCGGCGCCGTGCGCGGCGGCCACCTTGTACGCGGTGAAGTTGCGGTCGTCGTCCTCAAAGAAGCGCATGTCGTCGGGAAGGATGATGTGGTCGGGGCCAAAGCGATCGACCGACGACATCTCGTCGATACCGCGCACGGCGACGTCGCGGCCCGACAGCGCCGTGGCGTACAGCTTGAGCACACGGGCCACTTGGCGAAGCGCCAGCCCCTCGCGCAGTTCCTCAAGCACCTCAAGCGAGTACTTGGACCCCATGCGGAAGTAGCCGCGGCCCACTTCCTTGTTCTTCTCCAGCACGTCAAGGCCCCGACGTGTCCACTCAGCGGCGCCATCGTGCGACACCCGCTCACCGTTCAGCAGATCGAGCATGGTGTTGGCCGCCTCGAGTGCCGCCTCGGGATCGGCTGCGGCCACAAGGCGCACCTCGCGCAGGTACACCTCGCGATGGCGCGGGCGCAGGCGGGCAAGGATGGGCGGCAGTGCGGCCGCCAGTTCCTGTGCGTGCTTGCGGCGGCGCTCGTCGCGCCGATCACGGGCAGCAAGCAACGACTTGAGCTCCTGGGCCCGCTGCTGCTTGGGCTCGATCTCGCGAAGCTGACGCTCCAGCTCATTGAGCTCACTGGTAAACGCCAGCGTCTCTTCGTCGTCCGGCGCACCCATGGTGGCGTCGGTGACGATCTCCACATACGCGTCGGCGATTGACCGGTCGGGGGCGTGGTACAGGTCGGGCAGCTGCTTGGCCACCTCAACGCCGGACTTCCATCCGATCGCTGCAATGGCACGCACCTGGCCGAGATACCGATCGATGGCCGCGTCGTCGTGCTCGACGAACATGCGGGGCAGCTGACGCGCCACCTCCACACCAAGCTGGTACTTGAGGTCGGAGATCTCCTCCACAAGGCGCAGGTAGTCGTCGCGCCGTTCCTCGGGAACGGCGGCGAGCATCTCGCGCCCCACGTACATGCCGACATTGCCTGCCGACCCACCGCCCTGGGTGCTCACGGGAGTTCCCCCGCCCCGGTTCCGTTCGTTCCTAGAACTGGGTCGCGACGAGTTCGAGGATTGACCGCTGCATCTCGAGGTCATCCGTGATGGGCTTGCAGATCGTTGCCTCGCAGGCGGTGATGGGCTCCACGCCGCCCTCCATGAGCTGACCGGCGTACACGAGCAGGCGGGTTGAGACGCCCTCTTCGAGTCCGTGCGTGCGCAGGTTGCGCACCTTCTCGGCGATCTTCACGAGACGGCTGGCCGTCTCCTTGTCGATACCCGACTCCGACATGAGGATGGCCGCCTCGGCCTCGGGCTCGGGGTAATCGAAGTCCAGGGCAACGAAGCGCTGCTTGGTGGAGTGCTTCAGATCCTTCAGCACCGACTGGTAGCCCGGGTTGTACGAGATCACGAGCATGAAGTCGTCGGGTGCCCGCACGACCTCACCCTTCTTCTCAAGCGGAAGAATGCGCCGGTCGTCGGTGAGCGGGTGGATCACCACGGTGGTGTCCTTACGAGCCTCCACCACCTCGTCGAGGTAGGCGATACCGCCGGCCTTCACGGCCGTGGTGAGCGGGCCGTCCTGCCACACCGTCTCGTCACCGCGCAGCGTGTACTTGCCCACCAGGTCGGATGCCGTGAGGTCCTCGTGACAACCCACCGTCACAAGGATGCGCTCCAGCTTCCAACTCATGTACTCGACAAAGCGCGTCTTGCCGCACCCGGTCGGCCCCTTCAGCATTACGGGGAGACGGGCCTTGTATGCAGCCTCGAAGAGTTCGACCTCGTTGCCGAGGGGCAGGTAGTAGGGCTCCGCCTCAAGGCGAAAATCCTCCATGCGCTGGGTCTCAACCGCCATGTCCCGGTGCTCCTTCTTCGAGGGAATCGTTACGAAGTGGTCGGTGATCCTACAGCCCGCGAGCAGCGGGTGTGTGGCCCGCCGGTCGCGGGGTCAGTCGTCGGCGCCCGAATCTGGTGCCTCGGCGCCCCAGATCGATGGCAGATCGAGTTCGAACTCGCCGCCATCGGGGTACCGCTCGGCGTACCAGGCCTTGAAGTTGGGGATGGTGAATCCCACAACGGCGTTGCTCTGGGGCTCGACGCGCACAAGAACCCCGCGCTCCTCGTCAAATACCGTTGCCGCAGGCACAGGCTGGCCGAAGATCGCGGTGAACGTATCCGCGGCGGCGTCGTAGCTTGTGAGCGACTCCGACGCGTTACGGATCGCGTTCTCCTCGGCGAAGTTGGGGCGCTCGCCCCCGGGCTCGTCTGCCATGCCGGGTCTCCTTGTGTTCAGCTGGCCGAATGGAAAGCCAGATCCGTTCGCTAATGTACCGCCCCGGTTCGGGTTCTATGCCGCAGAGCGGCGGGAGGTCTGGGATGCGCGGAGTCGACGCCACCCTCGAAGTTCTGAAGCGCGGTGGCGTGGATGCCATTTTCGGCATCCCCGGCGGTCCACTCATCCCATTGTTCGATGCGCTGCTTGACGACCCGGATCTCCGGCTCTACCTCACGCGCCACGAGCAGGGTGCCGGGCACATGGCAGAGGGCTACGCCAAGGCCTCCGGTCGCATTGCGGTTTGCACCGGCACGTCCGGGCCTGGTGCCACCAACTTGGTCACCCCCATCGCCGACGCCTACATGGACTCCATCCCCATGATCGCGCTCACCGGCCAGGTGGGATCAACGCGCGTGGGCACCGACGCCTTCCAGGAAGCCGACATCGTCGGCATCACCCTGCCGATCGTCAAGCACTCGTACCTCGTCACCGACGCCCATGAGCTGCCACGGGTGCTCACCGAGGCCCTGCATCTGGCGCAGAGTGGCCGGCCCGGCCCCGTGCTGGTGGATGTGTGCGTTGACCAGTGGGCCGTTGAGGTTGAGGACTACACGGGTCCGTACCCGCCGCCCATGCCCGGCTACGACCCTCCCACGGGTGCTGGGCACCCCAAGCAGCTTCAGGCCGCGGCCCGTGCACTTGCCAATGCCCAGAAGCCCATTATCTACGCCGGCGGCGGCATCATCGCCTCGGGTGCGGCTGAGGAACTCACCCGCATGGCCGAGGTGGCCCAGATCCCGGTGACCACCACCCTCATGGGCCTTGGCGGATTCCCGGCCAGCAACCCGCTGTTCATCGGTATGCCCGGCATGCACGGCATCGCCGCATCCACCTTCGCCTTTCAGGAGTCCGACGTCATCCTCGCCATCGGCGTGCGTTTCGACGAGCGCGTGCTCTCGACGGTAATGAAGGAATGGGCACCCAACGCCAAGATCATCCACATCGACGTGGACCCGGCGGAGATCAGCAAGAACCGCGCCGCGCACATCGGCATCGCCGGCGAGGCCAAGGCTGCGCTGGCTGCGCTGGCCGACGTGTACGTGCAGCAGGAGGCCCGCCACGACGACGAGTCGCGATCGGCCTGGCTGCGCAAGATCCACGCATGGCTCGACGAGCACCCGTACCAGGTGGACGACGACGAGCCGGGCGTCATCGCCCCGCAGAACGTCATCAAGTCGATCCACGAGATCACGGGCGGCGACGCCATCATCGCCACCGAGGTCGGTCAGCACCAGATGTGGACCGCGCAGTTCTACCGCTTCAACCAGCCCCGTCGCTGGGTCACCTCAGGTGGCCTTGGCACCATGGGATTCGGCCTCCCCGCCGCCCTGGGCGCACAGGTGGCATGCCCCGACGACCTCGTGATCGACATCGCCGGCGACGGCTCGTTTGAGATGACCTTGCAGGAGCTCTCCACCGCGCAGACCTACGGCCTGCCCATCAAGGTGGTCATCCTCAACAACGGATTCCTCGGCATGGTGCGCCAGTGGCAGGAGATGTTCTGGGACAAGCGGTACTCAAACACCTCATTCGCCGAGTTCCAGCCCGACTTCTCGGCGCTGGCCGGTGCCTACGGAATCCCGGGAGTACGCGTGGAGGACCCGGCCGATCTGGACGACGCCCTTCGTGAGGCGCTCACCAGTGATGGCCCCGCGCTTCTCGACATCCAGGTGAACCGCAACGCCAAGGTGTTTCCGATGGTGCCGCAGGGCAAGGGGCCCGACGCGATGATCGTGACGGACCCCTCTAAGTAGGAATCGCTTAGCTCAATGCGTTGAAGCGACCGTACGACGTGATGTGCCAGGCACCGCGCTGCCACACATACGTCGACATGTTCTTGGTGGGGACGCTCACCACGGGGGCGCCATCCACCAACTGGGTGGTCGAGGTCATCGCCACGCATGTGATTGCCGGCGACGAGAACTGAGCCATATCTACCGCGATGTTCCATCCCGTGAAGGTGGCGTGGTCCGCCAGGTAGGTAGGCCATGAGCCAGTCGTGCCGTCGTTCCGCTCAATGACAAATGATGGAGACACGAACTGGGCCAATTGCGCGTCCATGCCCGCGCCCAGATACTTCTGAAAGCGCGCGGTCAGCTGCTCGCATGTCTTGGTGGGGTTGCTGAGCTTCTTCGGCGCCGCTGTGGCCCCGATGGCAGGAGTGGCCGCCAGCACAGTCAGGCCGAGAAGCCCAGATACAGCTGCAAGAGTGCGGATATGTGACATGAGGGATCCTTGTCAGTCGGGAGAAGAGGGAATGCCTGCAATCTACCCCTTCACCCGGTCAGGAGACGTACCCCGCCCCCCTCCTTCCTGCTCTCGCGGCAGTGGACACTGGCCAGCCGACCGTCGCGGTCGGGCCTCTGCACTCCCGAAGTCCATTGACCGGATCGCCCATCCCGGTAATAGTTACCAATGTGGAGAATCCTCCCAACCACGCCGAGGGGGTGTCAATCGGGGCCCTCGCGGCCCGAACCTGCGTCCCGGTCGACACGCTGCGCGCCTGGGAGCGACGCTACGGCGTACTGCGCCCGTGGCGCACCGGCGGCGGCCAGCGGCGGTACGGCGCGGCCGACATAGAGCGTGTGCTGTGGCTCGCCGCGCGCGTCGCAGAAGGCCAGCGCATCTCCGAGGCGGTGTCGGGCCTCACCGCAGTGGCAGCCCGAGAGGCCGGAGCGGAGACCCTTCCGGTTGACTCGCTCATCTCGCGTATCAGCGCGTCGGCGCGCCTGGGCGACGCCCCCCGCATGGAGGGCGAGCTCGACCGCGCGTTTGCCGCGCTGCCATTTGCGCAGACCATGGAACTGGTGGTGTTCCCGGCGCTCGCTGACCTCGGCCGACGCTGGGCCCTGGGCGAGACGGGCGAGTCGCTTGTGGCCAGTGAGCACTTGCTGTCGGGGGCTGTTGAGCGTCGGCTGGCCGGGTATCTTGCGGCTGCCCGCCGCACCCGTGGCCCCATCGCAGTAATCGCGTGTCCGTCCGGCGAACGGCACGCCATCGGTGGTTTCGCGCTCGCGGTAATCATGGCCCGGGATGGTTGGCAGGTGATGTTCCTGGGCGCCGATACCCCGCTCGATCAGGCCAATGCCTTCGCCAGCGAGCGGCGCGCATGGATTTGTATCGCTTCGTGCACAATGCCCGGGACCGCCGAGCGCGCGGCCGCTGAAATTGCGGAACTCCCCGGCACGCGCCGCTGGGTGCTGGCCGGGCCCGATGCGCCCATGCCGTCGGACACGGATCTGGGCGTGTGGGGGCCAGACCTGCAGAGCGCGCGCGATTCTGCGGCGAAACGGGCCGCCGAGGCCGCCTAGATACGACGAAGGGCGCCCACCTGGCGCCCTTCGCGAATCCCTCCTGGCTGCCATGGGTGAGACGACGGTCTCGCCATCTCACCCATGCGCTGTGCGCGAGATCTACCTGCCGCGCACCGCGATACGCAGCCCGCGCCACGGGTTGATGGCGTAGCCGGGAACCGTCTCCGGGGTGGCGCCCACTGCGGACAGCCACATCTGGTACGCCGTGGCGGTCACCACGCCACCGTGCCAACGGCGCCAGACAATCTTGGGATCAGAGAGGGCCGGCGGCGGGGAGATGGTGTCGAGCGTCTCCACCACGTTGCCACCCTGGTCAAGCGTGCCCCATGGCGAGCGTGTGAGCGCCTGACCCACCGGGGTCACGTTGCCGTTGTACGGAAGCACCGGCGGGAACGGCGTGTCGGCAGTGCACTGCGCGGGTGTGAGCGACGCCACCGGGCACCAGTCGGGCGCGGTGCCCGGAATGGCCTCATATGTTGCCAGCGGCTGGGAACCCGCGTTGGTCACGTTGCCGTTGGCATCCATCTGCGTGGAGTTGGGCTGGTCACCCGATGCGCAACCGGTCACGTCGACGGTGCAGTTGACGTACTGCCCCGGATTGGTGGGGTAGTCCCAGTACGAGAACGTGCCGCCGCCCTTCGGATCGAAGTACGCGGCCTTGATCCACTCGTCCTGACTTGTGAGCGCAAAGCCAGCCTTCGAATTACGCGTTGCCTTGCGGTTGCTGAGCGTGTACATGCCCGTCTCCGTCTTTGGCGACAGGCGCACGGTGTAGCTGGTGGTCTTGAGCGCCGTACCCGACACGGTCGTCACGACCTTGACCTTCTTCGACACCAGCTTGCCGTTCTGCAGCGAGTTGATGAAGCGCGCCGAACGGCTGAAGTCGGCCGTGTTGTACGGCCGGTTCGCCCATCCCGGCGACGCCACGTAGTAGCGCTGCCCCGGAGCGGCATTCATGTTCCGGTTGACGGATCCGTACTTGGGCCACACGGACGCGGCCTCGGCGGCGTCCCAGATGTGGTGGCGGTTGAGGCCCATCGGGTCGGCGGTGTTGAGGAATGTGACCCACTGCGCGGTGGTCACCTCGGTCTCACCCACGTTGAAGGTGTAGGGCACGGCACCGACGCCCATGCACGAGGTTGCCGACTCCTTCTGCACCGAGGGGTCCGGTGCCAGCGCAACCGCCGCTGTGACGGCTGGCAGGGCCGCCTCGCATGACGCCTGGCTCTGGTACACGTTGTTGTAGAAGGGGATGATCCACGCTGCGGCATTACCGGGCGATGCCACCGTGACCGTGCTGAGCGTCACGGTGCGCGACCGGGTGGCGGCGCTGGCCGAGATCCTGCTCACCGTGTTCGACAGGACGTTGGCCGTGTAGAGGTTGCCCGCGGAATCGATGGTGATACCGGACGGGCGGCGCTCAGTGGTGGCGATGAGGCGTGACGCACCGCTCGGGGTGATGCGCGACACGGTGTCCGCACCGTTGTTGGTGGTGTACACGTTGCCGGACGAGTCGATCGTGATGCCGATGGGGCGCCGACCCGTCGTCCCCAGGATCTTCGAGACGCCCGTCGCGGTGATCTTCGAGACGTTCTTCGAATTCCAGTTGGCGGTGTACAGGTTGCCGGAACCGTCGATGGTGATCGCCTGCGGCCATGCACCGGTCCTGCCAAGCGTCGAGGCGGTGCCACTTGGGGTGATCTTCGTCACCGTGTCGGTGGCCTCGTTGGCCGTGTACACGTTGCCAGCAGCATCGAGGGTGATGCCAAGCGGGTGCTTCCCGGTGGCCGCGAGAGTCGTCGATGCGCCGCCCGGAGTGATCTTGGTCACGGTGCTGTCGATGTAGTTGGTCGTGTAGACGTTGCCCGCCGAGTCCACCTTGATGCCCATCGGCTTCTGCCCGGTGGCACCCAGCACCGTCGACACACCGGCGGGGGTGATCTTGGTCACGGTGTTCGCGCCGATGTTCGACGTGTAGACGTTGCCGGCAGCGTCGAGTGCAATGCCCATGGGCCCGGCGTCAGTGGTGCCGAGGATCGTCGACGCACCGGCGGGGGTGATCATGCTCACGTTGTTCGCGGCCGAGTTGGTCGTGTACACGTTGCCGGCCGAGTCGACGGTGACCGAGTTCGGGCCCGCGCCAGTCGTGCCGAACACGGATGATGCGCGCATACCGGAGGGCGCTGGAGCGGCCAGGGCGGTGGTGGCACCACCGACAAGCGCGCATGAAAGGAGAATGGTGAGCGTGGCATTGCGCCTGCCCATCGGAATACGGCTCTTCATTGTGCTTCTCAACTTCCGGTTGGGGTCCGGGGGCGGGATGACGAGAGAGCCCGACGTGCGGGCGCTCATCAAGGAGAGGGACGTGAGGTAAGTGCCTTCGGTCCGCACTGTCAAGGCAACACGGTGCTGTGCGGTCCCCGGCGAACACACCAACGCCAGGGCACCGACGGCATCGCGGGGGGCGCCGGGTGGGCGCCCCCCGCGGTTACTTCTTGCGGGCCGCGGGGCGGCGCGGTGCCGGCTTCTTGGCGGCCGGCTTCTTGACAGCTGATTTCTTGGCGGCCAGCGTCTTGGCGGCTGGCTTCTTGGCAGCCGCCCTGCGGGCCGGGGCCGCCTTCTTCGGGGCCGGGTCGTCATCAACCACGAACTTGTACGAGTAGTAGATGTCGCCCTCGTGGCCGAGCTTCATACGACGAAGCGTGGCCGCCACCCGGGTGCCCACCTCGACAGCGTCGGGAGCCACACCCATGACCGGTGCCGGGAAGGTCACACCCTCGTCCATGAGGATGTGGCCCACCACGTACGGCTCCTGCCCAAGGAACTCGCGGGGCGGGTAGTACACCACCGTGTAGTTGGTGATCTCGCCCTTGCCGGCAAGCTCAAACTCGGTGAGCGTGTCGTGGCCGCACTTGTAGCAGTGGCTGCGCTCCCACCACGGGGAGAGCTCCTTGCACTTGTCGCACTTCATTGCGAACAGGTGCAGCTTCGGCGCGCCGAGGCGGGTGAACTCAATTGCTGAGACGGTCATCGGCTAGCCCTCCAGGCGCTGGTAGATGTGAATGGCTCCAACCGAGCCGGGGCCGCCGCGGCACGCGGAGATGCCGATCTCGGCATCCGCACGCTGCATGCCCTCAGGGGCAGTGCCGCGCAGCTGCTCCACAATGTCCACTGCCTGCGTGGCACCGGTGGCGCCCAGCGGATGCCCCTTGCACAGCAGGCCACCGGACGGGTTGACGGCAATCTTGCCGTCCAGCCAAGTGGATCCATCCTTGGCGCCCTTCCAACCCTGGCCCATCTTCGCGAAGCCAAGGCCCTCGATACCGAGCGGCTCCTGAATGGCAAACGAGTTGTAGATCTCGGCCACGTCGATGTCCTTCGCCGTAACGCCAGCCATCTCGTACGCCCTGGTCGCCGGGCGGTGGAAGAGGTTGTAGGCGTCCTGCAGCGTGTCGGATGCCTGGTACCACGTACCCGAGGCCATCGACGTCGCCGTCACGTACACCTGCGGCCGGTTGGGCTGGGCCCGCAGGATGTCCTCGCGGCACAGCACCAGCGCCGACGCGGCGTCGGTCATGGGGCACACCTCGTACAGCTTGAGCGGGTCGGCCACCTTGGGGCTGTTCATCACCTCTTCCACCGTGCACTCAAAGCGCAGGTGGGCGGAGGGGTTGCGGGCGCCGTAGAAGTGGTTCTTGACCGACGTGTGGGCCAGATCCTCTTCACTCACGCCGTAGGCCTGCATGTACTTGCGCGCCGTCAGCGCGGTGCCCGACGGGAAGGTGAGCCCCGAGAAGTACTCCTCCTTGCTGTCGGCAGCCTGGGCGATGATCGATGTGCCCTCGACGGTGGCGAGGTCGTTCATCTTCTCCATGCCCAGCACCATGACGGTGTCGTACAGGCCCGAGGCGATTGCCACGCAGCCCAGGTGCAGGGCCCATGCGCCGGTGCCGCAGGCGGCCTCCACGCGCACCGCACCCGCCGGGACCACGCCCAGGTGATGTGCGGCCATCAGCGCCGTGGAGTTCTCGTAGTTGAAGCCCACCGATCCCACGTTGCCCACGTACAGCATCTGGATCTCGGATGGGTCAACCCCGGCGTCGGCCAGCGCCTTGCGGCCGGCCTCCACGCCCAGGTCCTTCAGTGACTTCTCGTGCTGGATCTTGTGCGGGGTCTTACCGATCCCCAGAACGCCGACGCGCATGCTCATCAGGATCCTCCGCCCTAGTGGGGCTGCTGCTGGCGGCCCTCAGTCCAGCGATAGTAGGTGCCAAGGGCGATGGGCTCGCCCCCGTCGATCATCTCGCGCGTGCCGATGCCCTTGGGCTTGGCCGTCACGGTGATCTCCTGTGCCACCGCCTCGCCGCCGCCGTAGGCAAGCGCGAGGAGGTTGGATCCCTTCCGTGATGCATCGAGGCCGAGGCAGAGGGCCAGGCCCACTGATGCGGCGCCCACGTTGCCGATGTCGCCGACAAACGATGTGCCCTCGATCTGCTCGGGGCGTGCGCCCAGCTTTCCCAGGCTCCGCAGCACCTGAGGGTGCGGCTGGCTGGGACAGATCGACGTATACCTGCCGGTCTCACGCTTGGTGATGGCCGCAAGCGCCTTGGCGGCACGGGCGGTCACCTTGCCGTACGAGTCGAAGAGCACCTCCAGGCGGAAGCGCGGCTCCTGCTCACGGCCCAGCAGCCAGACGTCAAACACCTCGTCCGCCGCGCGGGCCTGTGGGCCCAGCGTGGCAAAGCCACTCTTGCCCGGGTCCACAAGAAATGCGGTGGCGGCACCGGCCGACAGCACGTCGGCCACACGATCGCGGTAGGCCACCAGGTGGTCGGTGGCCACCACCAGCGTGGGACCCACGTCGAGGGTTGCGGCGATGCGGAATGCGTCGAGCAACCCATTGGCATTGGCGCCGAGGTCGATGTGCACGGCGCCGTCATCAAGGCGCAGTGCCCGCGACAACGTGGCCGACATCTTGCGAAGCCCGAAGGGCGGGGCCTGGGTGGCCGTAATGACGGCACCCACACCCCGCTCGCCCTTCAGTGCGTCGCGACTGGCCTCAAACGCCATCGTGAGGGTGTCCTCATCGATGGACGGCGTTGCCAGCGCGCGCGACCGCGGCCTGCCCGGTCGCCCGTAGAACTTCAGGATCTCACCGAGCGGAGCCCGGTACTGGGGTACGTAGGCCCCGTAGCTGGTGAGGGTTGCCATGACCTAGCGCTTCACCTTCACGCCGGCCTCCTCGCGGTCCCACGTGTCCGCAGTGATGCCCTCGTCGCGCAACTTCACCTTCTGCACGCGCTCGGTGGGCGTCTTCGGGAGCGCGTCCACGAAGCGGATGTAGCGGGGAACCATGAAGTACGGCATGCGCTCGGCCATGAACTCGGTGAGCTCCACCGGGTCCGGGGCGGCGCCCTCGGCGATGCAGACGATCATGATCTCGTCCTCGCTCGATGCACCCTCGCCGGCCTTCACGCCGATGGCGGCGGCCTCCTTGACGTTGGGGTGCTCGGATACCTGGCGCTCAACCTCCATGGACGACACGTTCTCGCCGCGGCGGCGGATGTAGTCCTTCACGCGGTCCATGAAGTAGATGTAGCCGTCGGCGTCCATAC
>JBMOGE010000057.1:0-12791 GCA_049318525.1 Miltoncostaeaceae bacterium
CATGTGTTAAGCACGCCGCCAGCGTTCGTCCTGAGCCAGGATCAAACTCTCCATGAAAAATGCTGTTCACCGAACATCATCCCGAAAGATGAAGAACGATGGAACTTGGAGGTTCCCGTCATCACGAAGATGAACGGGCTCCTGGTCTCGCGCTCCAATCGGCATCACGCCGATCAAAGCGGTTGACGGGTCCATATCCTTTCCTTGGTCATCACTCCCGAGCGTCAGAAGACGCTGGAAGATGATGCGCGCTGTTCAGTTTTCAAGGATCGGGCCCCAAACGGGGAGCCCTTCGCGATCGCACAGCTATCCACCACGCCGGCCGGCTGGCCGTCACGTACGCGGTTTCACGCAGGCACGATCGATTGTGAAGGGACTTGGGTCCGAAGACCCACCGGCCAAAAGGCCAGACTTCACAGTATACAGCGCTGCGCGTCTGGCACAAACGACCAAGCCCGAGGTACTTCAGTGCCGAAGCACTCCGCGGACCGATCGGGAATCATGCCCATCCCGCCCCCCGAAAGCAAGGGGGTCGGTTGCACCGGAACCCCGCTACGAGCGGGAGAATACCTCTGAGTGCGCGGGAGGATTATGCGCCACGGACACGGGCTCTGGCGAATCGCTTCTTTCCGGCCCGCACGATGCATCCATCCAGCACCGCGGACTCGACGTCCAGGTCCATCAGCGGCACGCCGTCGACACTCACCCCGCCCTGGGTCAGCATGCGCCGGGCCTCGCTCCGGGAGCCAACACCGAGCCCGTCCACCAGCAGGGCAGGCATATGAACTGTCCCTGGATCGATCTCAACCTCGGGTACCTCATCCGGGGCGGCGCGATCCTTGAACAACCGGTCGAAGTGGGCCTCCGCCCGCTCCCCGCTCCCCGCACCATGAAACCGATCGGCCACCAGGCGGCCCAGACGCCGCTTCTCATCCCCCGGATGCCCAGTCGCCCCGGGCTCTCCCGGAAACAGCAGTCGGAAGAAGTCGTCCATCTGGGGGTCCGGAACGCTCATAACCTTGCCGAACTGCTCCTCGGCCGGCTCGTCGACGCCGATGTAGTTGCCAGTGCTCTTGCTCATGCGCCGCACCCCGTCGGTGCCGGGCAGGATTGGAAGGGTCATCGCGATCTGAGGCCGCTCCCCGTACGCCTGCTGTACCTCGCGCCCGAGCATCAGGTTGAAGAGCTGGTCGGTGCCGCCGAGTTCCACATCGGCCTTCAACATCACCGAGTCGTACGCCTGCATAAGGGGGTAGAGCAATTCGAGCACGGAGATCGGGCGGTCGTCGCCGATGCGCTCCGCGAAGTCCCTGCGGCGCAGCAACTGATTGACCGTGGTGCTCGCGGCAAGGCGAAAGAGCGTTTCCAGCCCCATTTCGGCGAACCATTCACCGTTTCGACGCACCTCGGTGCGATCCGGGTCGAGGATGCGAAACGCCTGCTCCTGGTAGGTCGCCGCGTTGGCCTCGATCTCGTCGGCCGACAGCATCGGGCGGGTCGAGCTCCTTCCAGACGGATCGCCCACGCGCGCCGTCCAGTCACCGATGATGAGTACTGCGGTGTGTCCAGCGTCCTGGAACTCGCGGAGCTTTCCAAGCACCACGGCGTGTCCCAGATGGATGTCGGGCGCGGTCGGATCCACGCCCAACTTCACCCGCAGGCGGTCGCCCTTGGCCAGGCGGGACTCAAGCTCGCCGGGTGGCTGGATGTCAACGGCGCGGGCAAGAAGATCGTTGGTGCTCATGCCGCCATGCTCCTGGGGATCGGGCGAGAGAGAAAGCGTGAACCGCGCGCCACCATACGCCATGGAAGATCGGTGGCCTGCGAGATCCCGATCCGGGGCACCGCGACCACGTCCACATCACCCTCCCGTGGAGTCACCGTCATCCCCGCGGCCACGAGGTCGAGCCCGTCAATCGACCCACTCACCGCGAGGGCCTGAGTGAGCCTGCCGGGGCCTGCACACAGCAGCCGGTCATCCATACCCGACCGGCGCCCGCGCATCGCCGAGAGGCCGTGGGTGGGCTGAAGCGCCCGAATAAGGACCGCAGCACCCACCCCCTCGGCCTCGGTAACGAGATTGAGGCACCAGTGAAGGCCGTAGGTCCGGTACACGTACACGGTGCCTGGGGGGCCGAACATCGATTTGCAGCGGGGGGTTTCACCCCGGAACGAATGTGACGCCGGGTCGCGCTGCCCATAGGCCTCGGACTCCACCACGACCCCGCCGCATCCCTCAAACAGCAGAGTGCATCCGATGATGTCCGCGGCCACTACCTCGGGGGCGCGATCGAAGAACGCCCGGTCGAGATCGCGGGCGCGTCCGATGTTCACCAGGCGGAAACCCGCGCGGTGGCGTCCTCAAGCTGGGTCACGACCCGGGCCCGTGCGGTACCACCCGGCACGTCCTTCGCCTCCACCGATGCCTCTGCGGTGAGCGACGGCAGCACCACCCCGGAGAGTCCTGCGGCATTCAAGTCCTCGGGAGATGCCTCGGTGAGGCCCACGCCACGCTCGCTGCACGCCCGGACCAGGGCGCCGACGGCCTCGTGGGCACTCCGGAAGGGCCAGCCCTCGCGCACGAGGTGATCAGCCAGATCGGTGGCCGCGAGAAAGCCCTCTCCAGCGGCAGCAGTCATGGCATCCACACGGAACCCGGCGGTTGCGACCATGCCGCTCATTGCCGGAAGCAGAAGATCGATGGTGTCCGCGGCGTCAAACACATAGTGCTTGTCGTCCTGCAAGTCCTTGTTGTACGCAAGCGGCAGCCCGGCGGTGGCGCCGAGGAGCCCCTGGAGGTCGGCCGAGAGCCGTGCGGACTTGCCGCGTGCAAGCTCGGCTGCGTCGGGGTTCTTCTTCTGAGGGAGCATCGACGAACCAGACGCGAATGCGTCGTCGAGCACCACGAAGCCGACCTCCTCAGACGACCACCACACAAACTCCGCCCCGAGGCGCGACAGATGCACCCCGAGTTGGGCGGCAAATGCGAGGTAGTCCACCAGCGCATCGCGGCTGCCCACTGCATCCATGCTGTTGGGACTCAACCGGTCGAACCCGAGCTCAGTTGCCGTCATGTCGCGGTCAATCGCGAACCCGGATCCGGCCAGCGCGCCACTTCCCAGCGGGCTCTCCCCTGCCGACTCGATGGCGAACAACAGGCGTCGGTGATCGCGGCCGAGCATCCACACATACGCCAGCAGGTGGTGCGCCAGGCGCACGGGCTGGGCCCGCTGCAGATGGGTGTATCCGGGCACGAGCGTGTCGAGGTGCTCCGCGGCCCGTGCGAGAAGTGCTTCGGCCAGGGCCTTGAGCGCGTCGCCCTGCGCCCGGCCGTGCTCCCTGATCCACAGGAGCGTGTCGGTGATCACCTGATCGTTGCGGCTTCGACCGGTGTGCAGACGCCGACCCGCGTCGCCAGCGATCTCAGTCAGGCGGCGTTCCACAGCCGTGTGAATGTCCTCGTCACCGGGCTGGAAGACGAATGCGCCGGCGGCCATTTCCGCCTCGATTGCCACGAGGCCGGCATCGATCGCCGCGGCGTCGTCTGCGCCGATGATCCCCTGCGCACCAAGCATGCGTGCGTGAGCGCGCGATCCGCGGATGTCCTCGCGCCAGAGGCGCTGATCAACCGGCAGTGAGGCATTGAGGGCGTCGAATGCCTCGGCCGACGTTCCCTCGAAGCGTCCTCCCCACAGGCGGGATGTGGGGTCGTTCACGCCGCCCGCTCCGCCTGAATCGCCCGTTCCATGGTGTCGCATACCCGGTCCACCTGCTCGTCGGTCATCTCGCAGAAGAATGGCAGCGCGATCGTGGACGCGCTGATCTCCTCGGTCACCGGCAGCTCGCCCGGTGCGTGCCCGTGGTCGGTGCGGTAGTAGGGCTGCAGGTGGATACACGGAAGATACGGCTTGGCCGAGACGCCCTCGGCCTCGAGGCGCCCGATGATCGCGTCGCGGTCGAGATCGGGGTCGAGCCGAGGTGCATAGACAAACCACGAACGGCGCTGCGGCCCCTCGTACATCGGGGTGACCCCGTCGACCGACGCCATCCGGGCCTGATAGCGCCCAGCGATGCGGGTCCGGGCATCCTGCATCCAGTCGAGCCGCTCAATCTGCGCGATACCGATGGCGGCATGCACATCGGACAGGCGGTAGTTGAACCCGAGGCGCGAGTGCACCAGCCACGCCCCATCGTCAGACCGCCCCTGGTTGGTGAGGCTCTTCAGGAGCAGATACAGCGCGTCGTCGTCGGTGAGGACCACGCCGCCCTCAGCGGTGGTGAGCTGCTTGTTGGCGTAGAAGCCGTACACGGCCGGATGCCCGTAGGTGCCGAGCTTCTTCCCGTTGAAGTCACCGTCGATCGACTGGCAGGCATCCTCAACGATCGCCAGTCCATGGCGCTCGGCGATTGCCATGAGCGCCGGGACGTCGGCCGGGTACCCAAAGATGTCGACGATAAGGATCGCCCGCGTGCGTGGGGTGATTGCCGCCTCGACGGCCGCAGGATCCATGTTGAACGTAAGCGGGTCGACCTCGGCGAACACGGGCGTCGCGCCGGTGTAGACGATGACATTCGCAGAGGCGACGAAGGAGAACGAGGAGGTGATGACCTCGTCCCCCGGGCCGATGCCAAGGGCATGAAGGCAGCAGTGAAGGCCGGCCGTTCCCGACGAGCAGGCGACCGCGTGCCGGGTACCGATGCGGTCCGCCCACATGCGTTCGAACTCGGTCACGGTGGGTCCGAGCGACAGCTGACGTGACCGCAGCACGCCGTCCACCAATTCCCGCTCCCGGTCACCGATGACGGGCCGGGCCAGCGGGATGACCTCCGGCGCCGTCACGCCTGCTGTGTTCCAGACGGGGTCGGCGCCCGCCGCACCCCGTAGTCGAAGCTGTCCACAAGGGCGTCCCAGGCCGCGGCGATGACGTTCTGATCAACGCCCATGGTGCTCCAGGTGGACGTGCCGTCGGTGGAGTCGATGAGTACTCGCGTGGTGGCCTCGGTTCCGTGCCCCTCGTCGAGGATTCTCACCTTGAAGTTGCTGAGCGAGATACGGTCGATCTCAGGAACGCGGCCGCCGAGCGCCTCGCGAAGCGCCTTGTCCAGGGCGTTGACCGGGCCGTTGCCCTCTGCCGTGGCCACGAGCCGCTCCCCGTTCAGGTGAACCCGCACTGTGGCCTCGGTAATGACGTGTCCGGTCTCGTTGCGCTCGGTGATCACCCGGAACGACTCGAGCGCGAACACTGGCTCATGCACCCCGGCCTCGCGCTCGAGGAGGATGGTGAACGATGCGTCAGCAACCTCGAAGTGGTACCCCTGATGCTCGAGCTCCTTGATCCGGGCGAGGATGCGCGGGGCCAGATCGGCGTCTGCCTCCACATCGATGCCGGCCTCCCGGGCGCGCTCCAGCACCACGTGGCGCCCAGAGAGTTCGCTTACCTTCATGCCGCGTGCGTTCCCCACCACGCTCGGGTCGATGTGCTCAAAGGTGCGCGGGTCGGAGACCATTCCGGCCACATGCATTCCGCCCTTATGCGCGAATGCGTTTGAACCCACGTACGGGGCCCATGGATCGGGTGGCAGGTTGGCGGTCTCGGCGGCCCAGTGGGACAGCTTGGTGAGCTCCTCGAGCCCGCCTGGCCGCAGTACGTCGAAGCCCATCTTGAGAGCGAGAGATGGCGCGATGGAGATGAGGTTGGCGTTTCCGCACCGCTCGCCCCATCCGTTGATGGTCCCCTGCACCTGGCGAGCGCCCTGCTCAACCGCCACGAGCGAGTTCGCCACGGCGCACTCGGCGTCGTTGTGGGTATGGATACCGATGGCTGCGTCTGGGATCGCCAAGCGGATCTCGCCGGTGATGCGCTCAACGTCTGCGGGCATCGTCGCCCCGTTGGTGTCGCACAGGATCACCCACGACGCGCCATTGCCATGTGCCATGCGCAGGCACTCGATGGCGTACTCAGGGTGCTCCCGGTAGGCGTCGAAGAAGTGCTCGGCGTCGTAGAACACGTCCTTCCCCTGCGCCAGCAGAAAGGCCACCGACTCACCGATCATCTTCAGGTTCTCTTCGCGCGACACCTTGGTGACCTTCTTCAGGTGCAGGTCCCATGTCTTCCCGACGATGGTCGAGACCGGGGCGAACGTGTCCACCATGATCCGCAGGCCGGGGTCGTCACCCGGTGCCGTGTCGCGTCGCCGCGTCATTCCGAAGGCCGCAATGCGTGTGTCACCCAGGTTCTGGGCCTCAAGAAGGTCGAAGAGCTCGGAGTCCTTGGGATTGGACGACGGGAATCCGGCCTCAACCACATCCATCCCCACGCCGGCAAGGCGCATGGCCACCTGAAGCTGCTCACCCACCGACAGGCTCATGCCCTCGCGCTGCATGCCATCGCGGAGAGTGGTGTCGTAGAGGAGGATGTGTTCCATCAGCGCGCCGGTGCGTCCGAGCCGACGTAGTCCAGCCAGTGGATGAACTGCGGATCGCGTCCATGGATCACGGCGTCGAAGCGCGCCTGAAGGTCGCGCGTGATCGGGCCCGGGTCGCCGATGAGGTGATCGTCGACCTCGCGGATCGGACACACCTCCGCGGCGGTACCCGTGACAAAGATCTCGTCGGCGGTGTAGAGCTCGGAGCGTGCCAGATCCCGCTCCACAACGGTGTACCCGGCGACCCCGGCGATCTCCATGATCGAATTTCGGGTGATCCCCTCAAGGATGGACGCCGAGATGGGCGGGGTCATGATGACGCCGTTCTTCACCACGAAGATGTTCTCGCCCGAGCCATCAGCGACCAGCCCCTGCTCGTTGAGCAGGATGGCTTCGTCGTAACCCGCCTTGTGGGTCTCGATCTTGGCGAGGATGGAATTGAGGTACTGCCCGCCGGCCTTTGCGGTGGCGGGGATCGTGTTGTTGCCGATGCGGCGCCACGACGAAATCTTGGCCCGGATGCCCTTCTCAAGGCCTTCCTCACCCAGATACGCGCCCCAGACCCAGGCCGCCACGCTCACGTCCACGGGGGCGTCAAGGGGAAACAGCCCCATTACGCCATAGCCGCGAAGGACGATGGGCCTGATGTAGCAGGCGCCAAGATTGTTGGCGGTGATGACCCCGTGCACGGCCTGCCGCAAACCCTCACGCGGAAACGGGATGTCCATGTAGTACTGCGCTGCCGACCGCTCAAGGCGCGCAAGGTGGTCATCGAGACGGAAGACGGCAACGCCGCCCTCCGCGTCGTAGGCGCGGATGCCCTCGAAGACCGACGACCCGTAGTGCAGGCCGTGGGACAGCACGTGAACGGTGGCGTCGTGCCAGTCCACAAGCGACCCATTCATCCAGATCTTCTCGGCTTCCTGCATCCGTCGATGGCCTTCCGTGTTGGGTTTCTCGCCAGGAACCGCCCGGCGATCCGGTTGAGTCTAGCGGCCGCTACGAGGCGGCTGACATGAGCAGATCACCCATCTCATGGGTGGACACCGTGCCGCCGAGGTCACGCGTGGCGTGCCCCATCCCCAAAATGGTGTTGACCGCGTTTTCGATGGCCTGCGCACCACGCGGGGCATCGAGGGAGTACCGAAGCATCATCGCGGCAGACAGGCACGTGGCGATGGGATTCGCGATGCCCTGCCCCGTGATATCGGGTGCAGAGCCGTGGACGGGCTCGTAAAGGCCTGGTCCGTGCCCGCCGAGGCTGGCTGAGGGCAGAAGGCCGATGGACCCGGAGATCATTGCGGCCTCGTCCGAAAGAATGTCGCCGAAGAGGTTCTCGGTGACGATCACGTCAAAGTCCGATGGGCGGCTGACCAGCTGCATCGCTGCGTTGTCCACCAGCATGTGCTCGAGCTCCACGTCGGGATGCTCGGCGGCGACCCGGATGACCTCGTCACGCCACAGGCGCGAGCTCTCGAGCACGTTTGCCTTGTCGACCGACGTCACCTTGCCGCGCCGGGTGATGGCCGACTCAAATGCGACCTCGGCCACGCGGCGAATCTCCTCGCGGGTATAGGTGCACGTGTCGTATGCCATATCCCCCTCGCGCCCGCTCTTCCCGAAGTAGATCCCCCCGGTGAGCTCGCGCACCACCAGCAGATCCGTGCCCTCAATGCGCTCTGTGCGAAGCGGGCTCGCCTCGTACAGCGATGGGAAGGGCTTGACGGGCCGAAGGTTGGCGAAGAGTCCGAGGCCCGCCCGCAATGCGAGGAGCGCCTGCTCCGGTCGGGGCTTGTCGGGGTCGGTGGTGTCCCACTTCGGCCCACCGACCGCGCCCAGAAGCACGGCGTGAGACGCGGCGCATGCCTCCATCACGCCGTCGGGCAGCGGCTTGTCGTACGTGTCAATGGCGCAGCCGCCGACGGCGTGCGACTCCCACATCACCTTCATGTCGTCGAGATGCGACACGTGATCAACCAGGCGGCGGGCCTCGCCAACAACCTCGGGGCCGATTCCGTCGCCGGGCAGCAGCACAACACGTACTTCGCGCATCATCCCTCCACGTCGTTTGTCGCGGCTCTAGAGAAGAACCGAGGTGACCGGGCCGTCGCGCTCCCGGTCGGACTCGTACTGGCTGATCCGCTCCTCCTTGAGGAGTGTCAGGCTGATGTCGTCCCACCCGTTGAGCAGCCGGTCGCGGATTGAATCCTCGATCGAGAACTCCACGGTGCGCCCGTCGGGCAGCGTGACTGCGCACTCTTCAAGGTCGACCGTGGCGGTGCAGCCGGGCTCATTGAGGGCCGCGGCCATGAGCGCCTTCACATCATCCTCGGGGAGGATGATCGGCAGCATCCCGATCTTGGTGCAATTCGTACGGAAGATGTCCGCGAACGATGGTGCGATGACCACGTTGAAGCCGTAGTCCTGAATGGCCCACGGGGCGTGCTCGCGGGATGACCCGCAGCCGAAGTTGCGCCCCGCCACCAGGATCTCGGCACCCGCGTACTCAGGGCGGTCGAGGAGGTAGAAGTCCTCCTCGCGCCAGTCGTAGAAGAGAAACTCACCAAAGCCCGTGCGCTCGATGCGCTTGAGGAACTGCTTCGGGATGATCTGGTCGGTATCGACGTCGGCCCGATCCATGGGCGCAACTTTCGACTCGACGACACGAATGGGATTCATGTGTTCCTCTCCCCTATGCGCCCGTGAGGGCGGCGTCGAACGTGCGGACGTCAACCAGATGGCCGGTGATGGCAGCTGCTGCTGCCATGGCGGGACTCACGAGGTGGGTGCGGCCGCCCTTGCCCTGGCGTCCCTCAAAGTTGCGGTTACTCGTGGATGCAGACCGCTCGCCGGGCTCCAGGATGTCGGGGTTCATGCCGAGGCACATCGAGCAGCCGGCATCGCGCCACTCGAAACCCGCGTCGATGAACACCCGGTCGAGCCCCTCCTGCTCGGCTTGCGCCTTCACGGCCATCGACCCGGGAACCACCATGGCCCGGATCCCCTGCTTGACCGTGTTGCCCTGCATTACCTCGGCAGCAGCCCGGAGGTCCTCGATGCGCCCGTTCGTGCAGGACCCGAGGAACACGGTGTCGATGGCAATGTCCTCCACCGCCTCGCCCCCCTTCAGCCCCATGTACTCGAGCGACCGCCGCACGGACTCCTGATCGGCCGGATCGTCGTACTGATCGGGAGTGGGCACGCGGCCGGTGATGGGAACAACCATGCCGGGGGTCGTGCCCCACGTCACCTGGGGGGCAAGCGAGGGGACATCAACGTGCATCTCGTGGTCGAAGGTGGCGTCGGCGTCAGACGGCAGCTGGCGCCAGCGCTCAACCGAGGCAGCGAAATCTGCCGGTGCGGCGAGCTTGCCTTCCACGTATTCAAAGGTGGTGTCATCGGGGGCCACCATGCCGGCGCGGGCGCCGCCCTCGATCGACATGTTGCACACCGTCATGCGGCCCTCCATGGACAGCCCGCGGATCGCCGACCCGGCGTATTCCACGACGAAGCCCTGCGCACCGGACACGCCCATCTGACCAATGGCACCCAGGATGATGTCCTTGGCCACCACGCCCCGCGGCAGCTCGCCATCAAAGTTGATGCGCATGGTGCGCGGCATGCCCTGGGGCAGGGTCTGGGTGGCGAGCACATGCTCCACCTCGCTGGTGCCGATCCCGAACGCCAGAGCGCCAAAGGCCCCATGGGTCGAGGTGTGGCTGTCGCCGCACACGATGGTCATCCCCGGCTGGGTGAACCCGAGCTCCGGGCCGATCACGTGCACGATCCCCTGACGGGGACTGTTGAGCGAGAAGATCGGGATCCCGAACTCCTTCGCGTTGTTCTCCAGCGCCTCAACCTGAAGGCGGGACAGCTCGTCCTCGATACCGCGCTCGCGGCCGATGGTGGGAACGTTGTGGTCGGCGGTGGCAAGCGTGCGGTCGGGCCGGCGCACCGTACGACCGGCCAGGCGGATGCCGTCAAAGGCCTGTGCAGAGGTGACCTCGTGCACGAGGTGCAGATCCACATAGATGATCGCCGGTCCGTCGGCGCCCTCGGGCGTGACCTCGTGCAGGTCCCACACCTTCCGGAACAGGGTCTTCCCCACGTGCATTTCCTCCATTGTCCTGTCGGGCCGACACGGCTAGACGCCGCTGTCGGCCATCCTCTCGTCTGCTGCGTTCCTGCTTGCAGTCACTGCGCGCAGGTAGGCGATGGCCGAGGCCTCAAGCACATCCGGTGAGACCCCCTGCCCCGTGAACTGCCGACCGTTGATCTCGCAGACCACCCGCGCCTCGCCAAGCGCGTCGGGGCCCGCCGTGACCGCGGACACCGCGTACTCGAGCAGTGTGCCCGACGAACCCACGGCCGCGTCAATGGCGCCCATGAGCGCCGCCACGGGGCCATCCCCCGCACCGTCGCCTCGGTACTCGGCACCATCAGCGCCCTGCACCACCACGCGGGCGGTGGCCTCATCGCCGGATGCGCCCGAGAATGCGATCTCACGGAGATCGAGCGAGTTCTCGTGAACAGCGCGCATCTCATCTCCCATGAGCGCGTCCAGGTCCATCGCACTGATCTCGCCCTTGCGATCGGCAAGTGCCTTGAATCGCGTGAACACTTCGTTCAACTCGGCCTTGT
This sequence comes from Miltoncostaeaceae bacterium, assembly GCA_049318525.1. Lineage (GTDB taxonomy): Bacteria > Actinomycetota > Thermoleophilia > Miltoncostaeales > Miltoncostaeaceae > SYFI01. The sequence continues at coordinate 11,068 of JBMOGE010000057.1, forward strand.
CGAGCTCATACCCCATGTCCACGAGCGCCTGGAGCAGGGCGTGCCGTCCTGAGTGCTTCCCCAGCACCAGCTCACTCTGCACCAGTCCCACGCTCTGGGCGTCCATGATCTCGTAGGTGAGCGGATTGGCGAGCATTCCGTGCTGATGGATGCCGGCCTCATGCGCGAAGGCATTCCGCCCCACCACAGCCTTGTTGGGCTGGATCTCGTACCCGGTGAGGCGGCTCACCATGCGGCTGGCGCGTGTGATCTCAGTGGTTTCGATACCCGACCACAGCCCGCCGAGGTCCTCCGCCCGGGTGCGCAGGATCATGGCCATCTCTTCAAGCGAGGCATTTCCCGCGCGCTCCCCGATGCCGTTGACGCACACCTCCACCTGCCGGGCGCCGACCTGAATCCCCGCGAGGGAGTTGGCCACAGCCAATCCCAGATCGTTGTGACAGTGCACCGAGACGGTGACGCCCTCCAGTGACGGGCAGCGCTCGTACAGATCGCCGAGAAAGCGCTGGAACTCAGTGGGCATCGTGTACCCGACGGTGTCGGGGATGTTGATGGTCTGCGCACCCTCCGCGATTGCGGAGCCGATGACCTCGGCCACGAACGCAGGGTCGGACCGGGTGGCGTCCTCACATGAGAATTCCACGTCGGGACTCAGGCCACAGGCCTGGCGCACGGCGGCGGTCGCTGCGGCCAGCACCGTGGCGCGATCCATGCGCAGTTTGTGGGTCATGTGGATGTCGGACGTGGCGATAAAGGTATGAATGCGCGGCTTCTTCGCATCGCGCACGCCCTCCCAGGCCACGGCGATGTCCTTTTCGTTCGCACGGGCCAGCGCGGCGATCGTTGGCCCCTCCACCTCGCGGGCCACTGCCTGCACACCCTCCAGATCACCGGGCGACGAGATCGGGAAACCGGCCTCGATGACATCCACCCCAAGGCGCGAAAGCTGATGCGCGATCTCCACCTTCTCCCGCAGGTTGAGGTGGATGCGCGGCGACTGCTCCCCGTCGCGGAGGGTCGTGTCGAAAAATATGACGCGCTTGGCGTCGTCTCGGCTGGCATCGTCGGCCGACAAGGGAGCTTCCTCCTGGCTCGTGTGGACTGATCCGGTTGCCGGGCGCATCCCGGCGTGGGTGTCGGTTCTCTCCCCCTACAGGGGGAGGAGCAGAAGGGCGCCCAGCATGCCGCGATTGGCCAGGAGGTTCATGTTCGCGGTGGCGCTCATCCCGTGGGACGATAGCGCCCGCCGACGGGCCCGGCAATGCCCCATGCGCAGCTCAGATATCGAGCGTGACAAAGCAGGCACTGGCGGAGCAGCTGCCCGCGATGGTGTCCACAGCAGCTGGGGGCACCGGCGAGTCGACTGTCACGGCCATCGTTGCGAGCCCATCCTCGGTACTGCGGGCCACTGCCATCGAGGCGATGTTGATGTTCTCCGACGCCATTGTGGTGCCGATCTTCCCGACGATCCCCGGCACATCGGGGTACCGGAGAATGCCAACGTGGCGTGCCAGCTCAAGTTCGATGGGCTGCCCGAGCACCTCAACCAGACGGGGCCGGGATGTATTCCCCACGGTTGTGCCAGATACCGACACGCTGCCAATCGACACCGTAACCCGGTTGGTGTAGTCCCGTGATCGCGGCGATGCCGACTCGGACCACTCGATTCCGCGGGCACGGGCAATGCCCTGCGCGTTGACCATATTGACCGGCTCCACCATGTT
>JBMOGE010000058.1:0-12732 GCA_049318525.1 Miltoncostaeaceae bacterium
AGCCTCCACTGCCCGCTCAATGAGCCGGCCGTGGCGTTTGCCCGACGCGAAATAGCCGCGCACGCGGCGCCTGATGTTGGGGGCGCACCCCACATGAACAACGCGCCCCTGCGGGTCGCGCATGAGGTACACGCCGGTCGTCGCCGGGAGGTCCTCAGCCAGTGCGACCTTGTGCGCCATTCGTCCGCCGCCCGGCTGCCCCAGGGCCACGGCGTGATCGAGCGGCGTCGCACCACCATCGGCCATCAGGTCAACCAGTCGCGCAAGGACCACCGCCGTGGCCTCGGCATCTGCCAGCGCCCGGTGGCGTGTGGTGACGGTGGCGCCTGCCCAGTCGGCGAGAGTCCCCAGATCGTGCCGCTCCACCCGCGTGCCGAGCAGGCGGCGCGCCAGCACCAGAGTGTCGAGCCACGCGTTGTGGAAGTAGTCGCCCATCAGGCGTCGGCGCTCGTAGTTGAGGAAGCGCAGATCGAATGGTGCGTTGTGTGCCACCAATACATCAGACCCCGCGAAGTCGATGAATTGCCGCAGTGCGATCTCGATTCCCGGTGCGCCACGCACCATCGAATCGTCGATACCGGTGATTCCCGTGATGTGTGCCGGGATAGGGCGCCCCGGATCGACGAGCGTGGAGAACCGGTCCACAACCGCCAGCCCCTCCACCCGGACGGCGCCGATCTCGGTGATTCGCGAGGCACCGGGTGAGCCCCCGGTGGTCTCAAGATCCACGATGCAGAGCGGCACGTCGGCAATGGCCGGGGAGGACCCACCACCCACTGCCGAGGTCAGGCACACCGCGCCATGGGCATCCCACTCCAGACGGGAGTCGCCGTCAACGATGGCGGCCACCAGCCGCTGGGCGACCTCGAGCGGGCAGCCTTCGATGCCGAGCACGACGGCGACTGCGTCTGCGGCAGGGACGGGGGCCCCGCGGCGGGCCACAAACACCTGCAACCGGTCACCCGCGCTGGCTGCGGGCTCCGACCCGGGCGACGGCGCCACGGAAGGGATCGAAGACGAGTGTGACGACGGTTCAGGTGATGCCATTGGTGAGCACATTACGGTCGCCCCCCGACGGCCCCGCCGCCATGCCGGAGCCGCGATGACGACGTTGCGGGGAGCGTGGGCCCGCTCCCGTTATCCTTCCCCTATGGCGACACCGCGATCACGTCCGACACCCCCCACCGGCGACCTCGACGCGACCGAGATGGTCGCGTGGGGCGGACTTCTGCGCACACATGCCGCACTGGTGCGGGGGCTCGACGACGAGATGCAGGCGGCCCACGGGATCTCGCTCACCCAGTACGAGGTGCTGCTGCTGCTCTCGCGGTCTGACGATGGCGCACTGCGCATGAATGAACTGGCCGACGGGGCGCTCTTGTCATTGTCCGGCCTCTCCCGCCTTGTGGACCGCCTCGTCACCCTCGGGTTGGTCGAGCGCGCCCAGTGCCCCACCGACCGGCGTGGAGCCTTCGCGGTCATCACGCCCATGGGGCGGGACCGCTTCGCTGCCGCTCGACCCGTGCATCTGGATGCCGTACGGCGCCGGTTCATCGACCGGCTGTCGCCCGACGCCGTCTCTGCACTCGCGGCGGCCTGGACGACCCTCGGTGCCAGCGGTTGCGGGGAGCGCGAGCCCGAAGGGGACTAGCGGACGCGGGCGGGTACGTCGCCGCGCGCGTTGACGCGGATACCCGGAAGGGCCACAGCCACGTTCAGGCGACCGCGGCGGCGGGGAACCGCGAGCAGTGCCTTGCCATCACCGCGCGTACTCACCGACACGCCCTTGCCATTGGGCAGGCGCGCAGTGAGTGGCACTCCTGCCATCGGGACGCCCGACTGGTCAATGACCGTGGCCACCCACAAATCGCCGCGTGACGGGTTGATGCCGGCCCGACGCGAGACGGCTCCGCCCGACCGGGCAAGGCTGATCTTGGTGGGCACAGGCTGCTGCACGACACCGGCCCCGAGCATTCCCGCATAGTTGAGGATCCCCGTGCCGATACCCTCAGCCATGGCCTGGCGCACATCCGGACTTGCAAGGGCCAGGGCATCAGTGGGGTTTGACAGGAACGCCCCCTCCACCAGCACCGCGGGCATCGCGCTGTTGCGAAGCACGTAGAAGTTGGCCTCGCGCACACCACGGTCGGTGAGCAGGAGCCGGGCGATCACCGACTGCTGGATGGCCAGCGCCAGGGCGCGTGAGGCCGGACCAGTCCCGGTGAACACGTACGTCTCAGTTCCCGTTCCGAGGGCTGACGATGCACTGTTCTGGTGGATTGACACGAACAACTGTGCCGCCTGGGCATTCGCCAGATCGGTGCGGGCCTTGAGATCCGCGCCCTCGCTGACGTAGGGCACATCACCCCCGGCGCTATCGGTGTTGCGAGTCATCAGCGTGGGCACGCCATTGGCCTGGAGAATCGCATTGAGCCGCTGGCCGACGTCGAGGTTGACGTCCTTCTCGAAGATCAACGGGTTTCCGGCGGCATCGGCGCGGGGGGTGAGCCATGTGACCGTGCCGGGGGGCAATGAACCCACGGCGCCGCTGTCCGCCCCCCCATGCCCTGGGTCGATCGCGACGAGTGGCAGGCCGAGTGCCGAGGCGGCAGATGCCGCCCCAATGGCCAACGCCACGAGGAGTGTCCGGATGCGGGGCACCGGGGCATTCAAGCCGCAACCGGTGTCCCCATGCCGGATCGTGTTGCGACGGCACCTGAGGGCGGTCGGTGACCGGAGGCACGACTACCCTCCCCGTCCATGCCGGTCCGCACCCTGTTCGCGCTCGCCATCGGGGCGACTCTTGTCGTGCCTGTGGCCCTTGGCGCCGCCGGGGACGTCACGCGTGCCACCCTCACAAACACCGGTACCCAACTCACCCAGGCTGCCGACGGACCAGTCATCTCCGGCGATGCCATGCATGTGCTCTTCACGTCGACCGGCGCCTTCAGCGGGGTCGCAACCGGGTTCGTGCGGCAACTCTTCTCGCACGACATCACCACGGGTCGCAATACCCTGGTGTCGTCCAGTGCCACCGGGTCGCCCACGCAGTCGGATGTCGACGACGCGGCCAGCCGCACCAGCACCCCCTACGCGCTCTCATTTAACGGCCGCTACGTCGTATTCACCTCCACGGCCTCCGGGCTCGTTGGGGGCGATTCGAATGGGCGTGCACGCGACGTATTCCGCAAGGACCTCGTCACCGGGGCCATCACGATCGTCTCCCGCGACTCCGCCGGGGGCCAACCCGCTGCTGGAGTAACCGGAGACCCCTCCATCTCGGCCGATGGATCGCGCGTGGCATTTACGTCGGGTGATGCCCCGCTCGTGGCGTCAGACACCAATGCGGTTCCTGACATCTATGTGGCCGACCTTCGCACCCGTTCCATCAATCTCATCAGCCGGACGGCAGCAGGCGCGCAGTCACCCGCTGCCACCGGGCACGCGTCGATTAGTGCAGATGGTCGCGCTGTGGCATTTGAGGGAGACGGGGCCGCCTCGGTGCTGGCACCGGCCGACGCCGATTCCATGCCCGATATCTACGTCGCACGGATTGCACCGCGCACGATCACGCTCGCCAGCCAGCCGCCCAGCGGACAGCCGGATGCCACAGCCTGTCTGCCATCGCTGTCGGGCACGGGTACGCGGGTCGCATTTATGTCGGGAGCCACCATGACCGACTGCGGCGTGGCCACTGGGGCCCGGGCGATTGACGTACGCGACATCCCGGCACAGACCACCACCCGGGCATCCGACCCCGTCACCGGGGCGAGCGGGGGCGCGGTGATGGCCTTCGACGGCGATCGCGTGGCCTTTGCCGATGCCGCAACTCCCACGGCAGTACAGGTGCGCGCCACCGTCGCGGGCTCGCTCACCCGGGTGTCGCAGACCGCGACCGGGACCGCCCTCGGTGCCGATGCCTCACGGCCGGCCCTCTCGGGGAGCGGCCGCCTTGCGGGATTCGCCTTTCTCGACCCGCTGGTTGGAGTCACCCCGGTGCCGGGCGACACCAACCGGCAGATCGACGCCTTCACCGGCGATCTCGGTGGCGGCGACACGACTGCACCCGCCCTCAGCGCCACGGTCACCCCGGCGGGCGCGAAGGTGATCATCTCCGGGCGTGCCACCGATGTATCGGGCGTGATGGACGTGACCGTCGGGGGCCGTTACGCCGCGGTGTCCGATGACGGCTCGTTCGCGGTGCGCATCACTCCCGGCGTGGGCAGCCGCACGATTCCCGTGGTGGCGCGCGACGTGACCGGCCTTTCCACCACCACCACCGTTGCAACCTCCCGCGACGCATCCGGCCGTACTCCGGGATCGAGTCCGGCACGGCCCCAGAGGATCCGTGTGACCATCGTGGGGCGCACAGCACATGTGCGTTTTCGCACCGGCATCAGTGCCATGTGCCGGGTTGAGATACGCAAGCGGGTCACCGGATCGGTGCACCTGTCGTCGTTCCACGTGCTGAGGGCGCGCCAGGGCCGTCGGGCCGCTGGCACCCACGTGGTGCGACTGCCCCTGCCCAAGACCATGCGGGCGGGCCGATACCAGGTACGCGTGCTCATGTCGTCGGCACGCGGGTTGGGCACTGCTGCGGCCACGTTCACCCTGCGCTGATGGCGACGCGCTTCCCCATGCGCACGGCACGCTGGTCGGACATCCTGCTGATGAACCGCCCGGACCGCATGGAGGCCGAGGTCGGTGACGAGATGGTGTCCATCCGCATGGGCTGGCTGGGGCACGCGGAGATCCCCCTCGAGTGCATCGCCCGAATCGATGGCTACCGCTGGCCCTGGTGGGGTGGATACGGCGTGCGTATCGGCAAAGGACTCGTGGCGTTCGTGGCCACCCCCGGTACGGCCACGCTGATCGAACTCGATCAGCGCATTACCGTGCACGCCCCGGCCCCGTGGGATACCTCGCGGGTGGTGGTGGCCGTGGCCGACCCCTCCGGGTTCGCCGAGGCCATCGCCGCCGCGCGCAGTGCGCGCGACGGCGCCTGACTCAGCCCTCGAGCACCTGGATCGCAACAAGCTTGTTGCCGTCGGGGTCGTAGAACTCGAGCGACAGGGCGCCGCCCATGTCCTCGACGACATCCTTCTGCACGTCCGCGTCCACCAGCATCTGGTCGAACGCCTTGATGTCGGACACCCGGAATGAGACGGTGGCGCCGCCCTGGTGAGGCGGCGTGGCGAGCTCGCCATACAGGCCGATCTCAGTTGATCCCACGGTGAACTGCGCCCAGTCGTTGCCTGCGCGCTGGCTCAGTTCGAGACCGAGAACGCCCTCGTAAAAGGCCACCGATCGCTTCATGTTGCAAATGCCATAGAAGACGACGTCAACACCCTCAATGAGACTCACTGTCACGGTGCTCCCGGTCAATCCGTCCCCTGATGGAACGGGCTCGCCGCGATGCTAGCCGCGGCGAGCCCGGCGTGGCGGTACGATCCCGCCTCGATGAGGTTGATCTGCAAGAGCGCGCACCGTCGCGCCCGCCACTTCCGCAGGGCGTAGCGCATGGCGATCCGCCGACGCAGGCAGGAGCGCCTTGAGCGCGTGGTGGGTGTTCCGGGGCTATGGGCGACGGCCTACGGCAACGTCGGGTCGTCGATCTACTACGCGCTGGGCCTGGTGGCCGCGTACGCCCTCGGCCTCACTCCCGTGGTGTTCCTCATCGCGGGCCTCATCTTCGCGGCCACGGCCGTCAGTTACACCGAGGGCACAGCGCTCTTCCCGGAGGCCGGCGGGTCATCATCGTTCGCCCGCCACGCGTTCAACGAGGGCACGGCATTTGGGGCCGCGTGGGCCCAGATGCTCAACTACATCATCACGATCGCCATCTCGGCGTTCTTCGTGCCGCACTACCTGGGCGTGTTCTGGGCACCGCTCAAAGAGAATCCCTGGGACATCATCGTGGGCATCGGAGTGGTGCTCCTGCTCGCCCTCCTCAACACCGTGGGCATCAAGGAGGCCGCCAAGCTGAACGTGGGCCTGGCGCTGCTCGATCTGGCCACGCAGTTGCTCCTGGTGATCGTGGGCCTGTTCATCCTCTTCTCCCCCACCACCCTGTGGGACAACATCGTGTGGGGAGTGGCCCCCACCTGGAGCAACCTCATCATCGGCGTGACGCTGGCGATGATCGCCTACACGGGTATCGAGACCATCTCGAACATGGCCGAGGAGGCGCAGGTACCCGAGCGCACCATTCCCGCCTCCATCCGCGCGACCGTGCTCACCGTGCTGGTGATGTACGCGCTCATCCCTGCGGTGGCGCTGTCGGCGCTTCCGGTGGTGCAACTGCCCGACGGCAGCTACGAGACGGAACTCGGCACCACCTACGCCGGTGACCCGATCCTGGGGATCGTGGATCAATTCGGGCTGTCGGGGATCCCGCTCGATCTGCTGCGGGGATTTGTGGGCATCCTTGCCGCCACGATCCTGATCATCGCCACGAATGCCGGTGTGATCGGCGTGTCGCGACTCACCTACTCGATGGGCTTCTACCGCCAGCTGCCGTCGGTGATCAGAAAGCTGCACCCACGCTTCAACACGCCCTACGTGGCCATCGGCATTTTCTGCGTCATCGCCGCCATCGTGATGATCCCGGGCAAGGCCGACTTCCTGGCCAACATCTACGCCTTTGGCGCCATGCTCTCGTTCAGCATCGCGCATATCTCGGTCATCTGGATGCGATGGAAATCGCCTGAACTCAAGCGCCCATTCCGCGGTGCGCCCAATATCGCATGGCGCGGCCGCAGCATCCCTCTGTTCGCCATCTTCGGCCTGATGGGCACCGGTGGGGCGCTGGTGGCAGTGCTCGTGCTGCGGCCCGACGCGCGGTGGATCGGGATCATCTGGATGGCCGTGGGGCTCGTGATGTACGTGGCCTACCGCAAGCACATCAAGGTGCCGTGGACCGAGACGGTCACACTTGAGCGCACCGCACCGGTGGCCGAAGTGGACATCGCCTACACCAACATTCTCGTGCCCATCGTCGCCACCGAGGCGTCGGAGGAGATGATGGTGACCGCAGGCAAACTGGCTGCCGATGCCGATGTGCAGATCGCGGTGATCAACGTGGTTGAGGTTCCGGTCGAGCTGCCCCTCGAGGCGCGCATGCCCCGTGAGGAGCGTGCGGCAGACGAACTCCTCACCCACGCCCGTGCCATCGCCGAGGAGTACGGGGCCACGGTGGTGACACGCGTCATCCGCGGGCGCCAGGCCGGTCGCGCAATCGTTGACGAGGCCAGGGCGACGAAGGCCGAGGTGATCATGATGGGCGTGGCATCACGGCGTCGCGTGGGCGACCGGCTCTTCGGACACACGGTGGACTACGTGTTGCGGCACGCACCGTGCCGGGTGGTGGTCACCAGCGACCGGCGTCCGCCCAGCCCGAGCGCCACAGCCGCATTGAGTGCGGCGGCCTCCACCGCCGTCTCCGGCGTGCGAAGGCCCCCCTCAGACCCCGAAAAGCGCTGATCCTCACAGCTTCTTCACGATTGGCGTAACACGTTTTGGGGCGGGTCGTGACGTTCGTTGCGAACTGCCGCATGCGTTTGCCTGAGCGGAACGTCGGTGGGTCCGGCGTGCCGATAGACCGGCGAATACACGCCGACTTCGTGCGACTCGGAACTTATTGACGCGCCCCTGATGTGGACCTACCGTCGTCCATGCATGCGAAACGACCAGCGAAACCCACTTCTGCGCACCCGTGACGGGCGCGCGCTCCTGCTCACGCAGGCCGCTCACGCGCTCGCGCAGGGAATGATGACGGTCATCATTCCGTGGCTCATCCTCGAGAGTGGTGGATCGCTCTCACAGGCCACCATCGGGTTTGGCATCACCTTCGTGCCATTCCTTCTGCTGGCCGTACCGGCCGGAATCGCCGGTGACCGCCTTCCACGACGCCCGCTGCTCGCCGTTGCCCTCGGGTCCGGGATCGTCATCGCAGCCGCTCTGGCCATTGCGCTGTCGGTGGGCCAGCCGGGAATCTGGGTGCTGTACGCCGGCGCCTTCCTCATCGGATCCGTACGTGTATTCGTGGATGCCGCCATGTTCGGCGCACTGTCCACCATGACGGAGCGCTTCGAGATCATGCCCGCACAGGCCGCTCTGGCCCAGGCATTCAACCTCGGGTACTTCGGCGGCCCCGCAATTGCCGGGCTCGCGCTGGTGCTCGGCGCCAGCGACGCCGTCTGGATGGTGGCCGGAGCGCTCGCCATCGCCGTCATCGGTGCCACGTCGGCATCGGCCGGGTTCGACGAGCGAGTGCGGTCCGACGCACCGAGGCTCCCCATCCGCCGCGGCCTGACATTCCTCTTCCTCTCGCGCAACCTTCGTGCGCTCACGGTCACCGCGATCGCGTGGAGCGTGGCGTCCGGTGCCGCCATCAGCCTGGCGGTGCCGCTCCTGCGCAACGATCTCCACATGTCGGGTGCCGCACTGGCCGCCGTGCTCGGGGCTGGCGTCGCCTGCATGATGCTGGCGACGCCCATCATCACCCGGCTCGACCGACGGCATGCCGATGAGACCATCGTGGTGCTCGCCTGCGCCATCTACGTCATCCCTGCCCTTGCCATGGCGATTGTGCCCGGCGTGCTCGGCACCGCGCTCGTCTATGCGCCGCTCATGCTCGCCAATGCGCTCTGCTCCGCGACGCTCATCGGCGCCCGCGCACGACGCGTGCCGCAGTCGATGCAGGCCCTGGCAGGGGTCGCCGGCCGCACGCTGGTAATGGCCGGCCTCGCCGTGGGAGCATCGCTCGGTGGCTTCGCCGCAGAGTGGGTGGGTCCGCGTGGTGCCTACGCCATCGTGGCGCTGGCGCTGGCCGTCACGGCACTCTCCGCGCGCCCCGCGCTGTCCCGTGCGCGCGAGCGCCGTCTGGGCGGTCGCACCGTCACCGCCCGATAGCGACGCTCGCCCGGAGACCCGGCTAGGGTCAGCCTGTGCGCAAGTGGTCGGCAATCATCATTCTGGGGCTGGCCCAGTTCATCATGGTGCTCGACGGCACCGTCATGAACGTGTCGATCACCACCGTCGTGCGCGACCTCGACACCACGGTGCAGGCCATGCAGTTGGCCATCGCCACCTTCGCGCTGACCATGGCGGCGTTCATGCTCACCGGCGCTGCGATCGGCGACCGGTTGGGCCGCAGGCGAACCTTTGTCATCGGCCTCTGCATCTACGCCTTGGGGTCATTTCTCACCTCCATCGCCCCGGGGTTCCCCATGCTGTTCATCGGGTGGTCGGTGATTGAGGGCCTTGGGGCCGTGCTGGTGATCCCGGCCATCGCGGCACTGGCTGCCGCCAACTATCAGGGCCGCGATCGCGCCATCGCCTACGGCATCCTGGGCGGCATCGCCGGGGCTGCCGCGGCCGCCGGTCCGCTCATCGGCGGCTGGGTTACCACGTACTTCTCGTGGCGCTGGGTGTTTGCCGCCGAGACCATCATCATTCTCGTGGCCATCCTCCCGCTGGTGCGACGGATCGGCGACGGCGCCCGCCGTCCGGCGAAGAGCCGGTTCGACCTGGTCGGAGTCGCGCTGTCAGCGCTGGCGATGGGTCTGGTTGTGCTCGCCCTGGTCAGCGCCAGTTCATGGGGACTGATCGAGCCCATCGACCCGCCGTTCACCATCGCCGGCTTCTCGCCCGTCATCCCCATCGTCATGGTGGGCCTCTTCGTCGGCTGGGCATTCATGCGATGGGAGGCCCGTGTGAATGCAAAGGGGCACACCCCGCTCCTCGGCACCGACCTCCTCCAGATCCCGGTGCTGCGCGCGGGGCTCGGATCAACCATGGTCATGTACTTCATCGTCGCCGGCTCCTTCTTCATCCTGCCGCTCTACCTGCAGACCGTGCTCGGGCTTGACGCGCTGGGATCGGGTCTGCGCATCCTCCCCATGTCGCTCGCGTTGTTCGTCCTGGCGCTTGTGGGCTCGCGCCTGTCGGCACGCATCTCTCCACGCACGCTCGTGCAGGTGGGTCTGGCGCTCGGTGTCATTGGCGTCGCCCTGCTCATGACCAGCATCGGCCCCGAGCTCACCGGACCCCGCTTTGCCATCGCCATGACCATCCTCGGCGCCGGACTCGGGCTCGCCTTCTCGCAACTGGGCAACGTCAACCTGTCGGCCGCCGACATCACACGAAGCAGCGAGGTGGGTGGCCTGCAGGGCACGATGCAGAATCTGGGCATGTCACTGGGCACCGCCCTGGCGGGCACCGTGCTGTTTATCGGGCTGGCCACCACGTTCCAGACCCAACTGTCCAACCAGCCGGCCGTCAACCAGCAGCTCACCCAGCAGGCGGCAGCGGCCACCGCGAGCGGCATCGCCGTGGTACCGGCATCAGACGTGCAGACCGTTGCCACCAACGCCGGTCTGCCGCCAGACGAGGTGGATGCCGTGGTCACCGCGTACTCCGATGCCAAGCTGCAGTCGCTGCGAGCCGCCCTTGCCATCGTGGCCATCGTCGGTCTCTTCGGCCTGTTGCTGACCCGACGCCTGCCAAGCGCGCCCCTCACCGACTCTCCTGCCGCGGCAGGGACGCCCCTGTGACCCCGATCCGATCGCTTTCGGCAATCGCACTACGCATGCACACCGCATCAACGCCCACTGCCGCGTTCCGATCCGCGGCATTGCCCATGAACGCCAGTTCGCTGACCGACACCACTCCCGAAGGAGACTCCCGTGGGTTCTGAATTTGAGGTCGTGCTGGACGTACAGGCATCACCCGCCGAGGCCTGGGCCGTGGTGGGCGACCCATGTGGCGTCCCCCGGTGGTACCCGCTGTACACCTCGTGCACCCTCGAGGGCAATACCCGCACGCTCGAGCGCGCCGATGGCGCGGTGGTGGTAGAGGACCTGCTCTCCCGCGACGACGACGATATGTCGTACTCGTACACCGTCACGGCCGGGCTCCCGCTGGCCGAGCACGAGGCCTCGTTCCGGGTCGATGCAGAGGGCGGCGGGTCGCGCATCACCTGGCGCACCCGGGCCGTGCATGAGGACCCCTCCATCGATATGGAGGACCGCCTGGCCGATCGCCAGCGCGAGGCCCTTGAAGGGCTCCGGGCACTGCTCGACGACTGAGCCGCGTTCTTCAGTGGTTCTTCGGTTTCTCTTGCCGTGCCCTGACATTGCGAATACATCATGGGGATGCGCGGATCACGCCCGTGGTCCGCAAACCCCCCGTGAACGGTGGAGGACAGACGTGAAGACCGGAACAACGCGCATCGCCGGCCTTGCGACGTCGGCGGCCCCTCAGGTGTCCGGTACGGCAGACTCGTCCCCATGAGAGTTCTGGTGGTGGACGATGAGGAGGCAGTGCGCACCGCCGTACGGCGGGCCCTGACCCTCGCCGGCTATGAGGTGGAGATGGCAGCGGATGGCGAGGAGGCCCTCGCGTCGCTGGCCGAGCGGGCACCCGACGCCATCGTGCTCGACATCCTGATGCCCGGGGTCGATGGCATTGAGGTGTGCAGGCGCCTGCGGGCCGCTGGCGATCGCACGCCGGTACTCATGCTCACTGCGCGCGATGCGGTGGGCGACAGAGTGGCCGGTCTCGATGCCGGGGCCGACGACTACATGGTCAAGCCCTTCGCCCTTCAGGAGCTTCTGGCACGGCTGCGTGCGCTCCTGCGGCGCACGGGCAACGGCGGATCCGACGATGCCGCCATCCTCAGGTTCGACGACCTCACACTCGACCTCGCAGGGCACATGGCCGAGCGGGCCGGACGACCGATCGATCTCACCCGAACCGAGTTTCTGCTTCTCGAGCTGCTCATGCGCAACCCGCGCGTGGTACTCACGCGATCGGTCATCCATGAGCGGGTGTGGGGATACGACTTCGGTCCGGCATCCAACTCGCTGGGCGTGTACATCGGATACCTCCGGCGCAAGATCGAGGGCGACGACGGGTCGCGCCTTATCCACACAATCCGCGGCGTCGGCTACGTGCTGCGGGAGCCATGACTCTTCGCACCCGCCTCGCCGTCGGGGCTGCGGTCGCCGTTGCAGTGACGGTCATCGCCGCATCGCTGTCGGCGTTTTTGGTCACGCGCACCCGCCTCCTGGGTGATGTCGACCAAAGCCTGCAGCAACAGGTGGAGCAGGTAATCCATGACGGCCGGGCGCAGCGCATGCCGCGCGGGCCCTTTCCGCGGGGCGACCGCTTCGGTGGACCCCAATTCGCGTCTCAGGTGATCACTGCGTCCGGAGTCCTCAACGGCCCATCACCGGCGCCTGGCGACATCCCGGTAACAGCCCGCGACAAGGCCGTCGCCGCAGGCACCGAGCCTGACTACTTCTGGGACGCGATGATCAACGGCGTACCCGTCCGGGGCCTCACGGCCCGGCTCGGGCCGGTGCTGGCCGACGGCACCGACGCCGCGTATGAGGTTGTGCGCCCTGTTGACGAAGTGCGCTCCGTGCTCTCGGGCCTCGGCATCATCCTGCTGGTCGTCGCGGGAGCCGGCATCGCACTGGGCGCTGGACTCGGCTGGTTCATCTCGGGCCGCGCGCTCAGACCGGTCGCGATGTTCACCGACGAGACCGAGGATCTGGCCGATGCCGGTGATCTTTCGCGCCGCCTCACCGAGGGTGGCGATGATGAGATCGGGCGCCTCGCGCGCGTGTTCAACGCCACGCTCGACCAGCTCGAGGCGTCAGCCGACGCACAACAGCGCCTCGTGATGGATGCCTCGCATGAGCTGCGCACCCCACTCGCATCACT
>JBMOGE010000059.1:0-12344 GCA_049318525.1 Miltoncostaeaceae bacterium
CGCACCACGCGATCGCTCTCGGCGACGTCGGCGGTGACCACCCGCACGCCGCGCTCGGCGAGAGCACCAACATCTACCACCACCGGCTGCTGCCCCTGCGCCCCGTAGTGAGCAACCGAGGCACCGTCGAGTGCCCCCGCATGCACCACCACCACGTCCACTCCACCCGGGATCATCTCCAGCACGCGGTCCAGATGCTGCACGGCATCCTTGCCGTCGGTCTCGCCCGGCTGAGTCATGATGTTGCACACGTACACGCGCAGCCCCTGGGCGCCGCGCACGGCGTCGGCGATCTCCCCAACCGCCAGATGCGGCAGCACACTGGTGAACAGCGAGCCCGGCCCCAGCAGCACCAGATCGGCATCGGCGATGGCGGCCAGGGCATCGGGGTGTGCAGATGGCTCCGGGTCAAGCCACACCCGTCGGCAGGCACCCACGCCAGATGCGATGAGGGTCTCGCCGCACGACTCGGATCCATCTTCGCGCTCGGCCCACAGTCGCACGTGTTGCAGCGTGCCGGGGATCACCCTCCCGTTTACCTTGAGCACGCGCGAGCACTCGCGCACTGCCTCGTCAAACGACCCCGTCACCTCGGTGAGGGCGGCGAGGATGAGGTTGCCGAACGGGTGGCCAGAGAGGTCGCCGTCGGCGAACCGGTGCTGAAACAGCCTCCCCATCAGCGACTCATCCTCGGCCAGGCTCACAAGCACGTTGCGCACGTCGCCCGGCGGAAGCATTCCCAGTTCGCGCCTGAGGCGTCCCGACGACCCACCGTCGTCGGCCACGCTCACGATGGCCGAGATATCAAGGTCGCGGTGCTTCAGCCCGCGAAGCAACGACGACAGCCCGGTGCCTCCACCCAGCGCAGCCACATGTGGACGGTTCACGTGCCCCGTACCTCTGGCGGCTTGCCCGCATCGCGGTGGGCACTCGTGGCGCCCAGATCTGCCTCGTACCGGGCTGCCAGCGCCTCGGCAATGGCCACGCTGCGATGCCTGCCCCCCGTGCACCCGATCGCAACCACCAAATGGCGCTTGCCCTCGGCCTCGTACAGCGGCAACACGAAGTCGAGCAGGCTCTCCAGACGTGCCATGAACTCCGCATACCCGGGATCTGCCGCCACGTACGCAGCCACATCGGGCTCCAGCCCAGTGCGTGCGGTGAGCTCCGCCACGTAGTGGGGATTGCGAAGGAAGCGCACGTCAAACATCAGGTCGGCCTCGCGCGGCACCCCGTGCTTGAACCCAAATGACGAGAAGGTCACCTGCATGTGGGGGCGCGTTCCCGGCGCCATCTCGCGGGCCACGGCCTCGCGCAGGTCCCACGGCGTCATGCCAGTGGTGTCGATCACCACATCCGCGCGATCCCGAAGGTCGGCGAGGAGCGCGCGTTCGCGCTCGATGCCGCGCAGCACCTCTCCCCCCTCGGCCAGCGGATGGCGCCGGCGCGTCTCCCGAAACCGCCGCAGCAGGGCGTCGTCGGAGGCTTCGAGGAACAGGATGCGCGGCGTGATGCCGTCGGCCTTCTGCACCTCGCCCAGTTCACGCGCCAGATCCTCAAACCAGATGCCGCCGCGAACATCACATACCAGCGCCGCGCGCTCCACCTTGCTGCCCTCGAGTTCGAACAGGTCAACCAGCGCAGGAAGCAGGCGGGGAGGCAGGTTGTCGATGCAGAAGTAGTCGGCATCCTCAAAGGCCCCGATGGCACCGCTCTTGCCGGCGCCGGAGAGCCCGGTGATGATCGTCAGTTCCATTCGCCACCACCTCCGCTCATGGCCTCGGCGGCCTCGGGGGTACCCGTCGTATTCCGGCCCCTGGGCCACCTGTCTTGTTCAGATACTCGTACACATCACGCGCCACCTTCGGCGGCAGCCCGGGCACGGCCTCCAACTCATCACGGGACGCCGCCATGAACCGCTCGGGCGATCCGAAGTGCTGCAGGATTGCACGCCGGCGCGCGGGGCCGATGCCCGGCAACGAATCCATTGCGCTCGCCGTCATGCCCTTGCCACGAAGGGTGCGGTGGTGCCGAAGCGCAAACCGATGGGCTTCGTCGCGCACCTGCTGCAGCAATCTGAGCCCCGGGGAGTCCTCGGGCATGAGGATCGGCTCACTCCGGCCGGGCACGAACACCTCTTCAATCCGCTTGGCAAGGCTCACCATGGGCACATCCACGCCGGCCTCGCGCATGGCACGCAGTGCCGCGCCCAGTTGCCCCTTTCCACCGTCGATCACCACCAGCGACGGCCGGGCACCCAGGCTCGGGTCCGCATCGCCAGCCGCCAGCCGCGCCATGCGCCGCCCAATCGCCTCGCCGATCCGGGCGAAGTCGTTGGCATCGCCCTCGTGCTGCATGGTGAATGACCGGTAGTGGGCCTTCGCCGGCGCAGCACCGATCAACACCGTCATCGATGCCACGGCATAGGTGGGCCCGAGGTTCGAGATGTCGTAGCACTCGATGCGCATCGGTGGTGCGTCCAACCCGAGGCGCTCCTGCAGGTCGCCCAGGGCGGCCGTCCGTCGATCGCGGGTTCGCGCCACGCGGGCGCGGTCCTGGTCAAGCGCCAACTGTGCGTTGCGCTCGGCCATCTCCTGCATACGCCGCTTCTCACCGCGCTCGGAGGCCCGCACCTCCACGCCCGACTGCCGACGCTCGGCAAGCAGCGCCTCAATGGCGTTGGTCTCAACGCCCTGTGGCACCACCACCAGCGGTGGGATGGCGAGCCCCAGTGCGTAGTACTCGAGCACGAACTGCTCGACGATCGTCGATGGGTCCGTGGCACCCGCGGGGTCGATGAAGAATGACTGCCGGTCGCCCAGCACCCCGTCGCGCACCTGCAGCACCTGCACGTTGGCCGCCTCCCCGTCGCCATCCACCGCGACGCCGATCACATCGACCGATCCCATCGAGTCGCTGATCGCCAGTTGGCGCTCCATCAGGTGCCGTACCGCATTCAGGCGGTTGCGAAAGAGCGCGGCGTCCTCAAAGCGCTGCTCGGCCGCGGCCTGTTTCATCTGGACCTCGAGGTCCGACTCCAACCCCCGGTAGCGCCCCGAGAGAAACGCCACGATCTGGTCGATCAGACCCCGGTAGTCGTCCTTTGAGATGTAGTCCACGCACGGCGCCATGCAGCGCTTGATGTGGTAATCGAGACACGGGATCCCCGATGGCCGCCCCGGCTCAGCGCCCTCGCAGGGACGGCTGGGAAAGATCTTCCCGATCAGCGACAGGGTCTCGCGCACCTTCGACGCGCTGGAGAACGGTCCGAAGTACACCCGGTCACGCCGACGCCGCTCGCGCGTGAAGTACACCCGCGGATAGTCCTCGTCCATGCTGATCCCGATGTAGGGATAGCTCTTGTCGTCGCGCAACTTCACGTTGAACGGCGGACGGTGGGTGGAGATGAGGTTGCCCTCGAGAATGAAGGCCTCGGCCTCGGTGTGCACCACCAGGGCCTCGAGGCGTGCGACGCGGCTCACCATCTCGACCGTGCGCGGGTGCAGGCCCGACCTCGGACCCGGATGCGACGTCACATCGCCATCATCTGGGCGCACCGGGGCCTCGAAGTACGAGAAGACTCGCTTGCGCAGCGACTTGGCCTTCCCCACGTACATCACGCGGTCAGAGGCATCGCGATAGATGTAGACGCCCGGGGCGTCGGGAAGGGCGGCGAGCTGCTCGCGAAGCGGCGCGGTTCCCATCCCCGCGAGTATAGGAGTGGGCCGGTCATGCCAGCAGGTCACCGGCGCGCACCAGCACCACCGCCTGCCCCGCGCCCCCGAGCGCCGCCCCCTGCCCCGCCAACGCAATAATGCGGGCCACGTAGGCGCGGGTCTCCGGGTATGGCGGAATGCCCCCGTACCGCCGCACGGCGCCACCACCAGCGTTGTAGGCCGCGAGGGCCAGCGGCACCGACCCGAATTCCCGGATGCCGCTCGCGATCAACCGGGCAGCCCCGGGTATCGCCTGCGCTGGGTCAAAGGGGTCGCGCACGCCCATTCCGGCGGCCGTCCCGGGCATGAACTGCGCAATGCCCTGCGCACCTGCACCGCTCACCGCATGGGCACTGAAGTCCGACTCCGCCTTGAGCAGTGCGGCCAGCAGCACCGGGGCCACGCCCGCAGCCCGGGCTGACGATGTGATGAGCGCGCGATACCTCGCCGGCACCCATGACGGCAGGGCGGTCACCGAAATGCTCGTGGCGCCTGGCTGCCCCCCACCGCACCCAGGCGTGAATCCCCAGTGCCAGCGTTCCCACGAGTAACGCTGCACGAATCCGAAGGCATTGCCATTCCGGACGAGCCATGGGTACACGTCGCCACTCACATCCAGATCGAGTTCGGTGGAGTTGCGATGTCGACTACGCCCCGGAGGGGCCACCCACTTCGGGTCGGGGTGGCGCGCAAACAGCACCGCCTGTTCGGCATCCGATCGAAATGCGCTCACCACCATGAGATCCATCCCTGACCCCTGCGCAGCGCGGTCCATCTGGTCGAACGCCGCCGCGACGGCAGGGCACATTGGTTTGCCATCGCGATACATCAATGGGCCCGAGTAGCCGCCCCCGGTGGCCCATCCCACGGGACCACCTGCGGGCGCAGCGGCCGTCGCCGAGAGGCCGGCCCGCGCCGTGGCGGTCACCCACAACCCCATGGGCGCCGCCCGGCGCACCCGCACCTCCACCTGCGTCGGCACAGGATCGCCCTCGAGCAACTGCACCGACACCACCTGGGCCCCTGATGCCGTGGCTGATCTCCCCGCGGCGTCATCTGCGATTGAGGTGAGGCGGCGGCGGATATTCCATGGGTCAACCATCGCCCGGGGGATACCGTCAAGCAGCGCCCGGCCGGCTGACAGCGCTGCCAGATCGGCGGCGAGCCGGGCACCGCCCGCAGCCACACGGGTTGCGCCAATCACCGCGGTGCCGGCGATACCCGCCACAAGAACTGCGATCACCCCGAGCACAAGGGGGATCGCCTGGCCGCGCTGGTCTGTGAGCCGAGCCATCACGGCAGCCGAATGGCCGCGCGCACGGTGGCCGGATCAAACCCGTGCCCGAGCATGGGCATGGCGGGCATGCGTGCGACCCCCGTCACCGTCACCATGGCGCCGGAGCGACCAGTGGCAGCCACGGCTCGCCGTCGCGCGTCGTCCTGCGCGGCCGACGCAGCGGCGAGCATGGCGGCCACCTGCACGGCTGCGATGGCCAGCAGCACGAGCACCGGCAGCAGCGACAGCACTTCGATGGACGCCTGCCCCATCTCCCGGCGCCGGGGAATCATGGAGCCGACTCCGCCTGGCCCTCAAGGGCGGGCGACGGAATCCAGGGAGCGAGCGACGGCACCGGCACACGCACGCGTACCCGATGCGACCCATCAAGGCCGGTGCTCATGTGCACCGTTGCCACGCGGGCGAGGGACCCGGGCAGCGCCGCGCGCACGGCATCATCGGCCGGCGCACCCACCTGCGCCCCACGTGCCCCTGCGCGCGCCGACTCCCGCGCCGCGCCCCACAGGTGCATGGTGACCACCACTTGCAGGCCCGCAATGGCGAGTAATCCGATGAGCGGCAGCAGCGCCACCAGCTCCACCGCGGCCTGCCCCTGCTGTCCGGCTCTCCGCCATGAGTTCATACATCGACGCTATGCACGGGCGGCACGCCCATGGCGCGTGCTTTGCGACGATTCGCGCCCCTACCGGTGACGGCGGGCGATCAGCCCATCACAACTTGCGGCTGTCCCGGATGATCCACCAGATCAGCAGTACCAGCGCGGCGATGAGTGCCAGATAGCCCAAGGGCGTAATGCGGTCGGCCAACAGCGGATAGCCCGCGATCACCAGAAAGGCGATGGCCAGCGCAGACAGCACCACGGCCGCCCGCTGCCACGGCCGCAGCACCAGCCAGGCCAACTGGTTGCGCCGGAAGTACTGCACGCCAGCCGCGAGGATGGCCACCACAAACAGCACCGAGATGATCTGCGACACCGACGACACGGCCACCGAGAAGGCACGCTCCCACACCACTGCGAGCGCAGCGATGCCGAGAATGATGATGGTGTTGCGGATACCTGAGGTCACACGACGAGGATACCTGTGAGTGCCCGACGTCCCGTTTGAGAGATCCTCGGACAACGCTCCCCGGCCTGCTGACCCGGTCGGCCCTGCCGTCTCAGCCCTCGCGCGTCGGCTCGGTCCAGTCCTTCTGCACAAACCCCCTGCACCGCATCACCGGCACAGCCGGATACCGGGGAAGCCCTTCGGCCTCACACATGGTGAACACCGATGTGCGCGTGGGCACCAGCCGCTGGTGCGCACAGTGGTCGCACAGGCCGGCCAACGCGCGACGCCGGGGATCGGTCACGCCCGGAGCGCGTCCGCCAGGCCGACGAGGGGCAGGTCGCCATCAAGATCGCCATGGCGGGCGCGCACCGACGCAGTGCGTGTCTCCACTTCGCGATCGCCCACGATGAGGAGGAACGGCACCTTGGCCAATTCGCCCTCGCGGATGCGCTTGCCCATGCTCTCTGACCGCACGTCGGCCCCGCACCTGACGTCCGCTTCGCGAAGGGTGGCACGCACCTCTTCGGCATACGCGGCATGACGGTCGCTCACCGGAATGACCCGGGCCTGCTCGGGGGCCAGCCAGAACGGCAGGTCGCCACCGGTGTCCTCAAGCAGGATCCCCAGGAAGCGCTCAAGCGAGCCGGTGATGGCACGGTGGATGATCACCGGGCGCTCCACCGTGTCGTCGGCTGTCGTGTACTCGAGGCCGAATCGCTCGGGCATGTAGAAGTCGAGCTGGCAGGTGCCCAGTTGCCACGAGCGGCCCATGGTGTCGGTGACCTGGATGTCGATCTTCGGGCCGTAGAAGGCGCCGTCGCCCTCCTTCAGGCCGTACTCCCGGTCGCCAAGGGCGGAGCGCAGGGCCTCCTCGGCCTGATCCCACATCTCCTCGGTACCCGTGGCCTTCTCGGGGCGCGTGCTCAGGTACATGCGCACGTCCTCAAAACCGAACCGGGCGTAGAAGCGCTCGGTCAGGTCGAGGATGGCCCGCACCTCGGTCTGCACCTGGTCGATGCGGCAAAACACGTGGGCGTCGTCCTGCGTGAATGCCCGCACGCGGAACAGGCCATGCAGCACGCCCGACAGCTCATGCCGGTGCACGTGACCGAACTCGGCAAGGCGCAGGGGCAGCTCGCGGTACGAACGGCGGGTGGACCTGAATACAAGGCAGGCACCGGGGCAGTTCATGGGCTTTACCGCGAAGCCCTGACCATCCACCTCGGTGAAGTACATGTTGTCGGCGTAGTTGTCGTAGTGGCCGCTCTGGTGCCACAGCTCGTCGCTCAGCATGGTGGGGGTGCGGATCTCGTCGTACCCCATGGTCTCGAGTTCCTTGCGCAGCGCGCTCTGGATCTCGTTGATCACCACCATGCCCCTGGGCAGGAAGAACGGGAACCCGGGGCCGGCCTCGTCGAAGTAGAAGATTCCGAGGTCGCGGCCGACGCGGCGGTGGTCGCGCGCCTTGGCCGCCTCAATGCGCTCCAGATATTCGTCCAGCTCTGTCTGGCTCGGGAACGAGGTGGCGTACACCCGCGTGAGCATCGGGTTCTTCTCGCTGCCCCGCCAGTACGCCCCGGCCACCGATAGCAACTTGACCCGGCCGATGTTGCCGGTGTTGCGCACGTGGGGTCCACGGCACAGGTCAATGAAGTCGCGCTCCTGATAGAGCGACACATCAACCTCGCCCTGACGGCCGAGTTCCTCAACCTGATCGACCTTGTACGGCTGCGCCCGCTCCGCGAAGAAGGCGGCAGCGTCGGGAATGCTCATGACGCTGCGCTCAAACGGTGCCTTGGCCTTGGCGATGCGGTTGATCTCGGCCTCGATGGCCGGGAAGTCGTCCTCGGTCATTGGCGCGTCGAGCTCGAAGTCGTAATAGAAGCCGTCCTCGATGGGCGGCCCGAACCCAAAGCGCGTGCCCGGGAACAGCGTCATGACGGCCTCGGCCATCACGTGCGCAGCCGAATGGCGCATCACGTACAGGTGATCATCACCACTCTTGCCGGTGACGATCGCAATCGACTCGCCATCGGCGAGCGGCCTCGCCAGGTCACGCATCTCGTCGCCCACACGCACGGCAAGTGCAGCTTTCGCCAGGCCGGGGCCGATCGCCGACGCAGCATCGAGGCCGGTGGCGCCGTCGGGCAGTTGAAGCTTGGTTCCATCGGGAAGGATCACGTGCATGGCGGCCGGGGATGCTAGTCATCCCCCTTATGCTGCGCTGGCTTCTCTGTGGATCGTCTCCCAAGCCCGTCGTCCGACGGGTGGTCCCCGTCATCGCCATCACGCTGGTCATGGCCATCTTCGGCACCGTGCTGGTCGTTCTGACGCCCGACCTCGGTGGCCCGTCCTGGCTCAAGGGCACCTACGTGCTGTTCGTGGTGGTGGCACTCAAACTGCCCCTCCTCTCGGTGCTGTGGTGGCTCATCGCCCGCAACCCGGAGCGACCGGGGGCACGTGCCACCTGGCACCCAGATGAGCAGGTTGAGATCCTCACCTACCTCGACAACGAAGCGGCACGCGTGCGCGGGATGCCCGACGCCGTGGAACGCCTTGAGTACCTGTCGCAGGAGGCCTGGCATGTGGCCGACCGCCTCGAGGGCGAGGCGAAGGTGGATGCCCTCACCGTGGCCCTGCGCGTGGATCTCATCTGCTCGCAGGTCAGGCGGGACCGCAGCCAGCGCTGATCCCCGGGCCGGGTATCGCTAGACGGCCGTGCCCACCAGCACACCGATGGCCGACGTCACAGCCATTGCCGCCACTCCCCACATCACCACGCGGGCCGCGGCACGGAACATGGGGGCGCGGCCAAGCCGTGCACCGGCGGCGCCCAGCAGGATGAGCCCGATGATCGTCGCCACCACGATGGTCCAGATTCGTGCAGTGCTGCCGTACGACGGCAGACACATGACGATGGGGATGATGGCGCCCGCCGAGAACGCCACGGCGGAGGCCACGGCCGCCTGTACCGGGCGTGCGAGTGCATTCTGGTCCAGCCCCAGCTCATCGCGGGCATGCACCACGAGGCGGTCCCCCTCCGACAACTCCTCCGCCACCTGCCGGGCGAGGGCCGGTGAGATGCCCCGCGCCTCGTAGATCTCCGCCAACTCGTCGAGCTCTCCCTCTGGATCATCCTCGAGCTCCTGCGCCTCTCGCGCCAGATCAGCCCGCTCGGCATCACGCTGAGACGACACCGACACGTACTCACCCGATGCCATCGACATGGCACCCGCCGCGAGTCCCGCGATTCCGGCCGTGAGCAGGGCCGACTGATCGCCCCCTGCGGCCGCGACACCCAACACGAGACTTGCCGTGGAGAGCAGACCGTCGTTGGCGCCCAGCACGGCAGCGCGCAGCCAGCCGGTGCGGTCGGTGGTGTGCAACTCGCCATGGGATGGGAGCAAAGCCATACCGCGGACCCTACGCGGTGGGGAAATGTTCACGGATTGCATGACACCTGTAATGGGTTTGTTGAAACATGACCGTTCGAACAGTGAGACGGGGTCTCAAAGGCGTATAACTCCACCCATGCACCGGGCACCCCACAAGGGTCCGGGCGCATGGCGGGTACGGGCGGTGGATGTTTCGAGGTCGGGGGACCTCGGACGTGCAGGGACTCGGGGGGGTCCCAGCGCCATCCACCGCCCACCGCCTCCCTTACGGGAGACCGGAGCCGGGCGAGCAATCGCCCGGCCACCCGCCTTTTTGCGGCCATACGCCGTGGCATGCGCGATGCTGCACCCGTGCACGGGGTCCGCAATCGAGTGAACCGGGGCGCCACCGCCCTGCTCGGCGCCAACTGGCGCGAGGGAATCGGCCGGAATGGCGCGGCCTACGGCTACACCTGCCCCGACGGTGAGAAGTACCCGTACCAGTGGTTCTGGGATTCGCTCATGCATGCCCTGGCCTGGGCGGAAGTGGACCCGGTGCGTGCGGCCACCGAGGTGCGCTCGCTGGTTGCCGCACAGACGCCCGATGGCTTCATTGGGCACACCATCTTCTGGGATGCCCCCGTCCGGCTCGCCCGCGCAGCCTTTTACAACGTGCGCTCGCGCCGCGACCTCACCACAGCCACGATCCAGCCCCCCTTTATCGGGTGGGTGTGGGCCGAGATCGCCGAGCGCCTCCAGGACGACGCGTTCCTGGCCGAGGGCCTTGAGGCCCTCCCCCGCTATCACGGTTGGATCGAGCGCAACCGGGTAGACGACACCGGCCTGGCATGGGTGATCCTGCCCGACGAGACCGGCTGCGACGCATCGCCGGTCTTCGACCAGCCGCTCGGATGGAAGGCCCATGGCGGCCCCGGGTTTGCCGTGCTGGTGAACGAAGCGCGTCGACGCGGGTTCTCATTCGCACGCACGCGCGAAGCAGGCGGGTTCAACGTGGCATGCCCGCTGGTCAACACCTCGTGGGCCCTCGGCCACATCGGTCTGGACGCCATGGGGCACCCCGGTGCACGTGATCGTGCCCGCGAGATCACCATGGCAATGGTCGATCACCTGTGGGATGACACGGCGGGGATCTTCCGCACTGGTGCACCCGACGGATCGCTGCTGCCCTGCGACGTGTGGCAGGGCATCGCCCCCATCGCGCTGCCCGACCTGCCACCCGAGGTGAGTCGCAGGCTGATAGACGGCTGGATCCTCAATCCGCAGCGATTCCGACCGCCGCACCCGGTGCCGTCGGTCAGCGTGTCGGACCCCAGCTTCATGCGAGGCGACGGACGGTTCGTGCCGCAGTACTGGCGGGGGCCGTCGTGGCCATTCACGCCACCGTTTGTCGTGCCGGGCCTGCTGCGCATGGGCCGGCACACCGAGGCGGCCATACTGGTGGAGGCCATCGAGGAACGGCTCGACGCGCAGGGCTTTCGTGAGTACACCGACCCCCTCGACGGCACCGGCATGGGTGCACGGGCATTCAGCTGCCAAGCGGTGGTGCTGGCATTACGCGCATGGCTTGACAACCCACCGATCCCTGCGCGGCTGCCGCCCGCGACGCGCTCCCCCTCTCACACGCCCTGAGCACGACTGGTGGCGCGCTGGCCCCGAGCGACATCTGCCGACCACCGGCATTGTCACGTGCCAGCCACCCCGCTAGCGTCAATGCGCCCCGTGCCCCTCGTGAGGACTGCCCAATGCCCCGCCAGCCCGCACCCCGCTCGACCATGCGACACCTCACCGCGATTGCCATCGGCGTCGTGCTCACCGTCGTCATCGCCCTGGCGGGACCGGCGACGGCCGTGACGAACGGCAGGCAGTCGCGCATCGTGAGCGGCTCCCAGGCCTCGGCCACCAACTGGCCATTTCTTGCCGCGCTTCTTACCCCGGGCACCAAGGCGCCATTCCAACGGCAGTTCTGCGGGGGCAGTGTTGTGGCCCCCGGATGGGTGCTGACCGCCGCGCACTGCGTGACCAACGACGCCGGCGAACCGGTGGCTCCGTCCACGGTGAACGTGCTCACCGGCACCATCTCGCTCGACCCGGGGCTCGGAGTAGAGACCGCGGTCTCGCAGGTGGCCGTATTCCCTGGCTACCCGAAGACCCTCGATGCCGCGCTGCTCAGGCTCGAGGTGCTCACCGCGGCAGTACCGGTGCCGATGATGGCCCCCGACCAGACCGGACTCATCGCCGCGGGCACCCGCGCATCGGTGGCCGGTTGGGGTGACACCGGTGAGGACGCCGGAGCATTTCCAATGGTGGCGCGTCAGGTGCCGCTGCCCCTCATCAGCGCGCGCGCCTGCAACACCGCCCTCGGGGGTGGCGTGAGCCAGTCACGCGAGATCTGCGCCGGTGGCACTGCGCGCCGCACCGACTCGTGCCAGGGCGACTCCGGTGGCCCACTTGTGACATCGGTGTCGGGTGCCCCGGTGCTGATCGGCATCGTGTCGTGGGGGCAGGGGTGCGCCCGCGCCAATACCCCGGGCGTGTATGCCCGCACCAGCGCCGCCTTTGCGTGGGCGACCGAGACCATGGACGGCGTGGCCCCCACATCGGTGACGCTCCCCGCCCCGGCCCTTCGGGCCCGCGCGCAGCGGGCCATCGGCCGCCCCGGCGGCGCCATCAATCTCCCGTATCGCGTGAGCGGCCCGTCACCCACCAGCTCAGAATTCATCTCTATCGTTGATGACCGCGGGCGCCTGGTGCACTCGCTCGAGACGGTGATGGGTCCGATGTCGAGCCAGTACATCTACACCGTGCGCTGGCGTGTACCGCGCACCCAGGTGCGGCCCCTGTACTTCTGCGTGGCCTCCGCAGCACCAGACCAGGATTACGGCGAGCC
>JBMOGE010000060.1:0-11793 GCA_049318525.1 Miltoncostaeaceae bacterium
CCTGGGGGAGTTCGAGCTACGGCGGCGACTCCTCCGGCGTGACGAGTGCGCTCTCGGGCGGTGTGACGCAGGTGTTCTCGGCCGCGTACGCCTTCGCAGCGCTGAAGGCAGATGGCTCGGTGGTCACCTGGGGGGATACGAGCTTCGGCGGCGACTCCTCCGGCGTGACGAGTGCGCTCTCAGGCGGTGTGACGCAGGTGTTCTCGAGCGGGTACGCCTTCGCAGCGCTCAAGGCAGATGGCTCGGTGGCCACGTGGGGGAACTCGAGCTACGGCGGCGACTCCTCTGGCGTCTCATCCAGCCTCACCTCAGGCGTTGAGACCATCGCCTCGCCGTTGCTGTTTCCCGCATACCTGCCCGGAGCCCCGACTGGCGTGAGCGCGGCGCAGCCCGCCGCGGGTGAGACCGGCGTGGTTGTGTCGTTCGCTCCGCCGCTCTCCAATGGCGGTACCCCGGTGACCAGCTACCGCGCCACCTGCACCTCATCAACCGGTGGGGCACCTGCCACCGCAACCACCGACGTGGCAGGTGCACGCAGCATGACGGTGACCGGACTCACTCTTGGGGCCACCTACACCTGCACCGTCAGTGCGGTGAATGTGGTGGGAACCGGATCCACATCGGTACCCAGCGCAGCATTTGGCACCTCGGCGATCCCGTCGCCATCGAATCCGGCCACACCCACCAGAGTCGGCTCGCTTCCGGGGCACGTCACGTGTGCGCCAGCGCACGGCTGCACCACCGCAGGAGTGGTGCCCAAGGGCGCAACGCGCGTGGTGCAGATCGCCACCGGCGCCCATGCCACCGCGCGGGTGACCACAACCTGCACGATTCGCACCAAGGGCTCGGTGCGCACCTACACCTGCCGTACCCGCCTTGGCGCCGGCAAGTGGACGCTTACCACGCAGGCCAAGGCCGGGGCAACGGTGATCGCCCAGTCGGTGAAACGCGTGACGGTCACGCGCAAGAAGAGCCTGCCGGTCACCGGCTAAGCGGCACCCCTGCACAGCCGGGGGTACGGACGCGGTGCAATCCGCAGCGCTATGCCTGCGCTGTGAGGGGGTGCCCATCGCGCCGTACTACCGCCGCAGTCGCAATGCCTCGGCCGCCTGGCCCAGGTAGCGGCGCACCGTCGCCAGTTCGTCGTCGGTGAAGCCTTTCTCGATCTCGCGCATTTCCGTGAACACCGCGCTCAGGTGCGTGGCCACCTCGGGGTAGGCGGCTGCTGTTCCCGACACCATTACCCGGCGCCCGTCGTTCGCATCGGGTGTGCGCTTTACCAGGCCGCGCGCCTGCAGGCGGTCAACCACCTGCGAGCCGGCGGCGTGAGTGAGCCCCAGCCGGTTCGCGAGGTCGGATGGCCCGATGGGCTGCTCGCAGATGATCAGCAGCCCGTCAATGTCGGATCGTGACATGCCCATGCGGGCGCCGAGCCAGCCCTGATGCTGCGGGAAAACGGCCATGATTTCGCGCAGCGACGCGTACGTCTCGGTTGGTGCCTCGTGAGGGGTCCCCGCGTTGACGGTGGTTTCGGCCATGGCCTGATCATCTCACGCGCACCAGCGTTTCCCCAGCATGATGGACGCGGGCTCTGTGAGGAACTACGGTAACTTCTAACGTAGATATTGTCGTCAAGGACCCCACGTGATGACCCGCCTCATGAGCCTGTTCAGGTATGCCGCACTTGCCGTGATCGTTGCCGTGCCGGCGGTCGCATCCGCGGCCCCATCGCTTGTCGTTGATCCGTCAGTGGGGCTTGGCGGTGGCGCGTCGGCAACGGCCTCCATCAATGCTCCCATCGCAACAGCTGGCACGGCGCAGCAGGAGCTCGTCACTCAGTGGGACCCCTCGCAGGCCAGCTTCCCCGGCGGGGCCGTGGCGCCGCAGGGGTGGACATGGTGGCGCAAGGGTCGCTCTTCGTCACTGAGCCCTCCCCGCCGCTTGCGGTGACGGCGGCTCCCGGTGACGGCGTCGCGAGCGTGTCGTGGACGGCGCCGGTCGCCGACGGGGGTGCCGACATCACGTCGTACACCGCAACTGCCACGCCGGGTGGCGCGCAGTGCGTGACCACCACCACGTCGTGCACCCTCACGGGTCTTGTGAATGGCGTGGGGCTCACGGTGACCGTCACGGCCAGCAACGCGCAGGGCGCGAGTGCCGCCTCCGCGCCGTCGGCGGTGTTCACTCCATCTGCGCCAGCCGGCCCGAGTGCCACATCGGGCACGTCGGGCGTCGGGCGTCGGGGCGACGCCCCGGGCGCTCGGCGGGCGCTTCCAGTTGCGCGGGCGTCGCGGCATCACCACCGGCGCGCTCCCCCCCGACATCACCAGCGTGGCCCAGGTGGCCACGACCACCGCGGGTGCATCGCGTCGCGGGCGCTGCTCCATTGCCACGGTGCGCAGGGCGAAGACGAAGCGCGTGATCAAGCGGACCTACCGCTGCACCATCGTGCTGGGCAAGGGGTCATGGACGGTGACGACCACCGGCAGGGGGGCATCGGGCGTTGTGGCCCAGAGCGCCCGGGCAGCCCGCGTGCGGAAGTAGCCGAACCGGCCCACGGCGCTCGCGCCGTGGGCGTCGGCGTCTCAGGCCCCCGCGCTCTCCTCGTCGATCAGCGCCTGCTCCTCCTTCATCCTCCGGTGTTCCCGCTTGATGATGACGAGGATGAGTACCCCGGCGATCGACAGGGCCACCACCAGTGCCAGCCACGTCTTGCCCGGGAAGAGCCAGCCCGACAGGTAGCCGATGGCTGCCGCCTGTGCCGCCCACACAAGGCTTGCGGCGGAATCGATGGCCAGGAAGCGCCGGAAGCTGGTGCGGCCGGCACCAAGGGCGATGTTGATGGCCAGGCGAAGGCCGGGGAGGAATCGCTGGGTGAATATGAGCAGGTCGCCCTGTCGGTGCACCATGTGTTCGCCTGCCACCACGCGGTCGTGGCCGAGCGTCCTGACGAGGGACTTGCGGATCCAGCCGCCGCCTCCACGCCCGATCCAGAAGGCTGCTGAATCGCCAACGATCGACCCCGCGGTACCCGCCAGGATGACCAGCCAGATGTTGAGGTCGCCCTCCGCCGCGAACACGGCGGCCACCACGATCGACGTTTCCCCGGGGAAGATGGGGAACACCCCGTCGGCGGCCACCAGCAGGAACACGGCCAGGTAGCCGATGCTCAGGATGAGCGTTGACGGGTCCCCGATATCCGGCAGGAAGGCCGCGCGCTCGAGTGCCGGGGGCAGGTCTCTCACCATCGCGGGCAGGGTAGGTGGCGCCGCGCGGCGCGGCCGCGAGATCGGTTCCCAATTGGCGCGCGCGGCCGTTCGTGGCTATTGTCCATAAAACCAGTAGGAAATGCGAAATTACGAATGGGGAGTCCCGAATGTCGGTACACGACGAGGTCCTGGCCGCGAACGGCGCGTACGTCGTCGGCTTCGACAAGGGTGACCTGGCGCTGCCGCCCGCCCGCGGCTTCGCCATCCTCACCTGCATGGATGCCCGTCTCGACCCAGCCAAGTACGCCGGCCTGAGCGAGGGCGACGCGCACGTCATCCGTAATGCCGGTGGCCGTGCCAGCGACGACGCCATTCGCTCGCTGGTCATCTCGTACAAGCTTCTTGGCACCAAGGAGTGGTTTGTCATTCACCACACCAACTGCGGCATGGAGTTCTTCACCAACGACGTGATGGGTGGCCTGCTGGAGAGCAGCCTCGAGACCGCTGCGCTCGGCGCGGAGGGCTTCTACGACGTGGGTGAGGGCCCGGGCTCGCCCGTGGGTCGCGAGATCGACTGGCTCACCATCTCCGACCAGGCGGTGTCCGTGCTGGACGACGTGCGTCGCATCCGTGAGCACCCGCTCGTGCCATCAGGTATCCCCGTGTACGGCTACGTGTACGACGTGACCTCGGGCAAGCTCATCGAGATCCCCGAGGCCACCGCGGTGGGTAAGGCCTCCTAGGGCATTGTCGGCAATGGGCCCGCGCAGCGATGTCGCGGGCCCATTGCCAGGACCCCCCGGCACGGCCCAGACGCCATAGGGGGCCGGAACGCGGCACCACCGGCTGGTCGCCGAGGGGCAAGTCCGTTCGCGGCATGGCCCGCTAATCCCGATACGACAGGAGGGGCGAGCGCGTCAGAAACGAGATCCGAATACACATCTTCTGTCGCGGCGAAGGGCCGAACCGCGGTGGCGTCCGGTGCATGGACGCGATCAACATCAGCCTGCCCCCCAGATCGGCGAGGAGATCACTCGTCGGGTCGCTGAGGCACTGGCCCCGCCTCGACGTGCACCGCACCCCGGAGTTCCTGACGACTGCGCAGGTGGCCGGGTCCTCATCTGACGCGCAGACCCCGATCCCCTCCTCGTGGAGGTGTGATGTGCCCGCGCCTCGGAAGGGATGGTCGCTCACGCGCATCAAGGCGCCGTCTATTCGGTAGGGTCTTGCGCATGAGTCCCCTGCTCGCAATCTGCGTGATCGTGATCTCCGCGGTCGTGATGATCGCCCTGATGCTGCTGGTGAGGCGCCACGCGCCCTCACGCGGGCGCTTTGCCGGCTCTGTGGGCGCATCTAGTGTGTTCGGGTTCCTCGGCTCCGGGTTCGTGATCCTGCTCGGCTTCGTCATCTTCCTGAGCTTCGGCACCTATGAGTCCGCCGCTACTCGGGCCGACGCAGAAGCCGCGGCCGTGACGGCTCAGTTCCGCACCGCCTACGACTTCGGCGGTGACCGCGCCGGCGAAGCGCAGGGCCAGCTGGTGTGTTACGCCCGCTCGGTGATCTCGCAGGAGTGGCAGTCGCTGCAGGACGGCCAGCGCAGCCCGGTGACAGCGGCCTGGATGGTGGGCCTCGAAGACGTGGGCGTGAAGGAGCAGAACGCCACCAGCTCAGCGGCGGAGCCAGTGAAGGCCTGGTGGGCATCTACGAACGAGCGCAACCTCGGCCGGTCGGGGCGCGTGCTGGTGGCCGAGGGGCAGATCCCCGTGCTGCTCTGGGCGCTTCTGGTGGTCGCGGCCATCCTCGTGGTGGGATATGTCCTGCTCTATGCAGATCCCGACGAGGGCTGGTTGGCCCAGGCGTCGATGATGGGCGGAGTCACCGTGTTGGTGGTGTCCTCGCTGCTCGCCGTGCAGGTGCTGGCGGTGCCATTCTCAGGCGAGAGCGGCAGTATCAATCCCGCCAGCATGGAATACGCGCTCGCGCAAATGGACCAGTTCGCAAATGCTGACCTTGAAGCGGCGCCCGTGGTGTACTGCAACAAGGCTGGCCTCCCGCTCGCGAAGTAGGCGGGGGCCGCAGGCTGGGGCCTCCAGGCGGCGAGGTACCCCCCGACGTTGCGCGGTTTGGGGAGGACCTGACCGCGCTCGTGCAGATCCTCGATGTACATCTTTAGCGCTCCGGGGATGCCCACCTCAACATCAGCGCGGGTTTCGCCGACCGCTCGCCGGGAAGTCGCGAGCGAGGGGTCCCTCGCGAACGTGTCGGTACGCCCGACCTCGGACGAAGGAGGGAGCGCTCATCCGTGTGTGCGACCGGGGGTATGCCGGCACTCGTCGGACGCCACGTTCTCTCAGCGTCAATCACTCCCTGAACCGACTCCAGATCAGCCGTTCCAGCCAGCGCTCACCGATGTTGTGCCTGCGTTCACCACGAGGGTCTGCTGGGCGCCGCCATTCACGTTGACGACCCGGATGTTCTGCGGGCGGCCCCTGAATCCGGTGGTAACGAGTATGCGCCGACCGTCAGCCGAGTAGGCGACCGGGCTCACGGTGGTCTTCCTCATCAGGAGTCGCACCCTGCCGGTGGAAACGCTGATGGTGGCGAGGCTCTGCTGGCGTTCGGCACCGTCGCCGACTGTGCCGACGATGTGGGTGCCTGCAGGCGACCATGCCGCCGCGAGCAGCCCCGCGTTGAATCCCTGCGCCTGCCACCCGAAGTTTGTGACGCGCCGCGCCCCCGTGCCGTCAGGCTGCACGATCCACATCTGCGTGGGCACGATGGTCATCAAGGAGATTGACTCACCCCCGAGCCTCACATCAGTGCGCACGCTCGCCTGTCGTGATGCGGCGATGCCGGGCGCTCCCCACACAGGACTGATGGCTCGCGCGAGCACCCGCCTGCGCGCAGCGGGGGTTGCAACAGGTGCGACGTACAGACTGCTGGCGCCCTCGTCCTGCGAATACCGCCGCCAGGCAAATGCGATGCTCGCGGAATCAGGCGAGAAGGCCACGCTGCGATCGACGGCGTTGCCGCGGGCGGGGATGTAGTCCTTCACCTCAATGCCGACCACCCCGGCGAGGCTGGGAGGCACAGAGACGAGCCCGAGGCCGTTGCCGCTGAGATACCCCTTGGCATTGCTCGACTGCGTCTGGCATGCGATCAGTTGCGAGTTCGGCGCCCAGATGAGGTCGCCAATGCACTCCTCGCCTGTGAGCAGCGCGCTCTCACCGGTGGCGATATCCACCACCCCGGCCTTGCTGTCTGGGGGCTGGCTGAAATTGCCGTAATCCTGGTAGGCCACCTTCGTGCCGTCGGGCGAGATGGCAGCGAATTCCCCGGAGGCGACTGCGCGCGCGCCGGAACCGTCGTCGTTCGCGACCATCACCTGTCCCTGCACCTTCGTGTCGCGCGGTGTCGTGATGTAGGCCATGGCTGCGCTCGCCGCTGCTGGCGCTGCAAGCGCCAGCAAGCCGACGGCAAGGGCGATGAGGTTCCGTCTGCTCATTACATCAACTCCGGTTCGGGGAGATAAAAACGTACCGCAGGCCGGGATCGGAAGCCGTCCAGGGCGTTTCGTATTTGGTGTGGCGGAATCTCGGATAGCTCCGAATGGGCGCGGCAGGACTCGAACCTGCGACCGAACGATTCGCGTCAGAGAATGTTGACCATTTCCGCGTGATGAGCCTTGAGGTTGTCCTGCGCCCACTTGCCCAGCTCTTCGAGCACCGGCCGCAGCGCCTCACCCCGAGGGGTGAGGCGGTAGGCATTGTTGCGGGCCACCCCGTCCGGGTCTGTGCGCTCGATGATCCCAAGCGACGTGAGCAGGCGAAGCCTGTTGGCCAGGATGTTGGTCGCGACGTGCTCGGGCGCCTCACGGAACTCGGAGTAGGTACGGGTTCCGTGAATGAACAGATCGCGCACGATCAGAAGCGACCACTTGTCGCCGAGCACGTCAAGCCCGGAACTGACGGGGCAGGGCGAGCGCCAGGTCACGCCGCCAACTTCCGATTCCGCTGCCATGTCGCCTCCTATCGGGCGATGGACGCTGCCATCTCGGTGAGCGACGCGTCCATCGGC
Source organism: Miltoncostaeaceae bacterium (assembly GCA_049318525.1). Lineage (GTDB taxonomy): Bacteria > Actinomycetota > Thermoleophilia > Miltoncostaeales > Miltoncostaeaceae > SYFI01. The sequence goes on from JBMOGE010000060.1 coordinate 7,287, forward strand.
GTCGGCTGCCATCCAAGTATGTCGAAGGTCGCCTGATTGTCGAACGCGGCCCGCTTGCCGATCATGGGAAGCAGTCCCTTGGCCTCCCGGTCGAAGAGGCTCATCATCTTGATCGCCACACGCGGGGCCTTTCGCTTCGGGGCCTTCGTGTAGCCGGCGTCGCGGAGCACCGCCGCCACGTCGCGCATGCTCACGGGCTCAGCCGTCGCGGCGATGAAGCGCTTGCCTGCCGCGTCGGTGGTCGTCATCGCGGCCACATGCAGTTTGGCCACGTCGCGCACGTCAACCGCGCCCATGGCGATGTCGGGGACCATCGGCATCTTGCCGCCGATCATGTCGGTGATGAGGGCCACGCTCTGACCATCGATCTCTGCGCCGAGCGACGGGCCGAAGACCACTCCCGGATTGATGACGGCGAGTTCCATGTCGCTCTCCGCCACAGCCTCCCAGGCGGCCCGCTCGGCCAGGGTCTTGCTCTTCGGGTACGCACCGATGTCCGCGCTCGTATCCGACCAGGCATCGGGCCCGTAGCGGCCGCTCGGCTTGCCGGTGATCATCGCCGCAACGGATGAGGTGAGCACCATGCGACGCACGCCTGCGCGCTCCGCAGCGTCGATCACCCGGCGGGTTCCGTCGACGGCGGGTGCGATCAGTTCGTTCTCGTCCTTCGGCTCGGCCAGGAAGAAGGGAGACGCCACGTGGAGCACGTACGAGCATCCCTGCATGGCGTCGTCCCAGCCGTCGTCGGACAGCAGATCAGCCTTGACGAAGGTGAGGTTCTCGACCGGAGCAACGGCGGCAATCGCGGCCCTCGTGGCATTGGCCTTCGACAGGGATCGAACGGTTCCGACCACGTCGTATCCCTTACTGAGCAACTCAGCCGCGCAGTACTGGCCGATGTAGCCGGTAACGCCGGTGACGAGAACGCGTTCTGCCATGTCGATGTCTCTTTCAACAACCGGGTGGGTTTCACTTGCACGACGCAATCTAAACGCTTCACTTGCATTGCGCAACCCAAACGGATGCCGATCTTGATGGGCGCGGCAGGACTCGAACCTGCGACCGAGGGATTATGAGTCCCCTGCTCTAACCAGCTGAGCTACGCGCCCACGCGGTCATCTTATGCGGAGCCGTGCCGGATCTCGTTGCATGGCTGCGGTGCGACCCAACGTGGGAGCGGGGTGGTTGTAGAACCCAGTCGCGGCCCCACCGTTGTCCCAGCGCGTTGCGAGCCCCCCGCGCCCACCACTTGAGTGTGGCGCCTCTTGCGTACCCCCAAGCCATTCCCCGGGGCCTTCGAGCCTTGCATGAACCCAAGGGGTGGAAGGAGATAGGGGAACAACACCACCTGCCCCAACAGCACGGTGACAAGCACCGGCTGCTGAGGGGGGAAGCCGAATGTGATCGTTGGCCTCTCGAGGTGGGGTTGCTACCCGGAGGCCTCGGCGCCGCCTAGGGCGCCGAGGCCGGTCGTGAACCGGTTCAGGAAGGCGGGAACGGGTTCAGGAAGAAGGACTCCATCCCGGCGAGCGACCCGGTGCTCAGCTTGACGCCGCCGACCGGGATGGTCGCGGATTCAGGGGCGTCTGTGACCATGGTCGCACCGGCGGATACCGGGCCGTTGTTGATGTTCTCCATGAGCGGACCCGCACACATCGCCATCGGGTAGCTGATTCCACCGACGGTCACCGGCGTTGTCACGACGCAGGGGAATCCCCAGAAGTTCGCCATGCCCGTGTTGGGGGCAGTGCCCACAACCAATGTGCGACCCGTCCCGGCAGCGACGGTCCAACCGGTGTCAGGGCTGTACTGAGGGAAGGTGGCCGGTTCCCCGAAGCTCGACCAGATGGTGGAGGGGCCCTTCACGGTCGGACTCGTGCCCTGAAGGGTCTCGTTGTAGATCGTCCAGCCCTTCACGATCGGACAGAACCCTGTGCCCACCTGGTACTTCCTGCCATTGATGTAGGTCGACTTCTTGCTGGGGGTGATGTTGCTCGCCGCACAGAGCGCGTAGCGCCGGTACGCCATGCGGATGTCGAGGCCTGCCTTGATCTTGAGGGGCATCAGGGCGAGGGCTCTGGTCGTCGGCGTGCTGGCCGTGGAAGCGGCGCCCGTCGCGGGAGCGCCTTGGGCGACAGGCGCCAGAGCGAGTGCTGCAAGGCCGAGGACGGCCGCGGCACCGGCAAGACGGCGAGTAGGGAGGTTCAACTGTGCTCCTAGGGTGGAGGTTCGCCCGCCCTGCGTGAACGCGCGAGAAGGTGTGGCTGAGTGAGCATAGACGGGACTGCCCTGGGCGCATGCGCCGCGGGTTTACGCGCCCCCCAGCCGGATATGGCGGTGGGGCCGAATCGCCTTACACGTGCACGCGCGACATCATCTCCTCGGGGTAGCGCGTGCCGGCAGCCGCACCGATGGGGAACGCCGCATCGAGCACCGCTAGGTCATCTGGCGTGAGGTGCACATCACGCGCCTCGAGGGCACGCTCGACACTGCTCGGCCTCCCCATGCCGACCAGGGGGATGATGTCGTCCCCTCGGCTGAGCAGCCACGCGATCGCCACGGCTGCGGAGGTGGTGGACATGCGGGTGGCCATCTCCTCGAGCGGTGCCAGCAGCGCAACGTTGTGCGCGAGGTTTTCACCCTGAAAGCGCGGAACATCGCGACGCCAGTCAGTTTCGTCCAGGTCGCTCCCGGTGCGGATGGTGCCCGTGAGCAGACCGCGTGACAGCGGGCTATACGCCACGAAGGTGATGCCGAGTTCGCGGGTGACCGGCAGCAGATCCACCTCGGGGGCGCGTTCCAGCAACGAGTACTCGGTCTGCAGCGCGGTCACCGGGTGCACGGCATGCGCCTTGCGGATGTTGTCGGCCGCGGCCTCCGACAGCCCGTACGCGCGCACCTTGCCCGCGGCGATGAGATCGGCCATCGCCCCCGCCGACTCCTCGATGGGTACGTCCAGATCGACCCGGTGCAGGTAGTACAGGTCCACGTAATCGAGGCCCAGATGCATGAGGCTGCGGTCAATCGCCTGGCGCAGGTAGTCGGGGTGCCCCTGGATCGACTTGGTGGCGATCACGGCCTCGTCGCGCCGGTCGCGCACTGCCGTACCCACCATCTTCTCGCTGTGCCCCATGCCGTACACCTCGGCGGTGTCGATGAGGGTGATGTCGGCATCGAGCGCGCGCTGGATCGCGGCCACGCCGGCCTCATCGTCACCGCCGGCATAGAAGTTGGAGAACGCCATTGCACCCAGGGCGATCTCGCCCACGGGTGTGCCGTCGCCAAGCCGTCGTACGTCCATGTCGCTCCTCAGATCATCACCGTGCACTGGCCTGCTGAACCGCACTGACGATCATGCGCGATCAGCGCCAGCGCGCGCCCGTCCCGCGTCGGGGGTTCTGGAGAATCCTTTACCAACCGTGGGGCGACCCCGAAGGAGATCCCGGCGGGGTGCCCCCTCGCGGGGGGTCATGGTGGCCGCATCACCAATCCACCGGAGGTCGAAATGCTGCTCACTCACACCGTTCTACTCAGCGCCATCGTTCTTCCTATTGCCATCGCCATCGGGGCCGGTCTGCCACTGCTCGCCAATATGTTCGAGCGACGGGGCCTTGCGACCGAGGCTGCAACGAAACTCACCGCCTGAAGCAAACCCTCCCTGCAACCGCGAGACGCAGGGCGGTGTTTTCGGGGCTGTGTGGTTCCGCGTCATCCTAGAATGGACGCATGACCGACCACATGTTCTTTAAGGACGAGGGCTACGAGTTCGCCACACGCTGTGCGATTGGAGCGGTTGCCTATCGTCTGGCCGAGGCCGGCGAGGTCACCTCAACGGCGGCGCGCATTACCGATGGCGACCCCGACTCATGGTTTGACGAGTGGGTTGCGGTGGGGGAACGCCTGCTGAAGGAGGCCCACCACGCGGAGCGCCAGGGCGATCTGGTGACTGCGCGCTACCGGTACCTGCGCGCGGCCACCTATCTCGGCACCGGCTTCTTCTACGTGTTGGGTACGAAGGACCCGTCGCGGGGTCTTTCCACCTGGCGCCACCACCGTGAGGCCATCGACCGTGCCTTCCGTCTGTGGCCCACTCCCGTTGAGAAGGTGCAGATCCCATACGAGAAGACCCACCTGCACGGGTACTTCATGTCGGGCGGCGAGGGTGTGCGCCCGCTGGTGATCCTCACCAACGGCAGCGACGGCACCGTGAGCGACATGCTCTCGATGGGTGGCATGGACGCCCTGGAGCGCGGGTACCACGTGCTGATCTACGACGGCCCAGGACAGGGGTACGCCCTGTACGAGCAGCACATGCCATTTCGCGGCGACTGGGAGGCCGTGGCCACACCGGTGGTCGATTGGGCGCTTGCCCGGGGTGACGTGCAGGCCGATGCCATTGCGCTCTCCGGCGTGAGTCAGGCCGGGTACTGGGTGCCGCGCGCTGCGGCATTCGAGCACCGGCTTGCGGCCATCATCATCGACCCGGGCGTTGTCGATGTGATGTCCA
>JBMOGE010000061.1:0-11069 GCA_049318525.1 Miltoncostaeaceae bacterium
GCTCGGCACCGGCCCACGCCGTGGAATCGAGCAGGGAGCGGGGCAGGTGGTACCCACATCACTTGCACCGCTTCCCGGGGGAGATCTCGGCGTGCCAATTGCCGTGGTCAACATGCTGGCGTTCGGTGGCGCCAATGGCCACGTGGTGCTCGAGGCTCCGGCCGATGGCCTTGAGCTCTCTATGCCGGCATGGCCCGTCGAGGTAATCCTGCTCGGGGCGGAAACCGGAGAGGAGCTGATCGGTGTCGTGGATGAGCTGATCGTCGCCTTGGACACCGGCACAGCACTCTCCGTTCTCGCCGCCCAGGCCCCACCCATCGGCGCGCCTCTGCGGGCTGCGATGCCGGTGTCGTCCGTTGCTGAGGCCCGCGAGCGTCTTGGCGCCGTGCGCGCGGCGCTTTCCGCGGGGCGCACGCGAATGCGTCGGCCAGATGGCACTTCCCTTGATCTCGTGGATCGACAACCCCGGGTTGGGTTTATGTGCCCCGGGGAGGGTGCCCAGTACTCAGGCATGCTGCGGGAGGTCGCCGCCTGTATTCCGTCGGTCCGGCGGTGGTGCACGTCGCTCGACGGTGCGCTGGTGGCGGCCGACCTGACCCCGATGACACCGCGTATGTGGGCGCAACCATTCGCACCAATCGACCCTGCCGGACTCTCGGGGGTGCGTGGGGGAACCCAGGCGCTCGCCGTGGCGAGTATCGCGATGGCCGACCTGTTCGCCACCATCGGCGTGCGCCCCACAGCCGTGATGGGACAGTCAAGCGGCGAATTCGCGGCAGGCGTGATCAGCGGAGCGGTCGCGAGTCGGTCTGTGGACGTGCTGATGCCAGTGATAAAGGGTATTTCGCGGGCGCAGTCACAAGCAGCAGACGCGCACCCGGTGCCCACCGGGCGCACGATGTCCGTCACCGGACTTCCGTCGGCCGATGCCTGCGCCGCGGTTGACACGGTGCCCGGCGCGTTCATCACCACCGTCAGTACGCAGACGGTCACCGTTGCGTGGGCGCCCCTCGACGCTGCCGATACCCTCGAGGCCGAGCTCGTAAGGCGTGGTGCATTGGTGCGGGATCTGCCCTTCACCCTGCCGTATCACACGCCCCTTTTCCGTCCTCGAGCACAGATGCTCGGAGCATCGTATGACGCGGTCGAGGTCCGGCCGCCGGACCTGCCGTGGTACTCGTGTTCAACGGCCGCCCGGATGCCCGACGACCCAGGCGAGATCCGGTCAATGCTCGGGCGCCAGTGGTGGCAGCGCGTGGACGTGGCCTCGACTCTTCACCGTGTGGTGGAGGAGCAGAACCTCACCTGCCTTGTGGAGGTGGGGCCGGGCACCACGCTATCGGCCTGCGCGGCAGATGCGCTGCGCGAAAGCGATGTACTTGTGCTCGCAGTTGATGGAGGGCGGGGGGGTCTCTCGGGGCTTGCGCGATGCCTCGCCCTGCTGCACGTGCACGGCGTGGACCTGGATATTTCCACGCTGCATTCAATCCGTGATCAGCGCCCCGATCACGTCCCTCTTGCTGAGCGGGTGGACCTCCTTGAGTTGGATCCGAACATCGGCGTGCCAGTCGGAACGGTTGCCTCGGCACCGGGGCGTTCCGGTGGCGCACCGCAGGTCGACGTGGCGCACGTCGTTGACGTACACCTGTCCCTCATGCGCCAGTTCCTCGACACACAGGCGATCGCCGCAGGCACCGGTTCGCACGCACCGGCTCCGCCGCGGCCGGCCCCCATCAGCGCCGTCGGCGCACCATCGTCCGACTGGCTACTCGGGGAGTGTGTCGATCGTGGTCGGGATCATGCCGTCTACCTGAAGGTCTTCGACCCGGCGAGCGATCGCTTCCTCTCCGACCACGCCATCGGCGGTCAGGTATCGCAGCGAGACCATTCCCTCACCCCACTCGCGGTGGTTCCCTTCACGGTGAGCATGGAGGTGGTGGGGCTCGCCGCATCCAGCCTCGTGGGCGCTGGAGTTGTGTGCGTCGGGCTTGAGGCGTTGCGCGCACATCGCTGGATCGCGCTCGACGGTGGTCGGGCGACCGCTCGGATTGAGGCATGCAGGCGGCCGGACGATCCATCGCGAGTGGACGTCACGATCACTCTGATACGTGAGCCCCAGATTGGTCCCGCCGAGCCAGATGATTCCGGGCCCGAATATGTGGCCTTCGAGGGCACCGCCGTTTTCGCGTCGGCGTACCCTGAGGCGCCGTCGGAACCCGCGCACCCGATGGAGATGGCAGACCGGCCGAAAGGTCTGTATTCGGGCCTTTTCCACGGGGCTGCGTTTCGGAGTATTGAGACGGTGGATCTGCTCGATGACACCGGAGTATGGGCGCGTGGGCGCCGCCGGCGGCCCGACCCGGATCCGGATCGGGCCGCGGAGCCCTTGATGCTGCTCGATCCCTTTCTCCTGGACAGTTGCGGGCAGCTCGTCTCCTTTTGGGCCAACACACGGGCTGCCGAGCTGTCTGGGGCATTTCCGTACGCCGCCGATGCATACCACTGGTATGCACCGGTTCCCGACCCCGGGACTCAACTTGTGTTTCGCGTCACCGTCCTCGATGACCCGGGAGTGGGCACCCGTGCCGACATTTCGATCATGGATGGGGATGGGCGGGTACTTGCAGAATTCATCGGGCTGCGCCAGCGCGTCTTCGCATTTCCGGGGAACTTTCTCCAGTGCCTCCTCGATCCCGGAAGGGAGTACCTCAGCAAGGACTGGCCGCTCGCAGATGGCATCGTCCTGCGCCGCTTTGACCGTGGCGACCGTGAAATGAGCTTTCTGCAGGAGGGATACGGGATCTGGGCACGGGTCCTCGCCCACATGTCGCTCGATGCCGGTGAGCGCCGTACCTGGTATGGCATGCACGCACAGCCGGCCAGACGGATCGAGTGGCTGCTCGGGCGCATCGTCATCAAAGATGCCGTGCGCGCCTGGGCCATCGACATGCACGGCATCGACCTTGCCCCTGCCGACATCCACGTAGGCACCACCGCGAGCGGCGCGCCCATCGTGTCCTGTCCTTCGCTGTCCACAGTCGCTGAAGTGCCTGTGGTATCCCTTACACATGCTGCGGAGGTGGTGGCCGCCGCTGTCGCGGCACCGGGAACCCTGCTCGGAATTGACGTCGAGCCAGGCGATCGCCATCTGGGCGCTGCCGAAATCGTCATTTGCAGGGAATCCGGCTTCGGCGCCATCGTTCCGCCTCCGCCCACCCTTGACGTTCTGGTGGCAAAAGAGGCCGCGTCGAAGGCCGTGGGCACTGGCCTCGGCGGGTCCCTCAGTTCCTGGCCGGTCCTGTCGGCCCGTCCTGATGGATCCGCGATAACGATCGGTGCCGGATCAAATTCTTCGCGGACGTTTCGGGTTCGTATCATCCATCCGCCGGGGTACGTCCTCGGTATCTGCCACGAGAATGAGGAGGAGGCCCAGTTATGACCACTTCGACTGACATGCCGCTGAGAATCACGGCCGCCGAAGGGCAGGCACTTGGGGACGTGGACCCCGCAGACGTGCGGAAAGCGCTCGATGAGTCGGGAGCCATCGCGCTCACGGGATTTGGGGCGACTCTCGCCGATTTTGTGACGCTCGGTAACGCCATCTGCGACAACTGGCATGACTACCGTGGCGGCGGATTCCGTTTCGGATCGCTTGATCGGCGGACGGTTGACACCGAGGCATCCATTCTCACGGCGACGGGGTCGACCCAGACCTTCCCCATTCCACTCCATGGCGAGATGTACTACTTCAAAGAGCGCCCCGGCGTCCTGTGGTTCTACTGCGAGATCCCTCCCTCCGGCGGCGGGGGTGAAACCACGGTGGCCGACGGTAAGGCTCTGCTTGATGGACTGCCTCCAGACGTGCTCACCTACCTTCGGGCGAACGACCTGATGTACCTTCGGCGACTCGAGGCCGCCGATTGGCGACAGGCGTACATGACCGACGATGTGAATGTGATTGCCCGGATTTGCGAGGCGAATGACACCGTCCTCACGTACGACGCCGAGACCGATGTGGTGGAGACAACCTTCGTAACCCCCGCGATCATTCGCGATCCGGATGGGTCGGAGCGGCTCATCAGCAGTTTGCTCCCGGTGTGGTTTGGCGAGCAGATCGCCGAAGCAGGCACGGCGGCCGAGATTCTTGGCGAGACGTCCAACCGCACCCCGCCGCTTGTGGTGCGTACCGCAACCGGCGATCGCATTCCTGCCGAGATCGTGCACGCGATCTACGGCACAGGCATCGTGCAGGAGACAAAAGTCGACTGGCAGCCCGGAGACATTCTGGCGGTCAACAACCTCACCACCCTTCATGGGCGTGCGGAGAGCACCGACCCTGACCGTCTCATCTACGTCCGCATGGGCAATCTCAGATGACACCGATCGCTGATCGCCTTCTCCTCCGGCCGCGTCCGGTGATTTTCAGCGACACCACGCTCCGCGAGGGTGACCAGATGCCGGGGTCGCGGCTGGACGCCGACGGCAAGGTAGAAATCGCACGGCTTCTGGAGGCGCTCGGGGTGCAGTCAATTGACGCGGGGTTCCCGGCGAACTCGGAGCGGGAGCGGCAGGCGGTACGACAGGTGGCCGAATCGGTGAATGGAGTCGTCGTGAGCGGCCTCGCACGCGCAGTGCGCTCCGACATTGACGCGGTCGCGAGCGCGCTCTCCACGACCCCGCGCGAACGGTCGGCCGTGACGGTCTTCATCGGCACAAGCCCTGTGCACCGCACGGACAAGCTCGGGATGTCGATTGATCAGATCGAGGCCACGGTTCGGCGGGAGATCGCGTACGCCGCGTCCGTCGTGGGCACAGCGGCCTTCAGCCCGGAGGACGCCACGCGCACTGAGCCTGAGGTGCTCGTGCGGCTCTACCGCGCGGCATTCGAGGCGGGCGCCCGCGTGCTCGGATACACCGATACCGTGGGCATTGCCACCCCCGAGGACGTCCGGGAAGTGCTGGAATTCCTCTTTGCCGAATTGCCCGAGCTCGAGGGTGCGTACTTCGCTGTTCACTTTCACGACGATTTGGGACTGGCCGTCGCAAACACCGTCGCCGCAGCTGATATGGGTGCCGACATCGTGCAGGTGGCCCTGAATGGCGTGGGCGAACGCGCGGGGAACGCGTCGCTCGAAGAGGTTGCCCTCGCACTGCACCTCCACGAGCACCGCTACGGGCGCCCGGTGATGCTCAACCTCGACCGTCTGTACGGTGCCTGCCATCAGTCCGCACACCGCACCGGACCACAGATCCACGCTCACAAGGCCCTCCTGGGCGCCAACGTTTACCGAACAGAGGCTGGCGTTCACCAGGATGGGATTATGAAGAACCCCCAGACCTACCTTCCGTACGACCCCGCCGTTGTTGGCGGGCCGGGCATCACGCTCGTTCTTGGTCCAAGCTCCGGGCGCGCCGCGTTTGCCGCCCGGTTCGCATCGTTGGGTCTCGGGCTCAATCCCGAGGCCGAGTCCGAAGTCATCCGTCGGATGAAGGAGGCTGACCGCGCCGAGTGGGACGACCCGGACGCCCTGCTGAGGACCAAAGTCGCCGAGGTGGGCGTGTGACTGCGGTGGATCAACACCTCGACGGTATCCCTCCGCTGGCTCGCCGATTTCTCGATCAGATCGACACGGTGCCAGGGTGGTTGTCGCCCGAGGGAGTTGCGTTGTTCCTGACTCTCAACGCCACTCGCCTCAGTAATGAACCGTTAGGCGGCGTGGTTGAGTTTGGGGTCTATTCGGGCCGCACGCTTGTGCTGCTGGCATTGCTCGAGCCAGATTCCCCGGCCGTGGGATTCGATATCGGGCCGCCACTTGCAGCCGACACAGCCGCTCGGGCCGGGGCGGCGAATGTACGTGTGATCACCGCCGACTCATCCACTCTGACCCCCGGGGCAATCCTCGATTATCTGGGCGGCGAGGCCCCCCGAGTTGTGAGCGTGGACGGTGATCACGGGGAAGATTTGGCCCGGAACGACCTTATGTTGGCGGCGGCAATCGTTGCCGATCACGGCATCGTTGTCGCGGACGACTTCTCGCACCCCCTCTTTCCGGGCGTGGCCGTCGCCGTTCGGGACTCCATCCGACGTGGTGTGTTGTCGCCCTGCGCCTTCGGAGGCGGTCGGATTGCCCTCGCACGCCCGGCCGATGCGCCCGCGTGGCGGGAGCGCATCACTCACTATTTGTCGCGTGACCGTGCCGTGCCTGAAGGTGATTTGATCGAGGGCCAGCCGGTTATCCGGCTCTTTTCTCACGAGAATCTATGTGCACCCAGCGGGCCGATGGAAGACCGCTGTCTGCGAATCATTGAGGCAGCGTGCTCGAACAACGAATGGAGCGCGGCCGCCATCGAGGACCTCCTCGCGCGGCTTGGGGATGAACACGGCATGACTCGCGCGCAGATCAAGGCGGTTTTGATAGACGTCTTCGGTGAGGACCAGGTCCGAATATTCGTCGCTCGTGAGCGGGCTGCAAACAACGGGGAGGGGATGTATTGACCGCCAACGCGTCCCGCCTCAATAAGGATCTTGCTGTTCGCTATTCGGCACAGGCGTACGACCGTTATACCGCCGCTGGGGTCGCGCACTTCGATGACGCGCTCGCCGCACGCCTGGTTGGCATCGTCGCCGTGCGCGATCGTCCCCCGGGTACGCTCATCGATGTCGGCACAGGAACGGCGCGGTTTCTCATTCGCGCCGCCGTTGAGCCGGGCCTCAGCGGTATCGCCATGACGGGAGTGGATTCATTTCCGGACATGGTGGAAGAGGCCCGTCGTGCCGTCGGCGACGCGGGTCTCGGCGATCGGATCGCCATCATGCGTGCAGATGCGCATGACCTGCCGTTTCCGGACGAGTCCGCAGCCCTCGTCATCAGCCGCTCGACGCTCCACCACTTCCACGACCCAATTGCGTGCATCCGCGAGATGGCGCGCATCGTGGAGCCGGACGGGATGATCATTATCCATGACGTGCGCCGCGATGCTGATCCCGAGGCACGGGCCGCGTTTAACCGCAGCCGGGAGGCGCTCGGCGTGCCCGAATCCCTCGCGCACGAAAAGCTGTCAGTGGACGAGATCAGAGAGGTGATCTCCCGAGCGGGAGTCGCACACCGATCGGTTATTACCGCGCCAGAGACGGGCCCGTTCGCTCTCGGGTTCGAGATTGCCATTCACGGGGCGGGGAATTGACTCCGGCCCCGGGCATCTCCCGCGATGACGCGCTCGTCGTGGTACGCCGTGCCGCAGGCACCATCGCGTCGGAGCGCGGGCTGACCGATCTTCACGTCACCGCAGACACCGTGCTGATCGGGGACGGCGCCGTGTTCGATTCGGTCGGCCTCGTGGCGCTGATCATGGAGGTTGAGGCCATGGCTGATGACGACTACGGCATCGTCATCAGCCTCACCAGCGATCGGGCGATGTCGCTTGGCGAGAGCCCGTTTCGGACCGTGGGCTCGCTCGCAGCGTTCATTGAGGAGGTAAGTGGTGGCGGTGGGGGATGACCCCGTTGCCTTCGTCACGGGCGCCCGCACGGGTATCGGACGCGGGCTCGCCGATCACCTGATGACTGTGGGTTGGCGCGTTGTTGCAACCAGCCGGGCGATTGATGAGACCGCAGACGCCCGCTGCCTCGCGATGCGGATGGACGTGACCGACGAGGACTCGGTGAAGGCGGCAATGGCCGCAGCGCGCGAGCACTTTGGGCGTGTGGATGCGGTTATCGCCAACGCCGGCATCGGCACGATGTCCCCAGCCATGCTGTTGCCCTCCTCGAGCGTGCGGAGAATTCTCGATGTCAACGTCGTGGGTACCGCCACGGTCGTGCGGGAGGCCCTGCGCATGCTTCGCCGCAGTCCACGCGGGCGGGTGGTGACAATGAGCTCCATGGCGGTGCCGCTCGCATTGGAGGGAGAGGCCGCATACGGAGCGTCGAAGGCGGCCGTCGAACACCTCACTCGTGTTCTGGCGAAAGAGCTGGCGCCCTTCGGGGTAACGGTCAACTGCGTCGCCCCATCTTTTGTCCCCACCGATCTGACGGCAGGGATCCCCGCTGAGGTGAGAGCGCGCCTCCTCGCGCGACTCCCCATTCAGGAGCCGGGGAGCATTGACGACGTGGCGAACGTCGTGGACTTCCTGCTGGCACAGAAGAGCCGGGCGGTGACGGGCCAGGTAATCCGTCTGGGGGGTGCATGACCACGGCCGGCACGCCGTCCGCTACGGCGATCCGTTGGTTCCTTGATCGGCTCGATGCGCATCCCGTGAATTCGCCGGCGATCATTGACGGGGATTCCCTCATCACATTCGGGGAGATTGCTGCACACCGGCGTGAGTGGGCATCATCCCTTGCTGTCGCCGGGGTTCGACCGGGCGACGTCGTGTCGCTCCATGCCGACCACGGGGCCCCTGCCGTTGCCGCCCTTCTTGGTGCCTTTGAGGTAGGCGCTATCGTCGTTCCAATCGCCCCGCAGGTGCCGGCCGCGCGGGCGCTGGCGCTCGCTGACGTCGCGCAGCCGATATGGCGGATTGACCCCTTCTCAGCCACCGTTATTGCCACGCCCCGGGGGTCGCTTGACGCGCCCCCCTATGAGCGTGTTCGCGAGCGCGGTCACCCCGGACTCGTCCTGTTTACGAGCGGCACTGGCGGGTTACCCAAGGGCGTGGTGCACGACGTCGCCTCCCTCGTGGAACGGTTCCGCACTCCTCGGCCGCCGCGGCGTGTGGCCGCGTTCCTCCTGTTCGATCACATCGGGGGCGTCAACACCGTTTTACATTCGCTCGCGAATGGTGGATGCGTGGTGACGATGACCGACCGCGATCCCCACCGAGTGGCCGCGCGGATCGCAGTGACCGGCGTCGAGGTGCTTCCGACCACGCCGACGTTCTTGCACATCCTTGTGGCGAGTGGAGCGACCGGCGCCCACGATCTCTCATCGCTATCGCTCGTGACCTATGGGACCGAGGTGATGACCGATTCCACTCTCGCCGCCGTACGACGGGCACTGCCCGGTGTGCGCCTGCTCCAGACCTATGGCATGAGTGAGCTTGGGATTCTGCGATCCCGGTCGGATGATGACACCGCGTGGGTGAGTATCGGTGGGCCGGAGGTTGAGTGGCGGGTGGAGGGAGGCACGCTGCGTATCCGCGCGCGCACAGCGATGGTGGGCTACCTCAACGCGCCCGATCCGTTCGACCACGAGGGATGGTTTGACACCGGCGATGAAGTCCTCGTCGATGGCGACCGCCTGCGGTTCCTCGGGCGCCGAGATGACGCGATCAACATCGGCGGGCAGAAGGTGCACCCAGCGATCATCGAGTCGGTCATCGCGGACATTCCGGGCGTGCGGGACGTATCGGTGCACGGGGAACCCCACCCGATTACCGGAATGGCCGTTGTTGCGTCTGTGCTCTTCGACGGTGACCTTGCGCGTGCAGAGGCGCGTTCACTCATCCGGACCGCGTGTCTCCGCGACATGGAGCCGTGGCAGGTTCCCACTCGAATCGTCTTCGTTGAAGACTTTCGTGTCACCGACCGGTTCAAGCGCGCGCGGGGAGATGCCGCCTCTTCCTGATCAGGATTTGGGGTTCACGCTCCGTGGGCCTCGCCGTGCGCGGCGTGGCCTTCCTGAAAAGGAGGGTGAGCGCCGTGGATGCGGTCCTCGCAGAATGGGATGCCATTCGGCAGGGTGGTGACCAACTCCACCCGAGGTTTCGCAGGTGACCCCGCGGCATTCTGAGCGTCTGTTCACCCACGACGTTTCCCGAGCCCGCGCCGTGTTCGACGCTCGTGGCGCCACCCACACCACGGAGTGCGGATCGCGGTCACCCCGGCTGCGCGATGTGTCCCGATCCCCCACCGCCACGACCTCGGCGGGGCATGTGAGGCACTCGCCGCCAATCGGTGACGCAGACGATGCCCATCGTGATGTGGAGGATTCGAGCCTGACGTGACTGTGCCCGACCAACGTGTATTCATGGCGTAGAATTGTCGTCATGATTGATGACTGGTGGCCCCTCACTTCGGGTCCAACCCCCGTACGGGTGAAGATTGCCGATGCGGCCACCGGGCAATGGGCCGTGCTCGTGCCTGGTTTCCTCGGGGGCCGCGAGGACTTCGCCGGGCTCTCCGACGAGCTTGCCGCCAATGGAGTGTCATCGGTCGCGTACGAACAACGCGGGATGAATGGCGCCCCCGGACCTGCGTACGAAGCGGGCTACTCCCTTGGTCACCTGGCCGCAGATCTCAACGACGTCATTGCGTGTGGCCACGAGCGGTTTGGCCCATCTCGGCCTGCCCTGGTGGCGCACTCCTATGCCGGCCTCATGGTGCAGGTGGCGATGCGTGATCCGGCCCTTGTGTCACGTATCGGTTCGGTGACACTTATCTGCTCGGGCCCTGGGGCGCTGCCCCCCGACCGCCAGCAACTGCTGCCGTTGCTCATCCAGTATCTGCCGATGGTTGATCGGGAGACACTGTGGCGAAACAAACTGGCCTATCAGAGGGCGAGCGGCGAGCCATCGGCCCCCGCTGACGCCAGCGACCTCGAGCGCCGGAGGTGGATGACCAGCACCCACCATGCGCTTCTTGCGGGGGCACGGGTGCTTCTCACGAGCCCGCGTCTTGATGCGGCGATCCGCGGCATCGGTGCGCAAGTGCCCATCACCGTGCTTCGCGGTACCGACGATGATGTCTGGACGGTCTCGCTTCAGCGCGAGCTGGCCGAGACCCTCGGAGCCCGGTGGTGTGAGGTGGCAGGGACCGGCCACTTTCCGCACGTCGATGCCCCTCGGGCGGTGTCCGATGCCATTCTGGGGGTCGAGGCCGCTACTCGGCTTACGCCTTCGCGGACAGATGGGTGATCGTTCCCAGCGTCCATCGAGCACGCGGCATCTGGATGCGGGGGGCCGCCCGAGCAAGGCTGGCTCACCCAAGAGGGCGGCATGTACTCGCCGCCAAGTCCAATACACCGCCAGCTCCCAGAGTTTAGCTGCCGGTCTCGAAGCTGATGATCGGGATCACTCGGATGGCTTCTGCGCCACCGCGAACAGCTTGCAATAGTCGTAGGTAAAGCCAT
>JBMOGE010000062.1:0-11004 GCA_049318525.1 Miltoncostaeaceae bacterium
AGATACGCCTTTGCCTGCGGGTCAACGACCACAAGTGCGTCAACGTCGTCCTGGCTCACGGAGGCGTCGCCCGCGGCCATCGCCAGTTTCGTCGCCTCGTTCGCCAGATGGCCGGCATCCTCACCTGCACGCCCCGCGCGCGTCACGACCTCGGCGGCGAGCTTCGCGCTGATGCTGCTGCCGTACTTCTTCACCTCGTCCTGGACATACCTGGTGAACCACGCGATGCGCTCTTTGCCTGACGCCTTCGCCGGCGGGCCGTACGCCAGCAACTGGCCCGCGGCCTCCACCGCCTTCAGCATCCTGGGCGTGGGTGCGCCGTCAGATACAAGCGCCAGGCACGTCGAGGGCAGGGGGTCATCCAGGTAGTCGATGAGCGGCTCGACGTCAGCCGCCTTCCACTGGTCTGCGCGACGCACCAGCACAAGACGTGTGCCGCCAAACGACATGGCCTCACATGCCGCGCGTACCTCCAGGGCCGTCACCTCACCAGCCTCAAAGCGCTCGGCCGGCATGCCGCCTTCGGCCTCCACGCGCGCCACCAGCCGGTGCAGAGCACGGTCAACCTTGGTCCGGTCCTCGCCGTGAATCCAATAGACGGGCTTCAGTGGTTCGGGCTGAGACACACCCTCAGGTTACCCGCGGCGCACGACGATTCCGCCCTGCCCCGCACGAAGATCCACATCCCCGCCCGAATCCGTGCGCAGCACCCCGGCGCCGGCATCCGTCAGCGCCGCCAGCACCTGTGCCCGCGGGTGGCCGTAATGGTTACCCGCCCCGCTCGACACCACCCCCACCACCGGCCGCAGGCGTGCCAGCACCGGTGGTATGGCCGGATCCTCCGACCCGTGGTGCGACACCACCAGCACCGGTGTGGGCGGCAGCGAGAGGTCGCGCAGCACATTGCCCTCGGCGTCGCCGGGCAGCAGCGCCGACAGGCCGGGCGCGCGGGCAAGCACCACGAGACTGCGGTCATTCGCCTCGGTGCTTCGCACATCGTCCGGTCCCGGGCCAATTACGCGCGCGCTCCACGGCCCCATTGAGATCTCGCTCCCCGCCGATACCCACGTCACGGGCACCCCATGCGCCATCGCATGCGCGGCCACCTCCCGTACCAGTGGAGCATCGTGATCCGGGTCGGGCAGCAGCACCCGGCCAACGGGCATGGCATCGATTACCGCCGTGGCTCCGCCCGCGTGGTCCAGCGCGCCATGGCTGATGATGATGACCCCCACCGAATCCATTCCGGCCCGGGCCAGCGCGTCGATGACCGGTGGGGGCTCGCCCGGTGGGCCGCAGTCCACCAACACGTCGGCCCGTGCACCGTCCCGCAGCACAGCCGCCGATCCCTGTCCGATGTCGAGCACGCGTAGCGCGGGGCCCGCGGGCAGTGCACTGGGGCCGGTGCACCCCGGAAGGCCAGCGGTGGTGATCACGACGACTCCCGTCAGCCCGATAAGACCCGCGCGCATCCAATGACCGCGCCCCGGCATTCCCCACCCCGGTCCCACCGCCGTCTGGGGTACCCGCCGAAGCCATGCCCACACCAGCAGGGGCGACGCAGCCATCAGCGCGAGGGGAAGCACCGCCCAGCCCGGCACCGCCACCACCGCCCCCGGAATAGACGCCGTGACGCGCGCCACCCCCATCACGATTCCGGCCCCCATGGCCGCGATCCATGCCAGCCCCACCCCTGCAGGACCCCACATCGAATGGGCCACCGTTCCGAGCAGCGCAACAACCACCACCGGCCCTGCCACCGGCACAGCCACGAGATTGGCCACCAACCCGACTGTCGAGATGCGACCAAACCCCGACGCAAGTACCGGCGCGGTGGCGAGCCCGGCTGCGCCCGACTGCGCCATGAGGTCGGCAAGGCGGCCCGGCATGAACCCGCGCAACCACGCAGCCAGCGGGGGCGCAATGGCGAACAGTCCCGCAACGGCGGCAAACGACAACTGCAGCCCGGGATCGTCCGCCGACAGGGGATCAAGCGCCAGCAGCACAACCAGCACGAGCATCAGCGCGTACCACCGGGCCCGTGGCCTCCCACCCAGATCGGCCATCAGCGCGACGGCCCCCATCAGCCCCGCGCGTGCCACGGATGCGCCGCCGTCACAGGCCAGGCAGTAGGCAGCCATGGCGGCGCCCGATGCGAGCAGCCGCGATCGCCGGGATACCCCTGCGGCGCCAAGAAGCGCCGCCATGCCGATTCCCACCACCGCCACGTTCTGCCCACTTACGGCAAGCAGATGCCAGAGGCCGGCATCGCGCATTTGTTGCGCGGTGCCATCGGTGAGGCCCGTCCCGCCGCCCAGGGCCATGCCCCGCACAATGGCCTCCACGTCGCCGGAGAGTCCTGCCGCCACGTTGTCGCCTGCCCATCGCCGAAGGGCATCACGCGCACCCATCGGCCCTCCCCTCACCCCCGCCTGCGTCCAGCTGTGCGCGCGCAGACGGCCCGCAATGTGCTGGCGCCGCAGATACGCCCGCCACCACGCGGGGGCCCCGGCTTCTGCGGCCGGCGCCAGCGCTCCGCTCAGTTTGAGGACGAACCCGACCTGTGGCACAGGTGCGGCACTCGGCAGATCGAGCAGCAGTCGCGTACCCGGGGCCACGGCCACCGATCCGGCAAGGTGGGTCACCAGCACCTGAGCGCGTGAGCCATAGGTGGTGACAGCCGGCGGGGTATCAACCACCACCGTGCCACTCGTTCCGCCCGACTGGCGCACCGGCGCCACGTCGTTCACCTGAACCCGGGCGGCGCCCCACGCGCTACCGGCCATCAGACACGCCGCCAGCAGCAGCGCGGTGGCTGCACCTGAATGCCGCTCACGCACCGCGATGGCCGCAGAGCATGCGCACCCGGCCGCCCCCATGGCCGCCCACGCCACGGGCACGCCGTATGGGCCCACCAGCAACCCCGCCGCGAGTGCGCACAGCATCACCAACGGTGCCTTCCGGGCCAGCGCCGGCACACCGCCGGCGCTGGTCACGGGGTCAGATGCGGCCGTAGGGCCTCGAGACGCGCCGGGCCGATTCCCGGGACGTCGTCCACCTGGTCCACCGACGAGAACCCTCCGTGCGCCTTCCGCCATTCCACAATGCGGGCAGCCAGCGCCGGCCCCACGCCGTCGAGCGCTTCGAGATCAGCCGCAGTGGCCGACGACAGGCTGATGGGACCGCGTGCCGCGCCCGGTGCAGACGACGTCCCGCCCCCCACTGCGCTCACGCGGGCGGGTACGAGAATCTGCTGCCCGTCCGCCACCGGCGCCGCGAGGTTGAGCCCCTGCAGATTCGCCCGGCCGGTTGGGCCGCCCGCCAGGCGAATGGCCTGGATCACCCTCGAGTCGCCACCAATTCGGTACACGCCCGGATGCCGCACCTCACCAGCCACATGCACAACGGGCATTGATGTGGTCACCGGTCGGCGCACCACGCCGGCGGTGGATGTGCCCGTCCCACCGCCACCACCACCGCCGCCCCCGGTGGGCCCGTCGTGCCCCTGTGCGGCCCATCGGAATGCCACCACCGCAAGCACCACGGCGACGAGGGCATACATCCATCCGCTCCGGCGAAGCCATGGCAGCAATCGGTCCATGGCCCCACGCTATGAACCCGGGGCACGCACGTGGGTGACACCCCGTGCCAACACCCGCGCGGGTTGGTTACTTCCCGCCCACGACCAGGTTCACGAGCTTTCCGGGCACCACGATCTTCCGTTTGATCTCTGCCCCGCCGAGCGCTGCCTCCACCTTGGGCAGCGCGAGCGCCATCTCCAGCAGGGCGTCATCGGCCATACCGGGGGCCACTTCAATACGGTCACGCAACTTGCCGTTCACCTGCACCACGATGGTCACCGTGTCGGCAACGAGGAACGCCGGATCGGCCACGGGCCAGGGCTCCTCCCACAGCCGCTCGCCACCCCCCATGCGCTCCCACAACTCGCTGGCGATGTGGGGGGCAAAGGGAAAGAGCAGCGACACCGTGGTGCGTGCCGCGTGGTGCAGGGCGCGGTGGCCCGTCGGCGTGTCGAGCGTGCCGTCACCGGCATCGCGCGTGGCGTGGTTCACCAGTTCCTGAATGGCGCTGATGGCCGTGTGGAACGAGAAGCGCTCGCCAATGTCCTGGCTCACCTTGTCAACGGTGGCTTCGGCCTTCCGCACCAGCGCCAACGCAGCATCGTCACCGGCGAGATCGTCGGGGGTGGGACGCTCGCCCGCCCCGTCACCTGGAAGCGCCATCACGAGGCGCCACACGCGGTCGAGGAACCTGCGCTGCCCCTCAACGCCCGAATCGCTCCACTCGGCATCATCGGCCGCCGGGCCCATAAACAGGATGTACAGGCGCAGCGTGTCGGCACCAAACCGGTTGATGATGTCGTCGGGCGGCACCACGTTGCCGCGGCTCTTGCTCATCTTGGCGCCCTGGTGGTGGATCATCCCCTGCGTAAACAGGCGCGCGAATGGCTCGCGGGTACCCACCAGCCCCAGGTCGTAAAGCACCTTGGTGAAGAAGCGCGCGTACAGCAGGTGCAGGATCGCGTGCTCCACCCCGCCGATGTACTGATCAACCGGCAGCCAGTAGTCGGTGATCTCACGCGAGAATGGCGCATCGCTCAGATGCGGGGCGGTGTAGCGCAGGAAGTACCACGACGAATCCACGAACGTATCCATGGTGTCGGTCTCGCGCGTGGCGGGGCCATCGCAGGCCGGGCACGTGGTGTGCAGCCACTCGGTGGCCGACGCCAGCGGGCTCTGCCCCTTGGGTGCGTAGTCGTCGATGTGCGGCAGGAGCACCGGCAACTGGTCATCGGGTACCGGCACCACGCCGCACTCGGGGCAGTTGACCACCGGGATGGGCGCACCCCAGTAGCGCTGACGCGAGATGAGCCAGTCGCGCAGCCTGAATCCCACGGTGGCGTCGCCAAGATCGCGCTCGGCAAGCCATGCGCACATGGTCGCCTTGGCCTCCTCCACCGCCATGCCATCGAGCACGTCACTGTTCACCAGACGCCCAGGATCGGTCATGGCCTCGGGCAGCGGCGCGTCCGCCTCCACACCCTCCTCGGCGATCACACGCCTGATGGGCAGTCCGAATGTGGTGGCGAACTGAAAATCGCGGGCGTCGTGTCCCGGCACGGCCATGATGGCCCCGGTGCCGTAATCCATCAGCACGTAATCGGCCACCCACACCGGGATGGGCTCGCCATTGACCGGGTTGATCACGTGCCGGCCCGTGAACACGCCGGTCTTGGTGCGCTCGGCGGAGCTGCGCTCGGCCAGCGGGGTGCGGGCAGCAGTGCCCACATAGGCGGTCACCTCGGTCTGCTCGGGCCGCCCCTCAATCAGGCGGGGCACCATCGGGTGCTCGGGCGCAACGAGGAAGAACGTGGCCCCATGCAGCGTGTCGGGTCGCGTGGTGAACACCGGGATGGTTGCCGAACCGTCGTCGAGCCCGAACTCCACCCGGGCACCCACCGATCGGCCAATCCAGTTGCGCTGCATGGTGAGCACGCGCTCGGGCCAGTCGACCAGCAGATCCATGTCATCAAGCAGTGCCTGCGCGTAGTCGGTAATGCGCAGGAACCACTGCGGAAGCTGACGTAGCTCCACGGGCGCCTTGCATCGCTCGCACAGCCCATCCACCACCTGCTCATTTGCAAGCACCGTCTGATCCTGCGGGCACCAGTTGACCGCCGCCTCGCGGCGCTCGACCAGTCCCTTCTCAAGGAACCTCAGAAAGATCCACTGAGTCCAGTGGTAGTAGCCCGGGTCGGCCGTGGAGATCTCCACGTCCCAGTCGATTGAGAATCCGAGGCGCTTCAGCTGGGTGCGGATGGCGGCAATGTTCCGGGCGGTGACCTCCGCCGGGGGCTCGCCAGTGCGGATGGCTGCGTTCTCGGCCGGCAGGCCGAAGGCGTCGTAGCCCATCGGGTGGAACACCACGTGACCAGTGCGGCGACGGTGATGCGCCACCACATCGCCCATCGTGTAGTTCTTGACGTGCCCCATGTGGATCTCGCCCGACGGGTAGGGGAGCATCTCCAGCACGTACGCCTTGGGCCGATCGGGGATGACCACGACCCCACCGTCGCGGGCCACTGGCTCGGCATGGAAGGCCTTCTCGGCGTCCCAGATGCCCTGCCATCGGGCCTCGGCGGCCGCCGGGTCGTACCGTTCCGGAAGTTCGCTCGGTGGTGTCGTCATCGGCGGGTGACGGTACCAACTCCTGGAGGATCCCACCGGTGACAACGATCGGCGCGCCCGCGCAAATACGGCAGGTGGAGGTCGCTGACGACTTCCCCGGCATTCTGGCCGTGTACGCGGCAAATAATTGGAGTCATGCACGCACCCCGGAGCGCCTGCGCACCGCGGTGGAGCGGGCAGACCTCGCACTGGTGGCCGTGCAGGACGATGGGATCGTGGGCTTCGTCCGCACCATGAGCGACGGCGCATTCGCCGTGTACATCGCCGACATCCTTGTGCTGCCCGACAGTCAGGGACAGGGAATCGGTCGCGAGCTGCTGCGCACGGTGCTCGATCATTACCCCCTCGAAACCTTCCACCACCAGGTGCTCATCGCCGAGCGTGATGCCGATGGTTTCTACCGCCGAATGGGAATGTCAGCGGTCGGGGCCTTCGGTTTGACCGCATTCATCCGCACCCAGAAGAAGTGAGCAATGCTCTCTGAGCGGGGAGAAATGTGTGAATTTGCACCAATTCGGTAACGGTGTACCGCAGAATTGGGCCTTCCGGCGGGGGGAGGACTAGCGTTCCACCCGATCACCGATCTGGTGATCTCAGCAATGCGTGGAAAAGCAGCCGTCGGTACAAAGCTCGGCGTGCAGTGGCATTCCTCGCCGAACAAGGTGGATAGCGTGCCGGAAGGCGTCGTGAAGTGGTTCAACGCCGAGAAGGGCTTCGGCTTCATCACCCCCGATGACGGGGGTAAGGATCTGTTTGTGCACTTCTCAGAGATCCAGGGTTCGGGTTACCGTTCCCTCGATGAGGGCCAGCGAGTGAATTTCGTCGCTGGTGAGGGACCCAAGGGTCCGCAGGCACAGCAGGTCACGGCCGTCTGAGCCGCGGGTGCCGTGAGGCACCCCCATTGATGTGCCGACGGGCTCCTCTTCGAGGAGCCCGTCCTCGTTTTCGGGCACCATTGCGACGATGAGCGCCTCGCCCGACACATCCTCCAACGCCTTCCGCGCACGCCGCTGGGCGGCCGCGCGCGAACGCATGCGAGCCACGGTCATCTGGACGGTGGTCGGGCTGTCGCTGTTCGTACCCCTGTGCATCTACGCCGTGGCTGAACGCGGGGCCACGTGGATGATCGTCACCGCCATCGGCACCTTCATCGTCGGGCTCGCATTCGCAGCCCTGTTGGCCTGGCAAGCCGCGGGCAAGCGGGCCTCGTCGCGCATGATCCGCGAGTGGGCCATCGCCAACGGGTGGGCGTACTGGGGCCGGGACATGCCGGCGGAACCCGCGCCCCAGCCGCACGAGGCGCGGTTCGACGACTTCATGCTTGCCAGCGAGACCTTCCCTGAGGCCACGGGCCTCCTCCGCAAGGGTATTCGCCGGTACGTCACCGACGTCATCGCAGGAACGGTTGACGGCGTGCCCGTGCGCATCGCCAACCACACCTATGAGACCGACACCTACGACGGCAAGGGTAACCGCACCACCACCTACACCAACCACGTAGTTGCGCTGGTGCCGCAGGTGCCGGCGGTCACGCCCATGCGCCTGGTGCGCCGGTCCGCCCTGGGGCGGGCTTTGAAGGGTGCCGATGACCGCATGGCGGGGATCGGCAGCATGAAGGCCATCGACATGGAACGCCACGACTTCAACGAGACGTTCTCACTGCGGGTGGCCGACGATGCCGACATGGTGGTGCTCTTCCGGGTCTTTGACCACGTCACGCAGGAGCGCCTGGCGGATGGCAGCGACATCCCCACCATTGACCTGATGGAGGCCGAGGGCCCGTGGGTCATGCTGGCCGACGGCGGCACCGTGCGCGGCGACCAACTCACCAGAATCGAGCTGATGATCGCGTCCATCCGTTGGGCCCTCACCACGCTCGCCTGAGCGGCTAGGGTGCCTGACCGCGCACGCACGCCGGCCTGCGCCCCGACCGCCTGAGGACCGCCTCCCGTGAGCACGACCGCTGCGACGACGCACGCCGACCCCCACCACAAACGCCGCTGGGCAATCCTGGCAGTGCTCGGGCTTGCACAGTTGATGGTCGTTCTGGACGCCACCATCGTGAACATCGCCCTCCCGTCCGCACAGTCGGATCTCGGGTTCAGCGACGCGAACCGCCAGTGGATCATCACGGCATACGCATTGGCATTCGGATCGTTGCTGCTGTTCGGCGGCCGCCTGAGCGACCTTCTCGGGCGCAAGCGGGTGTTTATCGGCGGCCTCATCGGTTTCGCCGCGGCGTCGGCTCTTGGCGGTCTGGCCCAGGACTTCACCGTGCTGGTCACCGCGCGCGCCCTGCAAGGTGTCTTCGGTGCGCTCCTCGCACCCGCAGCCCTGTCGCTTCTCACCACAACCTTCACCGAGCCCGAAGAGCGGGGCAAGGCCTTTGGCATCTATGGCGCCATCGCCGGTGGCGGAGGGGCACTCGGCCTTCTGCTCGGCGGGGTGCTCACCGAGTACCTGTCGTGGCGCTGGTGCCTGTGGGTAAACCTGGTGCTCGCGGTTCCCGCAGCAATCGCCGCAGTTGTGCTGCTCGTGCAGTCGCGTCGCGGGTCGGCGCACCTCGACCTTCCAGGAACCATCACGTCGGTGCTGGGGCTCCTGTCGCTGGTCTATGGGTTCTCAAAGGCCCAGACCGACGGGTGGACAGCCGGAGTCACGATCGCCCTGCTCATCGCGGCGGTCGTACTGCTCGCCATCTTCGTGATCATCGAGACCCGCGTAAAGCACCCGCTGCTGCCCATGCGCGTTGTGCTCAACCGCAACCGAGGTGGCTCGTATCTGGGCCTCACGCTGGCGTCGATGGCCCTGTTCGGTGTCTTCCTGTTCCTCACGTACTACCTGCAGACCACGCTGGGGTACTCGCCCATCGAGACCGGGCTGGCCTTCCTGCCCATGATCGGGGCAATCATGCTGACCGCCACCACGTCCACAGCGCTCCTGTTGCCCCGCATCGGGGCGAGGATCCCGATCACCATCGGGCTGTTCCTCGGGGCCATCGGCATGGTGCTGTTCACCCAACTGGGGGTGGACACCGCCTACGTCACGCACGTACTGCCGGGCCTCATCGTGACCGGCCTCGGCCTCGGCCTGGTCTTCGCCATCTCCTTCGAGGTGGGCACCATGGGTGTGGACGCCAACGACGCCGGTGTGGCCTCGGCCATGGTCAACACCACCCAGCAGATCGGTGGCTCGATCGGCACGGCGCTGCTCAGCACGATCTTCGCCACGGCCGTGGCGTCATTCCTGGTGGACGCAGGCGATCCCAGCACCCCGGCTGCGCAAGCTCAGGCCGCCGTACATGGGTACTCGGTCGCGTTCTGGTGGTCGGCCCTTATCTTCCTGGTGGCCGCCGTCGCCTGTGGCGCGCTGCTCACGAGCGAGATTCCCGACCACGACCCCGACACACCGACGGTCGCCGCGTAACGACTGCGCCGGGACCGTGAGTACGGTCCCGGCGTGTCCACCACCTCAACCGTGTACCGCGATGGCGTCTGCGTGCAGGCGGCGTCAACCGACTGGCCCGTGCTCGCGGATGCGGCCCGATCCGGCAATCTGGTGTGGATCGACCTGGAAGGCACCGATGGCGTGGCCTTCGCGCAGGTGGCGCACGCCTTCGGCCTCCACCATCTCGCGGTCGAGGATGCAGTCAGCGCCCATCAGCGCGCGAAGCTCGATATATACGGCGACGTGCTGTTCTGCGTCATGCGCCCCGCCGCCTATGACGACGCCGCCGAGACGGTGGTGTTCGGCGAGCTCCACGTGTTCGCGGGCCCGGGCTTCATCATCACTATCCGCCACGGCCATGGGCCCCACGTCGCTGCCGTGCGCGATGACCTTGATGAGCGCCCCGAGCTCCTCCGCCAGGGGTCCGGCCCGGTTCTGCATGCGCTCATCGATCGGGTGGTTGACGAGTACGCCCCGGTGGCTGAGGGCATCCAGAACGACATCGACGAGATCGAGGACGCCCTGTTCGCGGACCGGGGCGCGAGCAGCGGGGATGGCACCTCGCGCCGCATCTATCAGCTCACCCGCGAGGTCATTGGCTTCCAGCGGGCGCTCGGGCCGCTCGACGGAATGATCGTGGGGATGATGGATCGGTGCGGGGGCGACACCGACGAGCGTCGCTACCTGCGCGACATCCATGACCACGTGCTGCGCCTTATCGAAATGGTGGAGGGCTACCGGCAGCTGCTCGACAACCTGCTGCACGTGAATCTCACCCTTGAGACCAAGGCGCTCAGCGAGCGTTCGCACGCGCAGGATGTGCAGATGAAGAAGGTCTCCTCCTGGGCCGCCATCATCTTCGCCCCCACCCTGGTCGGAACGATCTACGGCATGAACTTCGACAACATGCCGGAGTTGCATTGGCAGTACGGCTACCTGTGGGCCATCTTCCTGATGGTCGTCATCGCTGTGGGTCTCTACGTCATCTTCAAACGCAGGGACTGGCTCTAGCCGCGAGAGCGATGAGCTGCAGCGGGCCCCGGCGCTGCTGCCGGAGGCGTTTCAGCGGTACCACGGCGAACCCTCGATGCCCCGTTGCGCCTCATCGTCGACAGCGCGGCTGGCGGGCTGGGCCTGGCCATGGAATTCAGCCTTCGCGACACCGTGGTCACGCCATGGGAGGTGGTCGAAGCGACGGACGCCATCCACGCCTTCGCCATCATGCTGGGCCTCATGCCCGGGGCCCGCGAGGTACTGCCCGTGCACGCGGCGTTCCTCGCGGCCCATCGGGCCTGACGAGCAGTGCCGCCTAGCCGGTGACCGGTGCTGCCCTGCCGCTGCGCGGCAG
>JBMOGE010000063.1:0-10595 GCA_049318525.1 Miltoncostaeaceae bacterium
GTGAGTGATCCCAGTGCTCACGTGCTGATGAGAGCAGGAACACCGTGTAGTCCATCGAGATGGCGAAGATCATGGCGAAGAAGAACACGGGCCCCCATGCATCAAGGAACCCCTGCGGCTCAAAGCCCAGGCCGCCCGCAAGCCAGCCGTCCTGAAAGATAAGTCGGGCGATTCCGAATGCCGCACCCACCGCCAGCAGGTTGGTGAGCACACCGATCAGTGCGACCACCGGTGCTTGGAACGCCGCCGCTTCGCCGAACGTTCACGGCAGCGGTGTGCGCCGCGCTCGCGCCCGGCTAGGACTGCGGATCGGGGATGGCCCGCCTGGTCACCCGGGCGGGCAACTTGCCATTGGCCAGGTCGGCGACGGTGATGTTGTCGAGCATGTCGCGAAGGCCCGCGCGCACTGCCAGCCAAACGTCGCGTAGCCCCTCGGCGGGGCCCGTGTAGTCGAGCGCGTCGGGCCGGACCCCCCGCACGCTGGCGAGGGGGCCTTCGAGCACCCGGATGACATCGGCGAGCGCGATGTCGGCGGCGGGGCGACCGAGAAGGAATCCCCCCTTGCTGCCCCGCACGCTGGTCACGATCTCCGCGGCCTTCAGCTCCCGCAGGATGTTCTCGAGGAAGTTCGCAGGGATTCCCTGCGCATCGCAGATCTGCTCGCGCCGCACCGGGCCACCCCCCTCGGACTCGATGGCGGCGATCTCCGCGAGCGCCCTGAGGGCGTAGTCCACCTTGGCCGAAATGCGCATGAGGGGATTGTGCCCGAGGTCAATTCGCCATGGCCGACCAGGAGTTTGAAACATCAAACCCACAAACCCAATCAGGATGGTTAAGTATACGAACAACTGATACCTCGCATAACGAAAGTGCAGGAACAGACCGATGGCCACCACTCCCGCTGAAATCCTCAACACCCCCCGCCACGACGCGGCACCGGTGCCTGTGCCGACTTCCTGCGGGGAGGCCGTGGCGATTGCCCGGGGGCTCGCCGACCGCATTCGCCCGGGGGCCCACCTGCGCGACGTCGCGGGTGATCTGCCTCACGCAGAGGTGGAGTGGATCCGTGAGAGTGGCCTGCTCACGCTGCCGGTTCCCCAGCGTGACGGCGGTCCCGGCGCATCGCACGCCACCATCGCCCAGGTGTTCGCGATCCTCGCGGCTGCCGACTCGGCGACCCTGCAGGTGGTGCAGCCGCACTTCAGCTTCGTCGACAACGCGGCCCGCTACGGAACCGACGAGCAGCGCGCGCTGTTGCTGGGCGAGGTACTGAGGGGCGCCAGGTTCGGCAACGCCCTGTCGGAGCGCGGCGGCAAGCACGCCTTCGACTTCACCACGCGCCTCGTGTCCAGGGGGGATGGCACGTGGACGCTCAACGGCACCAAGTACTACGCAACGGGCGCGTACGAGGCCGACTGGATCGCGGTGGTCGCGCTTGATGACAAGGGGCGCCTCGTCACCGCCTTCGTCCCGGCCGCAGCTGCCGGCGTCGATGTGGATCAGGACTGGAACACCTTCGGCCAGCGGGCCACCCTGAGCGGCACGGCCACGTTCATCGACGTTCAGGTGAGGCCGGAATGGGTGATCGAATACCACGTGGAGGACGACGGGATCCCCACCACCCTGGGCGCCTACCCCCAGTTGCTGCATGCGGCGATTGACGTGGGCATCGCGCGCGGGGCGCTCGACGACGGCGTGGCATTCACGAAGGATCGGGCGCGCCCGTGGCCGGGCGCAGGCGTCGACCGGGCAGTGGATGACCCGCACGTGCAGGAGCTGTTCGGCCGCCTGCAGTCGCTGGTGGAAGCCGCCGAGCTGTACCTCGACCACGCCGCCGACCTGCTCGATGCCGAGCGCGAGGAGCGCACGGCCGAGAGCGTGGCCGCCGCCCGCCTTGGAGTGGGCAAGGCGAAGGCGTTCGCCGGCGAGGTGGTGCTCGAGGTGACGACCGCCATCTTCGACGGCTCCGGATCAAGTGCCGCCGACGAACGCCACGGGCTTGACCGCCACTGGCGCAACGCCCGGGCGCACACGCTGCACGACCCCAACCGCTGGAAGTACATCCACGCCGGCCGCAACGTGCTGCTCGGCGAGGTGCCGCCCGCATCGGACCACTCGATCTGATGGCGGCGGCGCGTTCCATTCAGGCGCTCCCGCCGATCGGGGACCTGCCCGAGCAGGCGTCGGTGGTCATCGTCGGTGCGGGTCCCGTCGGGTCCGCGCTGGCCATTGAACTCGCTCTTCACGGTGTTACCCCGCTCGTGCTCGATCGCCGGGTGGAGATCTCGCACGCCAACGTGCGCGCGCGCAACATCTCGATCCGCACCCTCGAGCTCGCCCGCAAGTGGGGCGTGGCGCAGCAATTCAGGGACCGTCAGACGCTCCCTGATTCGTGGTACCGCGGCATGGTCATCCGCACCCGGGTTGCGGGCCACGACCTGTGCGAGCCGATCTACGGCGACAGGCCGGCGTGGACCCCTCATGCCCACTGGCATGAACTGGCATCCGAGCGCGCACAGGACCTGCCGCAGTACCACGTCAACGAGATCCTGCAGGAGCGTGCCCTCGCCCTCGGCGTCCCCTTCGCCACCGGCTGGGAGGTGGAGCATGTGGAGACCGGCAATGACGGCGCGACGGTCACGGCGCGCCATCTCGCGAGTGGCGCGGTGCGCACGGTGCATGCCGACTGGGTCGTGGGCGCCGATGGCGCCCGCAGCATCGTCCGCGACGCCGCCGGCATCGAGATGGTGGAGACCGAGCCCCGCGGGCGCATCCACAACGTGGTGGTGCGCATCGACAACGCCTTCGAGCGACTGGGGCTCGAGCCCGCGGCACTGATGTTCGTGTTCAACGAGGAGGTCGCCGGGATGGTCTCGCCGATCGACGGCGACCACTGGAGGCTGGGCGTGGGTCCGGTGCCGATGGATCACGACATCACCGAGGACGAGATCCTCGAGGTGGTGGAGCAGCACCTGGGCAGGGACGTGCAGCCGCAGGTCCTGAGCTACGCCGCATACGTGGCGCAGAAGCGCGTGGTTGCAACCCGCCGTGCCGGGCGCCTCCTGCTCGCGGGCGATGCCGCGCATGGGTATCCGCCGCACCTGGGTCAGTTGCTCAACAGCGGCGTGGCCGATGCCCAGATGCTGGGATGGACGCTCGCGGCCATCATCCACGGCTGGGGTGGCGACGCGTTGCTCGACGCGTACGACGACGAGCGCACCGCGGTTTCGCATCGGCTGAGCGACGCCACCATCGCGATGCTCGACGCCACGGTGGAGGTCGAGCAGCTCATCAGGAGCTACGGCAACCTCGAGGGCGACGACCCCGGGACGGTCGCCAAGCGCGCAGAACTCGGCGCGATCATCAGCCAGGTCATGGGCAGCGGGTCGGACGGTCTCATCTTCGATGATCGCCACCCGGAATCGCCCATCGTGGTTCAGGACGGCAGCGAGCCGGTGGCGGAGGATCCATCGCGCTACATCGCGTCGGCGCGGCCGGGGCACCACGCCCCGCACGTGTGGCTGGGTGACGACGATGCGCTGTCCGACCACTTCGGCAACTGGTTCACGCTGCTCGACACCGGGGCGTCGGCGGACCAGTTGTCGGGTGTGTCGAGTGCGCTCGCCGCGGCCGGCGTCCCGTTCACGCACCTGCGCGTGGATGACGATGCCGTGCGGCGGGCGTATGAGTCGCCGCTCACGCTCATCCGCCCCGACCGGGTGGTGGCGTGGCGCGCGGGCGCCCTGGGTACGGAGCCCTCGGTGCTGGCGGATGCGGTGCGGGGCGAGCGGGTGCGCGTGCTGTCGGGGGCAGCCGCATGACCGCGCTCGCCCCGCCTGCAACGGCACTCCTCGAGCTGGACGACCTGCACAAGCGGTACGGGGGCGTGCGCGCGCTCGCGGGCGCGCACCTCACGGTGAGCGGCCCCGGGGTGATCCACGGGTTGATCGGCGCGAACGGGTCGGGCAAGTCGACGTTGCTGGGGATCCTCTCGGGCCAGGTGCGCCCAGACGAGGGCCGGGTGGCGCTGAACGGGAACGCCGTGCACCTCACGAGCCCGCGTGAGTCACTGGCGCACGGCATCGCGATGGTGTCGCAGGAGATCGCGCTCGCGCCGGCGCTCTCGATCGCCGAGAACGTGTTCATGGGTCGCATGGTGCACCGTGGCCTCACGGGCGTGGACTGGGCCGAGACGGAGCGTCGCGCGGCCGACCTGCTGCAGGACCTGGGTGTGGACGAAGACCCGCGGACGCCCGTGGGCACGCTGCCGCCCGATCGCCAGCAGCTGATCGAGATCGCCCGCGCGCTGTCGCAGGACCCGCGGGTGCTCATCCTCGACGAGCCCACGTCGTCGCTCGACGAGGACGAGGTGGGTGCCCTCTTCGCCGCCGTGCGTCGCCTGCGCGAGCGCGGCATCGCCATCATCTTCGTGTCCCATCGCATGGAGGAGCTGCTCGCGCTCGTCGACGAGCTCACCATCCTCCGCAACGGGAGCACGGTGGCCGAGGGGCCGATCGCCGGGTTCAGCGCGCACCGCATCGTCGATGAGATGATCGGGCGGGAGGGCGCGTGGGCCGAGGTGGAGGCGCCATCACGCGAGTTCGTCGCGCCCGACGCGCCTCCGGCGCTGCGCATTCGCGATCTCCACGTGGATGGCCGGGTACATGGCGTGGACGTCGACGTGCATCCGGGCGAGGTCGTGGGCATCGCCGGAATCGTCGGGTCGGGGCGCCATCGCGTGCTCGAGGCGGTGTTCGGCGTCGTGCCCGGCGAGGGGCGCATCGAGATCAACGGCGAGCAGTTCACGCCCCGTGGGCCCGCGCACGCCATCGACGCCGGCCTGGCGTACCTGCCGCCCGATCGCAAGGGGCAGGGCCTGGTGCTGCAGCAGAGCGTTGCGGAGAACCTGGCGGCCGTCGCCACCCGGCACCGCGGGCGCCTGCGCCTGCCGGGCGGGGCGACCGAGCGCGAGCTCGTCGATCGCGCTGTGGCATCCATGGGCATCGTGGCGGCATCGCCCGATGTGCCCGTGAGCACCCTGAGCGGCGGCAACCAGCAGAAGGTGGCGCTTGGCAAGTGGCTCGCCGCCGAGCCGCGGGTCTTCCTGCTCGACGAGCCCACCCGTGGCGTGGACGTGGCCGCAAAGGACGAGATCCACGGCCTGCTGCGCGCTGCGGCTGCCCGCGGCATGGGGTTGCTCGTCAGCTCGTCCGAGGCCGAGGAACTGCTGCGCGTGGCCGACGTGATCGTGGTGCTGCGCAACGGACGCGTGGCGGCCCGTCTGTCGTCGGCCGACACCAATGAGGAAGAGATCGCCCACTACGCGGGAGGACACGAGTGACCACTGAGTCGGCACCACACGAAGTGGTCGCACGGCCACCGGGCCTTTCGCGGCCGTCCATCGGCGCCCGCGCATGGTCTGCCACGCATCGGTTCCGTCCGGTGCTGGCCATCCTCATCATCCTGTTCACCTACTTCAGCCTCACGCAGGACGGGTTCTTTGACACCACGAACCTCAGCAACCTGCTCACCGGCGTGTCGATCCTCTGGGTCATCTCGATCGGCATGACGTTCGTGCTCATCAGCGGAGGCTTCGATCTGTCGGTCGGGGCCATCATGGCCCTTGCGGGCATCTTCCTGGCGGCGTTGCTCAGTGCCGGGGTGCCGTCGGTCATCGCGGTGGTGCTCACCATCGTGTTCGGCGGCGTGGTGGGCGGGGTCATCAACGGCCTGCTCATCGGCCGCCTCGGCCTGTCGTTCTTCGTGGTGACCCTTGCCTCGATGATCGCCATCACCGGCGTGGTGAGCCTGTGGTCCAACACCGAGACCGTCTTCGTGGATGACGCCCTGGTGGGCAACATCGGCATGGGCTCGATCCTCGGCATCGCCACGCCCATCTGGATCATGGCCATCACGCTGATCGCCGGGTTGTGGATCCAGCACCGGACGTACCTCGGACGCGACATCTTCGCGGCGGGAGGCAGCCGCGTGGCCGCCGGCCTCGCGGGCATCCGCACCAGTCGAACGCTCGTGATCGTCTACGCGCTCTCGGGGCTGGCAGCGGGTATCGCGGGGGTCATCGCCGTCGGGCGCATCGGTGCCGCAAGCCCTCAGGTGGACAACGTGGTGGCGCTCGACGCCGCCGCCGCCGTCCTGCTGGGCGGCACCAGCCTCATGGGTGGCGCCGGCGGCCTCGGGGGCACGGTGTTCGGCGTGCTCTTCATCGGCGTCCTTCAGAACGGGCTCAGCATCGCCGGCGTGCAGTCGTTCTGGCAGCAGGTCGTCACCGGGGTGATCCTCGTGGTTGCCGTCCTCGGCGACCGGATCGCAGATCACGGCGGGCTCCGCCGAATCCCATTCATCGCAAGGAGGAAGGCATGAGCACCACTGTTGACGCGCGGCCGGTGACCGACTGGGTCGCCGTGGCCAGGGAGATCGGGGGGCGCTACCGCGACTCGTACGTGGCGGCCGACCGGGCCGGCACCCCGCCTCACGAGGAGTTGCACGACGTCCGGGCCTCGGGCCTGGTGAATCTGCGCATCCCGGAGGAGTACGGCGGCCACGGGCGCGGCTGGTTCGACGCCGCGAGGGTGGTGAGCGAACTGGCGTCATTCGACCCCACGCTCGGCGCGCTGCTGGCGTACCACTACATCAACTTCGTTCCTGCGCTCCTCGACTATGAGGGCGATGGCGAGCGCATTCAGCGCCTGTCGGCCGCGAACAACTGGTTCTGGGCCAACATCACTCAGCCCTGGGTGCCCTTTGAGGCGACACCCACCGACGACGGCGGGTTCGTGCTCAACGGCGTGAAGCCGTACAACACCGGCGCCGGCGTGGCCGACGTGTTCACGGTGCTCGCGCCGCGCACGGACCGACGTGAGTTCGTCTACGTGTACATCCCGCGCGACCGCGACGGGCTCACGTATCACGACGACTGGGACCACTTCGGCTTTCGCCGGAGCGACACCGTGACCATCACGTTCGACAACGTGGTGGTGTCGGCCGACGAGGTCATCCCCGACACGCACTCAGGGGTGCGCGACGGCTTTCCGCCTCTGTATCTGCCCGGCGGCTCGCTGGGGTTCGCCTCCATCCTGGTGGGCGCCGCCCGCGGCGCGCTCGACACCGCGACCGGCCTCATCCTCGACCAGGCGGACGTTGCTGACGACCCGGAGGTGCACAGCCGCCTCGGGGCCCTGTCGGCCCGCGTGCAGGCG
Source organism: Miltoncostaeaceae bacterium (assembly GCA_049318525.1). Lineage (GTDB taxonomy): Bacteria > Actinomycetota > Thermoleophilia > Miltoncostaeales > Miltoncostaeaceae > SYFI01. The sequence goes on from JBMOGE010000063.1 coordinate 7,218, forward strand.
GCCGAGGCCCTGCGCGACCAGGTGGCCCGTGAGGTGGACGACGCATGGGAGCGCCGTCACAGCATCACGACCGCGGAGATCGTCGAATTGGGCCAGCGCACCGAGCGCCTTCGCTCGTATGGTGCGCGCACGGGCATTGACGTGGGCAACGAGGTCTACGACCTGGTGGGCCCGCGCGCGGCCACGGCATCGCTGGGGCTCGACCGGTACTGGCGCGACGTGCGCATCCACTCGCTGCACATCAACCCACTCATCTACACGCACCGCCAGATCGGCGACGTGATCCTGAACGGCAGCGAGCTCACCGGCCCTCCGTTCTTCCTCGACTGACCGACGACGAGCGACGGAGGCACTGACATGAGCAGCACCATTGACTGGGCGGCAATCGGGGACCTCGCCCGTGACTTCTCGGTGCAGGCGGCAGCCCGCGAGGCATCGCTTGCGCCAAGCGACGATCAGGTTGAGCGCCTGCGCGCCATCGGCGTGTGGGATCTCGCCGGCGCCGTCGAGGCGGGCGGCGGAGGCGCGTCGCTCGCCGACCTGGTGGAGGTGGTCGAGGATGTGGCCGCGGGCGACCTCGCCCCGGCGCTGCTCCTCGCCCAGCGCTACGCGGCCTTCGTGGCGCTGCGTGCATCTGGGGCCACCGACGAGGCGCTGGTCATCCAGCGCAGGATCATCGCGACCGAGCTCACCACCGCGCTCGTGGCGGGGCGCACGGATGCGCTTCGGGCGAGCGAGCAGGCTGACGGCGCGGTGGCGCTCTCGGGGCGGGCGACGCACGTGCATGGTGCCGGGGGCATTGATGCGCTCTTGGCGATCGCCCGACTCGGCGAGCACGAGTGGGTGCATGCACTGGTGACGCGCGACGACGAAGGCGTGGTGGTCACCCGCCATGACGACATCCTCGGGCTCAGGCGTTCGGTCCCGTTCGGCACCGACTTCGACGGCACGCCCATCGCGCGCGGGCAGGTGGCACTCGACGACGCGGCGCACCGCGACCACGGTGCGCTGGGCGAGGCGATTCTTGCCGCGCTCACGGGCGCCGCGGTGGTCGGGGCGGCCCGGGGGAGCGTGGAGTCGGCCGCCGCGCTCACGCGGGTGCGCACCATTCCGAGGCCCGTGCCGGGCGTCACCTCCCCAACGCAGGATCCGCTGAGCCAGGTGGTGCTCGGCGCGGCGCTCGTGCCGATTGAGGGCGCGCGGGCACTGGTGCAGGCCGTGGCGGCCGACATCGATCAGGGCACGCTCGACACAGCCGCCATCAGGCTGCGAGCGCTCGCTGCCCTGGACGTCGCACTCGACGCCGGCCTGGAGCAGGGCGAGCAGGTGTACGAGGTGGTGGGGACAAGCGGCTCAGGGAACCGTCACGGGTACGACCGCCTGTGGCGCGACGTCCGCACCCTGTCGCTCGCGTGGCCCATCCGGGAACGTCGCCGCGAACTGGGTCGCCGCGCGCTGGTGGTGTCGGCATGAGTACCGCCGAGGACATCCGCCTCGATCGCGACATCGCCTCGGGCGAGCACGAGGTCTGGTACACGCGCTGCCCGGTGCCCACGGCATTCGAGGTGGCACTGGCCGAGGGCTTCTTCGATGAGGAGTTCGCGCTCTCGGGCATCGACTGGATTCCGCTGGCCGCGTCCGACGACCCGGCCGTGCATCAGTCGCACTTCAGTCACCGCAAGGCGAAGTCATTCCGTCACGGCGGCAACGTGCCGGCGATCGCCGCGCGGTCGCGCGGTGCCGACACCAAGGTGATTGGCGTGTCGTGGCTTCGCACGCCGTACACCCTGCTGGCCCGCCCGGGCTCCGGGATCGAGTCGGTGGACGACCTCAGGGGCAAGCGGTTGCTCGTGCCCCGGCGCCGTGGCGCCTTCATCGACTTCTGGGCGGCGTCAACCCTTCGCGTGTACGAAGTCGCGCTGGCGAAGGTGGGCCTCACGCTCGACGACGTGGAGATCGTCGAGACCGAGGCGGGGGATGACCTGATCCCCACTGCAGGCCACGCCGATTCACGCGCGCGTCTGCGGTGGACGCTCTTCAACGCGTACCGCATCCAACGGGACGTGCTCACGCCCTTGGTGCGCGGCGAGGTGGACGCGGTGACGTCGCAGGCCACCCTGTCCGAGCAACTGCAGGCGCTCACGGGCGCGCACCTGGTGTTCGATCAGGCCGACCAGCCGGCGCTGTTCGACACCGTGAACAACGGTGCCCCCGACACCATCACCGTCAGTGGGCAGTTCCTCGAGGACGCCCCGGAGTCGGTGGCGGGGGTGCTCGCGCGCATCCTGCAGGGGGCCGACTGGGCGCGGCGCCACCCGTCTGAGGCCGAGCACCTCCTGGCTGACCGCATCCAGATCTCCAGCGCGCTGCTGCGGGCAACGTATGGCGACGACATTGGCGCTCATCTTGGTGTGACGCTGCCCGACAACACGGCAGACGTCCTGCGATTGCAGCAGGACCATCTGCTGCGCCACGGCTTCATCACCGAGGCATTCGACATGGACGAATGGATCGCGCCGGGTCCGCTGGCCCGGGCCCGGGAGATCCTGGCCGAACGGGAGGTCGGGCACCGATGAGTAACGGAAACGTTGCCTGGTACACGCGTTGCCCGGTGCCCACCGCGTTCAGCATCGCGCTGAACCTGGGCTGGATTGACGAGGCGCTGGCGGACGAGGGTTTCGACTTCCGGTCGCTGGCGACGGCGGTGGACCCCGAGGTGCGCCGCTCGCACTTCACGCAGCAGGCGCGCAACCTGTTCCGCCACGGGGGCAACATCCCCGTGCTGGCCTCGCGCGCCCGCGGCGCGGACGTGCGGGTGATCGGTGTGTCGTGGACCACGTTCTACGAACCGGTGCTGGTGCGCCCGGAGAGCGACCTGCGCATGGTGGACGACCTGCGCGGCCGTCGTCTGGGGATCCCGCGTCGCACCGATTGTGAGACCGACTTCTGGCGGCCCACGGTGCTGCGGGGCTTCGCCCAGGCGCTGGCCGTGGCCAACCTCACCCTCGACGACGTCGAGTTGGTGGACGTCCCGGTGAACCGCTCGTTCCTCGCCGGCGCGCGGCTGGCGCCCGGCATGCGCGCACCGCTCTGGGACGCCATGTACATGATCGGCCAGCAGCGTGAGGAGGCGCTGGCCCTGCTCGACGGGCGCGTGGACGCGATCTTCAGTCACGCGCTACTGGCAGTGAATGTGCAGGGCTTCACCGGCGCCCGCACCCTGATTGACGTGGGCGCACTGCCCAATGCCGCATCGCGGGTGAACAACGGGACGCCGCAGGTGCTCACCGTCACCGGCGACCTACTGGACGCACGCCCGGACATCGTCGCCCGCGTACTCGGCGAGGTCATCCGCGCCAGCCAGTGGGCGGCGCGCAA
>JBMOGE010000064.1:0-10058 GCA_049318525.1 Miltoncostaeaceae bacterium
ATGGCGGCCGGGACAGGCGCGACGTTCATGTCGAAGATGTTGCTGGGGTGCAGGAAGGCATTGACCGGGAGGCTGGTTGCGTCGGTGTTTCGCATCACCATCTCGGCGAACGTGTTGCCCTCAACCGAGTTAACGAGGTTGGTGCCCTCGAGGCGACTCAAGTAGTAGAGGCGGTCGCTGTCTTGCAGATTCTCCAGCTGCGTGGCGAAGACGTAGGCGAAGGTCGGGCCGAGCATGCTGCCGGCAAGGTTGCTCACCGGCTTCTCGGCAAGGCCACCAACCCACAGGTCGATGTCCTCAAGTCCCGTGTTGGGCTTGCCAGCGACATCGGCGAACGCGCCGGTGCCGTTCATGAAGTTCGCATCGGCCATAAGGGCCTGTGCGGCGGCCCGCTTGCCCGCGATGCTGGTCACGCCGGAGATGCTCACATCCTTGCCGTATGCGGCAATGAAGTTCTTAAGCGACTGCGGGTGACGCAGCGCCAGTCCGAACTGCGCCCACGATGTGTAGGGAGCCAGTGACGGGTCGCCGTTGGTTGATACGAACAGCTGGCGACGTGCCTCGTTGAGCGGCGGGGTACCTGTGTCGCGGCCACGCAGCATGTTGAGCGTGGCGAGGTCGAGCGGCTGACCAAGCAGGGTGTTTCGCAGCGTGTTGGTAACGAACTCGTCGATCTCGTTGCCGACCTGGCCGGTCATGCCCCGGGCAACTGCGCCGGCGGCCTGCGGCCCCGTGAGATTGCCACCCGAGCCGTTGTCGTTGAACAGCGCCGGATTGGTGAATGCACCAAGAAGCGGCGTGTGGACCTGCGTGCCGTTGGCGAGTTCACGCTCCACCGTCGGGTTCAGCATCGAGTGGCCAAAGCGGTACACCGCGTGGGCGAACTCGGCGCTGATGTCAGGGCGCAGCGTGGGGTTGTACTGGGTGAAGGCGGCAATGCCGGGCTCCACCAGACGGGCGAACTCACCGAACACCAAGTGCTGGTACTCCATCTCAGTGATGAGGCGCGCGCCCTGCAGCAGGCGCTCGCCGTCCCAGTCGTTCGCTGCGTTCCCGTCCACGTGCCACTGGGCGATATACGCCGCGTCACCGGTCGAGGCGATGACGGCCTTCAGGTCGTCCGCAAGGCGGTTGTGCTCAGCGTGGAACACGGTGTGGATAGCCGTGAGCCCGATGTTCTCGTTGCCGCGACCGTCGCCCATCACGAAGTGAGGGCCGAGGATGGCCGGGTTGAACCCGGGGATGCCCTGAGCCGGGATTCCAACGCTGTTGATGGTGCACGTGACGCCTGCAGTGCAGGCATAAAGAGGTCCAGCCCCTTGCGCCATATCGTTGACGAAGGCGTGGCCCGTTCGCAGCACGAGGTTCTGTGGCGGCGTGCCGGTGCGCCCCGCCGAGAAGTCCACCGTCTGCGCCATGCTGGCCGGGTTGCCCTCAGCAAGATCTGTGCCGTTTGCCCGGACGAGCATCGGGAAACCCTGCGGGCCGCGAATGAAGCGCCCGTACTCGTCGGTGAGAACGACCGGCACATCGTTGACGTCATAGTCGTCGAGGTTGATCCCGAGCTTGTCGTGCGCCTGCTGCTTGATCTCGGTCCAGTTGGCCAGATTGCCTGCGCGCGCGGCGTTTGTTGTGTCGGCGAGCTTGCCCGTTGCGACCGGCGGATGCGCCGCGTCGCATACGTTGGTGGCACCAGGATTCGAGCACACGTACTCGCGCAGAAACACCTGATGGGACGGGTGGGACGTGTAGGTCTGGTTCTGGTCAATCCACGGCGTTGTGGTGTTGCGCGCCTGAAGGGACCCGTTGAGTGTCGTGCGGGTCAAGAACATGCTGCGTCCAGGCTGGTAGAGCGGGTCGTCCGTCTGCAGGTTCACCTTCACATAGCCCGGGCCCTTGTCCACGAGGTCAAGCCCATGGTCGAAGAACTGGCCGAACAGGGCGAACATGCCGTTGTACGGAGGAGCAACACCACCGGCCGGCGCCTGATTGCGAATAGGCACTGAGCCATCTGGGATCTCCGGCACTGCCGTGCCGCCCGCGGCCACTGCAGCCGGGTTCGCCGGCGACTGATCGACGATGAGATTGCTCACCGTGCGCGGTGCGCTATCAACAACGTTGACCCCGCGGTTGGCGTAGGTCGTTGGCCCGCCGCCATCAATGGTCGCCGGAAGCCAGACGAGCCCGGTGAGCGTGGGGAAGAACTGGTCTGCGGCACCCCACACTGAGTTACCAGTGACGGATGCGTTGTAGCCAGCACCGTTCCACGGCGAGAAGCCGGTGGAGAGGTTGTTGTTACGACCATCCACCTGGCGAACGCCCTGTGTGCCCCCACCAACCAGTACGGCGGGGCCGGTGATGGTCTGTGTGCCCGGCGTTGCGCACTTGGCGACGGTGAGCGGTGCCACGCATGTCGGGTCCTCCGTGGCCGCGTGGGCCTCGGAAAGGGTGATCTGGTCGAGGATGAAGCGGGTGTCGGCCACGGTGATAGGAAGGCCGGCACCTGCAGGAGCACCCAGCGCCCCCGGGACGACCGCAGCTGTGGATGCCACCCGCGGCGAGGAGCACTCCTCCCGTCGCGGTCAGCGCGATCCGCCGCCGCCGGGAAACCTTAGCGATGCGTTGAGTCATGTTTACCCTCAAAGGTCGAATTCGTACGGGGGATCACGAACCAAATGGAGACCTCGTGGGGATCCATGACCCTGGCGGAAGGGTAAGGACGGGCTGATCGCGGCACACCCGAAGCAGGGCTAGACCGGAGCAGTCAAAAGATGGGGGTTTTGGAGTAAGCCGAGGGGGAAGACACTGGCTATACGGGTTGGTCCCTCGTCTGCCGGTGCCCCGGCGCAGAGGGGCGCAAAACGACGAAGGGCGGGTCCGAAGACCCGCCCTTCGCGTACTTCCAGACTGATCCGTGGATCAGACGCCCGGAGGCTTCGGGAAGCGGTGACGCATGGTGTACTGGTACGGCGTTGCGAACAGAAGGTCCGCGATGTCCTCGTCCGTACGCTCAATCGTCTGGGTCCAGATTGTGTCTGCACCCGGGATGATGAGGTCGAAGTTGAACGACATGAGGCCGATGAGCTCCTTGACCGGAATCATGGCGCCCATGTTGTCCCATGGGGTCGCCTGAAGGGCCCAAGAGCGAATCGCGCCCGCCGAAGCGGTACGAATCGACTCCGGCTTCAGCTGGAAGCGGTGCTGACCCTCAGTCTCGGGCCGGCCCATGGCGGCGGCGGTGCCTGCCGTAACCTCACTGGGGAGGTACGTCAGGTCCCACTTCGTCGTCTTAAGGGACGGGTCCGTGATGAGACGGAGGTTCATGCGGCCGTAGTCCGGGTCGCCGTAGAACGCCGGCTTCGCCGACAGCTCTGCGTCGTCGTAACGGCCCGTTGCGGTGTGAAGCAGGTAACCGCGACGCTCCATCGTGAAGTTGAAGTAGTCGTTACCGAACCCACCGTAGCCATCGTCTTCCTTGCCGCCGTGCTCCTGGCAGACAATGTAGGCGATCTTCTTCGGGAAACCGAAGGGCTCACGGCCGGCAAACACGGCAGCGTCCTGCGTGAGGTACATGTACGGGTAGTAACCCGCCTTCCACGTCTTACCGGCGCCGTCCTTGTGGGAAGCGGAAACGGTAACGCCGAACTCGCCGTACGGGCCGAGACCGGTGTGGAGGTGGTCCACGTACCAGAACTCAATGACGTCGTCCTCAAGCTCCAGGCACTTCGGAAGGATGTGCTTCAGGTCCTTCTCAGATGCGCGGTAGAAGAACGCCGACCAACGAGAGTTGGTGTACGTGAGCGGCACAATGTCGTAATCGACAAGCGGGTCAGCGATACCCTGGCTGATGATGTCGCGCTTGTCACGGTCAAGTGCCAGCGGCGGTGCGTCGCCCGAGTCGATCCACGGGGTCGACGTAACGTCAACAATCTGTCCCATTTGGAAATTCCTTTCTCTGGGCTATTGACTAGGCGCCGAGGCCGACGGGCTTCGGGAAGCGGTGACGCATGCCATAGCGGTAAGGCTTGGCTGCGCCCGCCCACGTGGCGTCGCGGTGGTAGGTCTCGGTCCAGAGGGTCTGGCCGGCCGGGATGATGAGGTCGAACGAGAAGGTCATGAGACCGATCATCTCGCCAACGGGCATCTCGGCACCGAGGTTGTCAAACGGCGTTGCCTGCTGGAACCACTCGATGTTGTCCGGGGAAGCGGTGCGGATTGACTCCGGCTTCACCTGGAAACGGTGGGAACCCTCGGTCTCGGGACGGCCCATGGCAGTCGCGAGGTCCTTGGTTACCAGCGAGGGGAGGTACACCAGCTGCCACTCGGACGAGGAAAGGTCCGGAGCGGTGACGACCTTCATGTTCATGCGGCCGTACTCGGTGTTGCCGTAGAAAGCAGGCTTGGCCGACAGCTCAGCGTCGTCGTACTTACCGATGGCGCTGTGGATGACGTAACCGTTACGGATCATCAGGAACGAGAAGTGGTTCCACTTCCAGTCCTTGCCGTCGTACACGCCGTAACCATCGTCAGGCGAGCCACCGTGCTCGAGGACGCGAATGAAGGCTTCCTTCTTCGGGAAACCAAGCACGCGGCCCGCGTCAATGGCGGAGTCCTGCGTCAGGTACATGTACGGGTAGTAACCGGCCTTGTAAGTCTTACCGTCGCCGGCCTTGTGGGAAGCGGCGACCGTGAGGCCCCACTCGCCATACGGCCCAAGCATGGTGCTGCGGTGATCGACGTACCAGTGCTCGACAATGTCGTCCTCGAGGTCGAGGCAGTCGGGCAGCACGCGACGAAGACGCTTCTCGTCAGCGCGGTAGAAGAATGCGGACCAACGCGAGTTCGTGTAGGTCAGCGGCAGCGTGTCGATGTCCCAAATCGGGTCAACGAGGCTGTAGATGAACGCGGTCTTCTCGTCACGATCGACGGGAGACGGCGGGATCTCACCGGTCTCATAACCGGGAACGTATGTCACAGAGAACTGCTCAGCCATGAAGGCTCCCCTTTGTATTGTCAGGGTTTGTGCAGTACCCGAGGATCGAAGAATCGTCATGGCGAACCGTGACGGCAGCGATTTCTCCCCGGGCGATGCACGCATCATATGTCACATACATCTGCGAGGGCAAGGCGTGCGAACCGGCGATCTGGTCGCGGTGAACATGCCAACTCTTGTGGATCCATAAGGGTTCTTGGGCAGCACAGGATGCTTGTGCGGATAATTACAAACTATGATTCAGCAGTGACGCCCGACGCCCGACCCCGCATCGGTATGCAGGAAGACGCTGCTATTGGGCGAATGGCGATCGGATCGCCGCGCAGCCCAATGAGCCCACTTCTGAGGTTCCCGCCCCGCGCATAACTCCGGGGCGCGGCGTCATGTCGGCGTCGCTTCTGGCGGTCATCGCCATGCTCTTCTGGGGCGTGGCGTATGTGCCGTCTGCCTGGCTGGTGGAGACATGGCCGCCGCTGCTCGCGGCAGCAGCCCGCATTGGGGTTGGCGGACTCCTTCTCATCATCGCCTTGGTGGCCCTGCGGCAACCCATTGGTACCGGTACCGGTATTTGGGTCGTGGTGGTGCTCGCCCTCACCCAGTCGGTGGCCTTCTATGGGGCAACGTTCATCGGCATAGCCCGCGAGGGTGCCGGCATCGCAGCCGTTTTGGCCAATACCGACCCCCTGTTCGTCGCGGCGTTTGCGGCCATGTTCCTGAACGAGCGTCTGAACCGGCGTCAGTGGATGGGCTTGCTGGTTGGGCTTATCGGCGCAGTGGTGGTGGTGTGGAAGGGGCCGCTGTGGCCGCCCAGCATCTCGCTGGTGTCGCTCGCGGTCATCGGCGGGGCGGTGGCCTGGGCGATTGGCACCGTGGCTGTTGCCGGGCGCATCAGGCACGAGGCCCGCCCGATTCCCATTGCTGCCTGGCAGATGGTGCTGGGCGGCATCATTCTGGCCGTGCTCGGACTTGTGTTCGAGGGGCCTCCGGGGAGCACCGGGGGCAGGGAGATCGGCCTCATCCTGCTGCTGGGCCTGATCGGATCGGCAATCCCATTCGCGCTGTTCTACATCGCACTGGGGCGTGGGGATGCCGGCAAGGTGTCCGCGTGGTTCTTCCTGGTGCCCGTGATCGGGGTGCTCACCGCATGGCCGCTACTCGGCGAGACACCCGGGCTGCGGCTGTGGATCGGGCTGGTGCTGGTGTGCGGGGGGCTCTGGATGGTGCTGGCACCCGTTCGGAGATAGGCACTGCTGCATCTGCCGGTGGTGCGGTGCACGATTGCGCGCCGCGCCGCTGGTAGCCTCGCCCCCCGTGATGACGACCACCACCCCAACCACGTGATCGTCGCGCTTGCCGGGGGTACCGGGGGCTCGAAGATGGTGCATGGCCTCGCCCTGGCCAATGGGCAGGCCGACCTCACGGCGATCATCAATACCGGCGACGATGGCCACTTCTTCGGGCTGCTCGTGTGTCCGGACCTCGACATCAACCTCTACGCCCTGGCCGGTGTGGTGGCTGACCGCGGGTGGGGCTATGCCGACGACACCTTCAGGTGCCTCGAGGGGCTTGCCACCTACGGCCGCGATGCATGGTTTGGGCTGGGCGACCGCGATCTGGCCACGCACATCCACCGCACGCTGATGGTGGCCGACGGTGCCACCGTCAGCCAGGTGATCGACGACCTGTGCAGGCGTCTGGGCGTTGAGGCCCGCCTCCACCCGATGACCGATTCTCCGGTGCGCACAATCATCACCACGGGCACCGGTGAGAAGCGCTTTCAGGAGTATCTGGTGCGCGATGGCGCGCGCGAGGAGATCGACGCAATCCGGATTGAGGGCCTGGACGCCGCCTCACCCGCCCCCGGGGTGCTCGACGCCATCGCCGGGGCGTCCACGATCGTGATCGCACCATCGAGCCCCATCGTCTCTATCGGCACCATCCTCGGGGTGCCTGGCGTGCGCGACGCCGTGGCCGCGCGGCGCGAGCACGTCATCGCCGTGAGCCCGATCATTGGCAACGCGCCCGTGGAGGGGCCGGCGCACAAGTTTCTGCGCGGCGCGGGCTACCCCGAATGCTCCGCGCGCCAGATGGCCGAGATCTACACCGACGTGTGCAGCACGTTCGTCATCCATGAGACCGACGCCGACGACGTGCCTGCCATCGAGGCCTTGGGGGTGCGCGTTGTGGTGACCGACATCCTCATGCCCGACCATGCGGCCCGCGAGCGCCTGGCGCGAACGGTGCTTGAGGCGATGGCCTGATGCCCATTCAGGATGTAGGCGCCGTGGTGCCCGTAAAGCGCCTGGGGTATGCGCTCGGCCGGTTGTCGGGCGTGCTCGACCGCGGCGAGCGCCGCATATTGCAGTCGGCAATGCTCGGCGACGTACTTGCTGCGCTGGCGGGGAGCACGCGGGTGGGGGAGATCGTGGTGGTCACCTCCGATCCGCGGGCCCGTGCGGTGGCCGAGAGCGTGGGTGCACGCACCGTGGCCGACCACGACCCGCCCGAGGGCATGAACCCGGCGGTGGCACTGGGCCTTGCGGCCCTCAACGTGACCTCAGCGCTCGTGGTGGTGAGCGATCTGCCGCTGCTCACCAGTGCCGACGTCGATCACCTGATCGGCGCCGCCCCGGAGGGTGACGCCGTCGTGGTTGCGCGCTCAGTCGATGGCACCGGCACCAACGCCATGCTTATGACGCCCGCAGATGCCCTCGATCCCCAACTGGGGCCGGGCTCGCTGGCACTGCACCTTGCCCAGGCAACGCTGCGCGGCGTCACGGTGGAGGTGGTGGATCACCCCGGTATCGCGCTCGATGTGGATACGCCGGAGGATCTCGTTGAACTGGTACGGCGCGAGCCCACCGGCGCCACGGGCCGTGCACTCGAGAACCTTGGCCTGGCCGCACCGGCCGCCGGGGCGCCCGGGTGAGCTCACGGGCACTGGGCGACGCCCCTGGGGACGAGCTGCGAATCACCGTGCTGGGTGCGCTCCCCGAGATTCACCCAGGTGACGACCTGCCGGCAATGCTTGCCGCGGTTGCTGCCAATGCCGGTGTGCGCCCCGGTGATGTGGTGGCCATCGCACATAAACCGGTGAGCAAAGCCGAGGGGCGCATCGTGCGCCTGGCCGATGTGCAGCCGGGCGACGAGGCGCTGCATCTGGCCGCCGAGACGGGCAAGAGTCCGGAGCTGTGTCAGGTAATCCTGGGTGAGAGCCGTCGCATCCTCAGGCGCCGCCGATCACTGCTGGTGTGCGAGACCAATCTCGGGTTTGTATGCGCCAATGCGGGCGTTGATGCCTCGAATACGGCCGAAGGTACCGTCGTACTGCTGCCGACTGACCCCGACGCGTCGGCACGGCGCCTGCAACACGCCCTTTCGCGCGTCGCACGTGGAAGGGTGGGGGTGGTAATCACCGACACCCATGGCCGCGCGTTCCGCAGGGGGCTCGTGAACATTGCGGTGGGGGTGGCGGGATTTGCGCCGGTGCTTGATCACCGGGGCGGTCGGGATCGTGAGGGGAGAATGCTCGTGGCGACTGATCAGGCACTTGGCGATGAGATCGCGGCTGCAGCGGGGATGCTGATGGGCAAGGCATCTGGCAGGCCGGCGGTGCTGGTGCGCGGGCTCGCGACGTCCCCGTCCCCCGGGTCCCTGCACGATCTGGTGCGCGACCCCGCCCACGACGTGTTCCGCTCCGAGGTAGATGCCGATGGGGTGGTGCGCTGATGCCGGTGGGTGACGCGGCAAACCCACTTCGGGTGGCAATCATCGGGTCGGGCCCGTCAGGGTTCTATGCCGCCGAGCACCTGCTGTCGCAGGACGACCTGAACGTGCAGGTGGACATGTTCGACCGCCTTCCCACCCCGTTCGGCCTCGTGCGTGGCGGCGTCGCACCCGACCACCAGAAGATCAAGTCGGTCACCCGCGTATTCGACAAGGTGGCGGCCAACCCCGAGTTCCGCTTCCGCGGAAATGTCGAGCTCGGGCGGCACATCGAGCAGCAGGACGTCCTTGAGTACTTCCACGCGGTCATTTACGCCGTGGGTGCGTCATCCGATCGCCGCATGGGTATTCCCCACGAGTATCTACCGGGCAGCCACTCGGGCAGCGAGTTTGTTGGCTGGTACAACGCCAACCCGGGAATGCGCTCGCTCACGTACAACCTCACTGGCCCACGCGCGGTTGTGGTGGGCAACGGCAACGTGGCCATGGACATCTCTCGCATGCTGGTGCTGCCCCACGAGGACCTTGTGCTCACCGACATGGGCCGCCACGCCGTGCGCGCACTGCAGGCGGGTGGGATACGCGAGGTTGTGATGCTGGGTCGTCGTGGCCCGGCGCAGGCGGCGTTCACTCCCAAGGAACTACGCGAGGTCACCCAGCGCGACGACATCGACGTGATCGTGGACCCCGCTGACATGGTGCTCGACGAGAACTCGCGCAAACTGGTGGAGCTGGCCCCAGATCGCAACCGCGACCAGAATCTGGAACTGCTGGGTGAGCTGGCCGAACGCGGTGACCGTGGCCGCGATCGCCGCATCATCCTGCGGTTCCTCGCCTCACCTGTCGCCATCGTTGGAACAGAACACGTTGAGGGCATTGAGGTGGCGCGCAACGAGCTGTACCGCAGCGACCGGGGTGCCCTGCGCGCACGCATGACCGCCGAGCGCGAGATCATCCCCACAGGTCTCGTATTCCGTGCCATCGGGTATCAGGGCGAGCCTCTCGCCGGCGTGCCGTTTGACCCGATGAGCGCCACCATCCCAAATGATCGCGGCCGGGTGGTTGACCCGCTCGACGGCCAGCCCCGCCCGGGGCAGTACGCGGCCGGCTGGATCAAGCGTGGCCCCAGCGGCATCATCGGCACCAACAAGCCGGATGCCCAGGAGACGGTGGACTCGCTGCTTGAAGACCTTCGCGCCGGGCACCTGGAGCGCGCTGTGCCAGCGCGTCCGGTGCTGGCCCGGCTGCTGCGCGAGCGCCAGGGCGACCTCATCACCTACGCCGACTGGCAGTACCTCGACGAGGTGGAGAAGCGAATGGGTGCCGATGCCGGTGCGCC
>JBMOGE010000065.1:0-10016 GCA_049318525.1 Miltoncostaeaceae bacterium
GCGAGCAGCACCTGCGTGATGAACAGCACCCGGCGGCGATCAATGGCATCGGCATAGGCGCCACCGATGAGTGACAGCACGATGAGCGGGGCCAGCTCCACCAGGCTGACGAGACCCACCGCCAGCGATGAGCCGGTGAGCGTGAACACCTGGTACGGCACGGCCACAAGCGTGATCTGGCTGCCGATGAGCGAGATCGACTGGCCGGTGATGAGCAGGCGCAGATCGCGCGACCTGCGAAGGGGGCTGAGGTCGGCGAGGACACGTGGACTCACCGGCCCAACCTACCGGGCGTGGGGGCTGGCAGACTGCGGGCGATGGGCATCGGCCACTCCCACGATCAGGACAGCGATCACACGCATGGGGGAGTGGATCCCGACCTGCGCGACTCGCGCGCAGGCATGCGGGCCCTCCTTATCTCACTGGTCATTCTGGGTATCACCGCCGCCATTCAGGCCGTGCTGGTGGTGTTCACCGGGTCTGTCGCGCTGCTGGCCGACACCGTGCACAACGTGGGCGATGCCTTTACCGCCATCCCGCTCGGCGCGGCATTCCTGCTGGGGCGCCGCCCGGCGACCGACCGCTTCCCATACGGCCTGCACCGGTCGGAGGACCTGGCCGGAATCGTCATCGTGCTCATCATCTTCTTCTCGGGTGGTTACGCCATCTACGAGGCCATCAGCCGGTTCATTCACCCCGAGGAGCCCAGCCACCTGTGGGTGCTCGCCATCGCGGGAATCGTCGGCTTCATCGGTAACGAGTGGGTTGCCGAGTACCGCATCCGGGTGGGTCGTCAGATCGGCTCAGCGGCGCTGGTGGCAGATGGTCAGCATGCGCGGGTGGACGGCTTCACGTCGCTTGGGGTGCTGGCAGGCGCTGTGGGAGTGATGCTGGGATTTCCACTGGCCGACCCGATCGCTGGGCTGCTCATCGGCCTGCTCATCATGAAGATCGTGTGGGACGCGGCGAAGCACATCGGTACGCGCATGCTCGATGGCATTGATCCCGATGTGGTGGTGGCCATCCGAGGAACGGCGTCGGCCGTGCCGGGAGTGGACGACGTCCATGAGGTGCGAGCACGCTGGGTGGGCCACCGCGTGTGGGTCGAGATCAACATCTCGGTGGCCGACGACCTCTCGGTACTCGAAGGGCATGGCATTGCCGGCGCTGTGCAGCACCGACTGGCCCACGACGTGCCGCACCTCGGCACAGTGGTCGTGCACGTGGATCCCACTTCTCATGGCGGTGAGCGTCATCACGCGCACCTCCATCATCACGAGCACGCGGATGATCATGGCGATGGCCATGGCGCCGGCCACGCGGACGAGGCCTGAGGCGACGATGGCTGACGGGTCGCTCTCGCTTGCCGACTGGCGACGGCGGGTGGCCGATCTGTATGCCGACGTGCGGCGGGCTGGTGGCGGCCCGGATGCGTGGGCTGCGTGGCGTACTGGCCGCGATGCGCTGCTGGCCCGGCATCCCGACACGCCCGTGCCAGCGGCATTGCGCGAGGGCTTCACGGGGATGCGCTTCTTTGACTACGACCCATCGTGGCGCCTTACGGGCAGGCTCGAGTCGTCGGATGCGGCGACTCCGGCAGGGCCGGAGGGGTCCTTCGCGCCGCTGGGCACCGTCGTGGCGCTCCGGGGCGATAGCGAGATCCGGCTCACGCTGCTGTGGCTCGAGGGCTACGGCGGCGGCCTGTTCCTGCCATTTCGTGACGGTACCTGTGGCGATGAGACCTACGGGGGCGGGCGTTACCTCATCGACCAGGTGAAGGGCGCAGACCTCGGGGCACTGCCCGACGGCCAACTGGTGCTCGACTTCAACTTCGCCTACCACCCGTCATGCGCGCACGACGCGAAGTGGGCCTGTCCACTCGCCCCGCCAGAGAACACCATCGCGCAGGCCGTGCGCGCAGGGGAGATGCTGCCCGCCGGGCGCTAGGCCCCGCAGCCACGTCAACCGCATTCCAGACGGGCATGGGCACAGCGAATGCGCCGCAATGCACGGGCCCCACAAGGGGCGTGCACTTTTGTGACGGCGACTGACCCCCACCGGGGTCTGACCCCACGCAGGCACCGATCGGGCACCGAACCCGGCGAAATGCGTGCCCACAAGGGGCGTGCACTTTTGTGACGGCGACTGACCCCCACCGGGGTCTGACCCCAGGTTTTCCCCACACGCGTGGCGTGCACATTTGTGACGGCGACTGACCCCCACCGGGGTCTGACCCCGGGGTGCGGCTTCTAGTAGATGGCGCCGTTGGCCAGGTCGCGCGCACTTGGTGCGTTCAGCCAGGCGTCAACGCGAAGGGGTCGCGGGCTGGCGAGAGGCTGAAGGGCATCGAGGGCACGTGGCGCCCCCAGAAGCCAGTGGCCGTCGCGGTGCACCACCTCGGTGACCACCTCGGCGCGGTCGGTGGTGAGTGCGGGGGCGCCGAAGCCAAAGATCTTCTCGGCGGCCAGGGTGGCCGCCACGCGCGTGCGCGCCTCAATCTGTACGCGGTGATCTGCGCGCTCCATCTCGCCGGCATGCGCGGACAGGGCCTCAGTGATCTCACCCACCCGTTCGTCGTCGAGCGATGTCACCACCGTGGGCATGGGGAGGTCTCCCCAGATCGCCCACATCCACCACGGCACCGAATCGCCCGACGCTGCGAGAACATCCCGTATTGCGCGACCGGTCATCTCGTGTCCGTGGTGCACATCATGCGGTCCGGGGCCAACGATCAGATCGGGCGGGTTCGGGCCACTGAGTGCTGCGGCGATGTGGTCGCGGGCGGCCGCCTCAGCTGCCAGCAGGTCGTCTCCCGCTGACATGAGAAGTGGGGGATCGACGATGCGGAGCGCGAATCCGGCACGGCGGCACGCCTCGGTGACCTCTGCACGTCGCCGCTCGTGGTCGGCCTCGCGGCCCAGGGCCAAGGCCAGATTGGTCACCTCGTGACCGGCGTCGCGCAGGGCCATCAGTGTTGCGGGCGCACCCATCAGTTCGTCATCGGGGTGCGGGGAGATATGGAGTACTCGCACTGTCAGTGCCCTTTCGCGCGCGAGGTGCGGTCGTACGCGCCCGCCCAGGCCGGCGCGTCGGCATTGAGATCGGCGAGGTGCGCCATATCGATGGCCAGCGCAATGGCGGCGGGCAGCGCGAAGATGGGGGCAAGCCGCGGATCGGCATCCGGCGCGCCCTGGAGCGCGACTACCCGTGCACCGCCCTCGGCGAGAATGGTCGCGGCTTCTGCGAGCAGTGGGTCGGGCTGCACGCCAGGAACCGTCACGGCAAGATCGCCTGGGATGGTGGCGAACCGCCCGGTCGTGGCCCCTTCGCGGGTTTCGTAGCCATCCACCGGCAGGATTGACACCTCGCGAAGGCACAGGGCCGTGTGCAGCGCGGCCGGCCAGGCGGGACCCGTGCCCACGCACACCCCGGCATGAGGGCGTGGTCCAGCATCCCGTGCACTCGCCTCGGCGGCGTCCACCAGCGCGGCCAGGACTTCCCCGGCGCCCAGCACGGCACGGCCCAGCGCATCGTCCTTCGACATGCGGGCGATGATGGCCAGGCCGGCCGCCAGCGATCCGGCATATCCCTGAGTGTGAGTGCGTGCCCGCAAGGTGTCCACCACCACCATCGCCCGCGCCTCTGCAGCCGTACCGATCGTCGAACCGGCATTGGCGGTGATGGCCGCAATGGGGCGTGGCGCCCCTGATGCGATCGCCTCGATGACATCCCTGAACTCACCGGAGCTTGAGAGCGCGAGCAGGCGGTCGCCCTCGCGCCAGGCGAATGCACCACGGGCGACCAGCCCACCGGGCACAGCGATGAGGTCAACCGGGGGGTGGGGTACGTCGAGCCATGCGAGCGACAGCGCCAGGGCGACGTGCCACTGCGCGCCATTGCCAGTGACGACGACCCTCTGCACACCGGGCGCCGTAAGGAGCGCGGCGACATCGTCGAAGCCTTCGGCATGGGTGACCGTGCGGGTGACGGTCTCCGGGGTGAGCAGCAGATCGGCCCATAGGCCGGTGTCCGCACGCGAGGTCACGCAAGGGACCGTAGCCGGGGATGACCCTCGGCGCGCCCGATTACGCATCGTGTCGCTAGCCTCGGCGCATGAGTGATGATGCGGCGGGGGATCAGCCGCGCTGTCCCACGTGTGGGGAGCGCGATTCAGAGGACATCGGCCAGGACGTGCGCCGGTGCAGCAACTGCACCTACGTGTGGATCCCCGGAGGGGCCGCCTGATCTAGGGCGTGGTGCTGCTGTTCACGGCGTCGGCGCCGGCCTTCAGTTCCTTCTCCAGCGTGCCGTTGACGAGGTCGTCGTACATGACGCCACACTTCTCCACGTCGCCCGTGTCGTAGCCCTGTGCGAACCAGTACTCGCGCTGGGCAGAGGTTCCGTGGTTAAACGTGGCAGCGTCGGCCGCTTGGCCGGCGTCGGCGGTGAGGCGGTCGTCGCCGATGCGCTCAAGCGCCCCGAGCACCTCTTCGATATCCCCGTCCTCAATGCGTCCCTCGTCCCGCGCCGTCGACATCCAGGCGCCCATCAGGCAGTCGGCACTCAGCTCGTTGGCCACGGACATGAGGTTGGCCGCGTCGGGGTTGTCCTCGACGGCCTTGCTGGTGGCCTCGGAGATGCCGCTAAGGGCCTGCACGTGATGCCCGAACTCGTGGGCCACCACCGCCGCCACGGCGGCGTCGTTGCCACCCTGGTCGGTGGCGCCGATGAGGCGGTCGCGGAAGAAGGCGATCGGCAACACCATCGTTGCGTCGGCGTCGCAGTACGCCGGGCCGGTGTCGGCGGCGTCTATCTGGCCGCAGGCAGTTTGGCTGGCGGTCTCCACGACCTTCACCACGGAATCCTTCCAGGTACCGGCGTCGCCCAGGTTCGCCTTCCAGAACGTGTTGAGCTCGGCCCCGAGGCTCGTCAGTTGGTCGCGCAGGCCGGCGTACCTGATGATGGATGTGTCATCCGTGGCCGCGGTGTCAACGGCGGCGGTGTCGGCACCGGATCCGGCAGCAGCCGCCGCGGAGGTATCGGCGGATGGGCTGGAGTCGCTCCCTCCGCAGCCGGTCAGCGGAATGGCGGCCAGCGCGAGTACGGCTCCTGCGGTGGCCAGGGTGCGAGTGCGGCTGCGGAAGATCATGGCTGTCAACCTCGGGTAGGGGAACTCGGCGAGGCTACCAATGCGGCACGACGCACTGTGATGGCTACGAGGCGAGCAGGTCGCGGACGCCAGATGGACCGGCACGCAACAGGGCAGCAGCACGCCTGGCGGCACTCGCGCGGTCGAGTAACTCACGAGCGCTCACGTCGTCGTGGGCCATAACGGCCTCGGCGGCCTCGCGCTGCGCGTCGATCGCGATCTGGTCAAGCCGCTCCGCCATGCGCAGGTTGCGCCCGGCGCGTGATGCGCGGGGCCTGCGGACGGGCGACATGACCTCGCGGGTGTCATCCGGCGTGGTGATGAGCCTGAGCTGTGCGGCACCAGCGGGCCGCTTGCTGTGGTGGTGAGAACGCATGTTCGCAAGTGTACGAATGCGGTCGGACGCGTTCAGCCCCGAAAAACGTCCGATTCCCAGCCCTCAAGCCACTTTCGAAGAATCCGGACATGTTCCGGCGTAACACTGTGTGCCCCCGCCGTATCAATGGCTTCACTTACGTGCGCACCGGCGGCCCGATATGCCGCCACGCCGGCCGCATGCACGTCGGGTGGGTGAAATGGGTCGGCCCCTCCCGACACCGCGACCACGGGCATTCCTGCGAGCCCGCCCATGGCGTAGATGTGAGGCGGCAGGGGGTATGCGCTGCACAGCAGGGCGACGCCGCCCACCAGATCGGGGCGAGCGCAGCCGAGTGCGCCGGCCATCATGCCGCCATTTGAGAATCCCATCACCACCATCGGACCCGTCACGCCGGCGTCTGCGGCCAGCCCCGCAGCGGCCTCGGCCGTCTCGCCCAGGCGCACATCGAGGCTCTCGATCACCGGCACGCCGATGGCGTGGTGCGTGAACCAGGCATGGCCGCCCCCTTCGGCCTCAGGCCCCCGTGGGGCGATGATTCCCCATCCGGGCGCCACGGCCTCGGCCACGCCCACCAGGTCGTGCTCGCTGCCACCGCGGCCGTGCAGCAGCAGCAGGGTGGGCCGCCCGTCATCCGGCGGCCGCACCACTGCGGTCATCCGCGTGCTCTCGGGTTGTGGATGGGGGTGAGGCGCGCCTCAATGCTGGTGCGGTGGGGCTCAAGCCACGGTGGCAGCGCCAGTGCGATTCCCATCACTTCGGGATCCTCGTCGACGGCCATCCCGGGTCCAATCGTGGCCACCTCTACCAGCAGACCACCCGGCTCGCGGGCATACACCGACTTGAAGTAGATGCGGTCCACCACCTGGGTGGGGGCCAGATGGCCACCGGTCAGGCGCTCGCGCCACTTCTTGTGCTCGGCATCCGGGCTCGCGAAGGCGACGTGATGAATGGTGCCCGCCCCCTGCGCGCCACGCGACATGGGCTCCGGGTGCAGCCCCACGCGCCCCACGTGATCGCCCGATCCCACCACGAGCGATTCGCCCACGTCGGCCATTCCAAGGCCCCCCACCAGCGCCGCCCGCGATCGCTCAGGAGCCAGCGACATGGCCTCGACACCGATGATCTCCCTCAGGGCGTGCTCCGGCGGCACGTCATTTCCCTGGGTGGGTGCGTCATCGTCGCGGGTACCCCGCGCCATGAGCACATACGAGAGCCCTTCCGGATCCGCAAAGGCCAGACGGTCGTCTCCTCGCTCCGTCGCCGTGTCGTGCGCTGCGAGGCGCTGCTCCCAGAAGTCGAGTGCCTGCTGATCGGCAACGCGCCAGGCCACCGAGTGGAACATGCCGCCGCCCGGCTGGCCCGGTGCGGCCCCCGGTACCTCGAAGAACGTAATCAGGGTGCGCGGCCGCCCGCCCTCATCGCCGAAATACAGGTGATACGCGCCGGGCTCATCGTGATTGACCGTGGTCTTGACCAGGCGCAGGCCCAGCACGCCGGCGTGAAAACGCACGTTGGCGGCGGCGTCGCCGGTGATGGCCGTGACGTGGTGGATGCCCTGCAGCACGACGGGGAACCTACGCGGTTCCGCCGGATGCCATCATCAGCGTGTGAGTTCAGGCCACGCACGCTCCCCAGAGCCCGGCGCAGCATCACCGCGACGCATTGCGATGGTGTCCATCGGCGCAGCCCTGTTTCTCATCGGCATCAAGCTGGCAGCCGGACTCGCATCGGGCAGCCTCGCCTTCATTTCCGAGGCCATCCATTCGGGGACCGACCTGGTGGCGGCGGTTCTCGCCTTCTTCGCCATCCGCGTGGCAGCCCGCCCCGCTGATCGTGAGCATGCCTACGGGCACGGCAAGGCCGAGCACCTGTCTGCGCTGGCCGAGGGTGCCGCGCTGGTAGCGGTGAGCATCTGGATCGCCGTTGAGGCAATTCTGCGCATCGTCGAGGGCGGGCATGAGGTCGATGCCGCGTGGTGGATCATCGCCGTGGCAGTGCTGGTAATGGCAGTTGACTTCTTCCGCACGTTCACGCTGTTCCGGGCCGCCAAGGTGCACTCGAGCCCGGCGCTCAAGGGAAGCGCCATCCACTTCGCAAGCGATCTGGCCGGTACCACTGCGGTGCTCGTGGGGCTGCTGCTGGTGCGGGCAGGGGTGGGAAATGCCGACTCTGTCGCCGCCCTGTTCGTGTCGGTACTTGTGCTGATCGCAGCAGGGCACCTGATGCGCGAGAACGTGGGCGTGCTCATGGACCGGGTCCCCGATGACGACGAACTGGCCGCGCGCGAGGCGGTCGAGGCGCTGGGCCCGGCAATTGAACTGCGCCGACTGCGAATGCGGTCGGCTGCCGGCCGCTCGTTTGCGGACGTGGTCATCGGTGTTCCCCCCGGCGAGGCGGTGGGCCGTGCGCATGCCGCTGCCGATGCGGTGGAGGACGCCATCGAGCGAGCCGTGCCGGGCGCAGATGTGGTGGTGCATGTGGAACCGCGCGACGACGACGACACCGACATCGCCGAGCGGGTTCTTGCCGCTGCCCATGCCGTGCCCCACGTACGTGAAGTGCACAACGTGCGAATCCTGCACCTGGGGTCGCGGATGGAGGCCACGTTGCATCTCAAGCTGCCAGCCGGCACGCAACTGGGTGAGGCCAGCGAGGTTGCCGCGGCGGTGGATGCGGCCGTGACCCACGACGTGCCCGGTATCTCGCGGGTGCGCACGCACGTTGAGCCACTGGAGGCCCCGGGTGCCGGGCACGTGGTGGATGACGGCGCTGAGATCGAGGTGGCGGTGCGGGCCGTGGCCACCGATGCATGCGGTCGCCCTCCGCACGACGTGCGTCTGGTGGAGACGGCGGACGGCGTGGTGGCCTTTGTCACCCTCTCGCTGGGCGACGCCGTCACCCTGGAGGAGGCGCATGGGCTGGGAGGTGCCACACGCCATCGCATTCGCGATGAAGTGCCCGGTGTGGTGGATGCCTTTGTGGAGACCCGCCCCTAATCAAGCGGCGGGCGCGGGGTACTGCCCGGCGCCCGCGACAGCCAGTCGCCGTGATCGCGCAGCCATAAGCGGTCGCGTGCGAAGTCGGGGCTGTAGTGCTGCACGAGATCCCAGAAGGCGGGGGAGTGGTCGAGGCGGGTGAGGTGTGCCATCTCGTGCACCACCACATACTCGGCCACCCGGGCCGGAGCCATCATCAGCCGCCAGCTGAACGACAACGCGCCCCGGGCCGAACACGATCCCCACCGCGTGCGGGGATCGCGGATGCCGATCGATGCGTGGGTCACATCCATGCGACTCGCATGGTGATCGCACATGAGCGTGAACCAGTCGCGGGCAGCCCCGCGGTATCCGCGCTCCACCAGCGCCCGTACGGAACCTGCATCGGGTGCGGCCACGGCCATACGGGCGTCGTCCGGGCGCAGCCGCACTGATCCACGGGTTGAATGCCGGATACCCAGTTCCACCGCTCCATCGAGAAAGGGCAGCATCTGGCCGTCGATGAGGAGCTCGGGAACCTGAGGGTGCAGCAGTGCCTCGTGCCGCAGCAGCCAGTGCTCCTTCGACTGCACGGCACGACGGATCTCTCTGTCAGGGAGGCGCATAGGGGCGGATACTCTGAGGCCGTCAGGGGTAAAGGTGATGCGCACGTGCCGCGATCGGGCATTGCGCACCAACCGGTACGGAACCGTTCGGCCCGCGATCGTTACTTCGTGCATGCGATGATGGTGGCGGGTTCCCTGCTATGGTGCCCGCGCTCGCACTGATGCGGGCATGTCGCCGTGCTGGCGACCGTTCATTCACCGGGCGCACGGCGCCCCGATTCTCAGGAGGGGCTCGCCTGACGACGCCCGTAGCGCGTGCCTCCTAGGCGCGGTCCAGATACTCGCCCGCCCGCCGGTCCTTCGACCCGGATCAACGAAGCCATTCGTGTGGAGTTGGTCAGGCTCATCGATGACGAAGGCGAGAACCGCGGCGAGATGCGCACGCAGGACGCGCTGGACATCGCCATTGAGCTCAATCTCGACCTGGTCGAGGTAGCTCCCGAAGGCCGTCCACCCGTATGCCGGATCATGGATTACGGCAAGTGGCGCTACGAGCAGGAGCAGAAGGCAAAGCAGGCGCGAAAGCACCAGAGCACGATCACCATCAAGGAGATCAAGTTCCGGCCAAAGATCGATCCGCACGACTACGCCACCAAAAAGGGGCATGTCTTGCGTTTCCTCAAGAACCGGGACAAGGTCAAGGTGACGATCATGTTCAGGGGGCGCGAGTTGATGCACCCTGAGCGTGGCGAGGCAATTCTCCTCAAGTTGGCCGGGGAGGTTGAGGATCTGGCACTCATTGAGAGCCGTCCGAACCTTGATGGACGCAACATGATCATGATGCTGGCGCCGCTCAAGGCACTGACCGACAAGCCTGACGCTCCTGTGACGGAGACCGCCGCGCCTGTCGCCGATGCACCTGAATCCGCACCTGCACCTGTTGCCGA
>JBMOGE010000066.1:0-9989 GCA_049318525.1 Miltoncostaeaceae bacterium
CCACAGCCGTTGATGTACGCGACTCATCACCAATGCGCACGAAGTCGTTGAGGATCCCCTCTGCCGTCAGCTGCTCGATGATCGCAGTCCCTGTACGCCCGCCGGCGAGTCCGGTGGCGATCACGGGCTGACCCAGGTTCCGGAGCGCACGCGCGATGTTCACGCCCTTGCCGCCCGGCAGGGTGAGCGAGTCGCTTGCGCGGTGGCGCCGCCCCGCCTGGAAGTTCGGCACGCTGAGCGTGCGGTCGAGCGCGGCGTTGAGGGTGACGGTGAGGATCATGTGAACACTGACCCTATCCCTTCGAATGCGGCCATCAGATGATCGGTAAATCCGGGTGACGCCACAGCAACCGGTGCAACGAGCGCCGATCTGGCCACCACCGTGTCGCCCTGGAGCACCGCAACGGTGCCCACCCCCTGGCCGCGCGCAAGCGGCGCGCTGATCGCTGAGGGCGCCGTGATGCGCAACCGGATCGGCTTTCCCAGACGCACTGTGGCCATAACAGCCGACGTCGGGTGCAGCGCCACATCGCTATCTGGGGCGCCCTGAACAGGTACTCGCACCACCGTCGTGCCCTTGGCCACGACGGTGGGACGGGCGTAGTTGGAGAAGCCCCATTCGAGGAGGGCCTTCGCGTCGCGAGCGCGCTGGGCACGGCTGCCCTCACCCATGACCACGGCGAAGAGACCGACGCCGAGGCTGGGCGACGTCGCATGGGCCACCTCCACGTAGCCCGCCCCATCGGTGTGCCCGGTCTTGACGCCATCCGCCGACGGCATGATCGACAGGAGGTCGTTCTCACTCGTGAGGGTGCGCGGCCCGTCCGGGCCCGGGATGGTGATGGTGCGGCGCCCGACGATGTCGCGCAGCACCGGCTGCTTCATCACCGCCTTCGCCACGGTGAGCAGGTCACGCGGAGATGACTGATGGCCGGCGGCATCGAGTCCATGGGGATTGGCGAAGTGGGTCGCCGTAAGCCCCATCTCCTTCGCCTTCTCGTTCATCAGATCGACAAACGCCGACTCCGATCCCGCCACTCCCGTGGCAATTGCCACGGCGGCATCGTTTCCACTCTGCACCAGCAGCGCCCGCAGGAGATTGCGCATGACAACCCGCTCGCCCGGCCTGAGGCCGACCGACGACTCGCCCACGGCTGCGGCGGAAGGCGGCACCGTGATCACCCGATCGAGGGCGCCGCTGTCAATCGCAACCAGTGCCGTCAGCATCTTGGTGAGACTCGCCATGGGCCGGGCGGCATCGGCGTTGTGCTCGGCCAGCACCTCACCCGTGGCGCCGTCGGCCAGCAGCCATGCGGAGCCGTGAGGGACGGGCGGAGGTCCGACGCCCAGAGCGGCGGACGGGACGGCCACAGCGGCAAGGACACCGAGTGCCAGCGAGAGGCGCTTCACGGCGCTGATGGTACCAGCGGCCACCCAACCCCCGAGGCATGCCGGGTGGCCGGGTGAGAACCTTCCATCGTGAGCAACGACGTACCGCAGGTGGTCGCGCACCCCAACGATCCCGGCCCGGGCGGCCTGTCGGCGGCCGAGGCGGCGCGGCGGCACCCGCATCGCCGTCGCCGCCGCACGGGCCGGTCGTACGCGGCCATCGTGTTCGCGAACGTCTTCACGCTGTTCAACCTTATTCTCGCCGCCTTCGCCGTACTTACGCTGATATTCGGCGACTGGCGCGACGGCTTCTTCCTGGTGATCCTCATCCTCAACACCGGCATCGGACTGTTGCAGGAGATACGGGCCAAGCGCGCCGTGGATCGGCTGGCCGCACTCGTGGCACCCACCGCGCGCGTCGTTCGCGATGGCACTGAGAGGCGCATTGACCTCAATGACGTGGTGCCGGGTGATGTGGTCGTGCTCGGAACGGGGGACCATGTGGCGGCCGACGGCGTGCTGAGGTCTGCCGAGGGTCTGGCGCTCGACGAGTCGGTGCTCACAGGCGAGACCCGCCCGGTCGCCCGCGACCGTGGCGACCACGTGCGCGCAGGGGCGTTCTGCGCAGAGGGCGCCGGCACCTTCGTGGCCACGGCTGTCGGGCCCGATTCATATGCGGGTCGCCTTGCCGGCGTCGCCCGTGGCTTTCGCCACCCGCTCTCGCCCCTCCAGCGCGGGATGAACCGCCTGCTGGTGACCATGGTGGCGCTCATGATCCCCCTGGGAGCGGTGCTCGCGCTGGCCCTGTGGCATCGACAGGCCGATGCCGCCGAGACGGTGTCCACCGCAACCGCGGCAGTGGTCACGCTCTTTCCGGAGGGGCTCATCCTCCTGGCCAGCATCACCTACGCAGTCGCCGCCCTTCGAATGACCCGACGCGGTGCGCTGTCGCAACAACTCGCCGCCGTCGAGTCGCTGGCATCGGTGGACGTGGTGCTGCTCGACAAGACCGGCACGCTCACCACCGGCCATGCGCGGTTGGTGGCGCGCGAACCGTCGCCCGGGGTGCATCCAGAAGATCTCGACCGGGCACTCGGGCGATTCGCAGGGGCGTGGGGGGACCTCGACGAAACGCTCACGGCCATCGCGCTGGCCATCCCCGCCATCAATGAGACTCCCGATGAGCTCACGCACTTCTCGTCGCGCCGGCGGTGGTCGGCCGTGCGGTTCGGCGACACCACGCTGGTGCTGGGAGCACCCGGGGTGATCAACGCCGGGCCGCTCGCGGATGAGGTGGCCCGCGAATCGGAGGCCGGGCGGCGCGTGCTGGTGCTTGCGCGTGGCCACATGCCACTGGGTGCTCCCGGCCCCGACGACGCCCCTCCCGTGGACATCATTCCCATGGGAATGATCGCCCTCTCCGAGACCCTGCAGCCAGACGTGCGCGAGGCCATCAGGTTTCTCGATCGCGAGGGCATCCCGGTGCACGTCATCTCGGGCGACGCCCCGACCACGGTCGGTGCCATTGCCCGCGACTGCGGTGTGCGGGCCACCGCGCCCATCTTGGCGTCGGACCTGCCGACCGAACCCGCCGCTCTGGCCCGCGCGGTTGCACACGCGGGTGTGATTGGCCGTGCGGGCCCCGACGACAAGGAGCGCATTGTGCGTGCGCTCACCGCGCAGGGTGCGACCGTGGCCATGTTCGGCGACGGGGTGAACGACGTGCCGGCACTCAAGGCGGCGCACGTCGCCATCGCTCCTGGCACGGCCACCGAGATGGCCCGGGCGGTCGCCGATGTGGTGCTCGTACGGGGCGGGTTCTCGGCGCTTGCACCCATGGTGGCAGAGGGCCGACAGGTGCTTCGCAATCTGCAGCGGGTGAGCAACCTCTTTGTCACCAAGTCATTTCTCGCGGCGTTCCTCATCCTCACCATCGGGCTCACCCCCGCCAGCTATCCATTCCTGCCCCGGCACCTCTCGCTGCTGTCGGCGCTCACCATCGGCATCCCGGCCCTGTTTCTGGCTCTTGCACCCAGCACCGGCGAGTGGCGGCCGCGGGAGTTCGTGGCCAGCACATTCAGGTTTGCGCTCCCGGCTGGTGTTGCCGCCGGATTGGGCGTGACCTCGAGCTATCTCTTTGCCACCAACGTGGAGGGCGCCGATGTGATGACGGCCCGCACGATCGCCGTCACCGCGCTGATGACCATCGGGCTCTGGCTGGTACTGGTGCTCGAGCTGTCCGGGGTACGACGCAGCGCCTGGGTCATCCTCTTGTGCCTGGCGATGGGCGGGGCCTATGCCGCCGTCATCATCGTCGCCCCGCTGCGCGACTTCTTCGCACTCACGCTCATCAGTCCGCTCGACATCGCCATCGCGCTGTCGGGAGCGGCCATCACCGCGGCCGGCCTCTGGATCCTCGACCGGCGATTCCGGCCAGAGCCCCTTCGCGGATCACTTCCACGGTGGATGGCCCGGATGATTCCGAGGTCCATGAGGGCCGACGACGACTGACTAGATGGGCTGGCCGCCCCGCATCTCTGGGTGGAAGCGCATGAGGCGCTCGTCGAGGTCGTCCAGGCCGCGGGCCCGGACAACCCCCGGCAGTGCCCCCACCCGCTCGTAGTGGTCGGCGAGGCGCGGACCGCCGAGGGCGAGGTCGTCGTAGTAGCTCCCCCAGCCGGTGAGCATGTACAGGTAGATGTCCGAGACCCCCGGCAGATCTCCCGCCAGCCACTCGCGCCCTTCAAGCCATGCCTCGACATGCGCGCCATGGCGGGCCATCGCATCCCTGCCCTGGGCCTCCATCGCCGGCCACGCGGCTTCATCCGGTGTGAATGCCCGGGGCACCATCACCGGCCACCAGCCCGGGTGAAACGTGTTGGCCAGCCACACCACCCAGCGCAGATGATCGGCGAATGCCGGCGTGCCATGGGCCGGTGAGAGGTGGGCGGCGGGAAACCGCTCTGCGATCCACAGCAGCACGGCGCCGGTCTCGGAGATCGCCACATCTCCCTCGCACAGGGCAGGCACGCGCATGAGCGGGTTGGCGGCGGCGAACCCTGGGGCCTCATCGCGCTGCCGCGGATGCACGTTGACCACGTCGTACCCGGCATCTGCGCACTCGAGTGCGGCGCGCGCCGCGAACGACGACGAGCCGGTGATCTGGAAGAGGGTGATCATGGTGGTGCCTCCGGTAGGTGCATGAGAAGGCGCGCCACCGCGCCGTAGTCGAGTGCGCCATCCACCTGATCAAACAGGGCCGATGCGGCGTCGCCGATGGCCAGCGGTGCCCCGGCGAGGTCGCGGGCGTGCCCAAGGTCCTTACGCAGGTCGCGTGCACGGAATCCTGGGTGGTGGTCGCCACGAAGCACCCGCGGGAACAGATTCTGGAGTTGCCATGAATCGCCCGACGCGGCCCCCACCACGCGTGTGAGTACAGCCGGGTCGACGCCTGCGCGCTGCCCCAGGCCAAATGCCTCGGCCGTGCCGGCGGAGATGATGGCCACGAGCAGGTTGTTGACCAGCTTGGCCACCAGCCCCGACCCCACCGGCCCGCAGTGCACGCGCTTTGCCGGGTCGCCGATGGCATCGAGCACGGGGGCGGCGGCGGCGATGCCCGCGGCGCTCCCACCGCACATGACCGCGAGCGTCCCGGCATCGGCGCCCGGGGGACCACCGCTCACCGGGCAGTCGAGGTACTCACACCCGCCGGTTGCCGCCATGCGGGCCGCCTCGCGAGCGGCGGCAGGGGCGATGGTCGAGGTATCCACAATGAGCAGGGGCGCAACCGGCGCGGCCATGGCGGCGCCAACCACCTCGATGACATCGTCGGAGTCGGTGACCGACAGCAGCAGCAGGTTGGCCCCATCAACCGCGGCGGCCACATCAGCCACCGGGATGGCGGGCAACCCCTCGGCACGGGAGGCGGTCCGCGCATACACCCGCACCTCGTACCCGGCGCCAGCGAGGTTGCGGATCATGCCCGCCCCCATCAGCCCGGCTCCCACCACTCCCACGCGCAGCCCGGCCACCCTAGCCCGCCACGTCGTCGTCGCCGCGCGCCACCGCGTCGCGGTCGGCCCCCGGCGGCAGACCGCCCCGCCAGTCACATCCCGGGCACCGCTCCTCGCCCTCCAGGTGCCCTTCGGCCCATGCCCGGGCGGCCACCATGGGCAGCACCCGATCGGTGGGACGCCCCTCGCGAAGCATGCCCAGCGCACCGATCACGATGGCCGCGAGCACGGGATCGGCCGGATCGGGAAATGGCGGCACAGGGCCGGGTGCCTCGAGCCCGGGGATGGCGCCAGGGCGGCGCCCGGAGAAGCAGGCGTCGGCGATCAACTCCGGGCGCGAGATGCCACGGGCGAATCCACAACCGCCGTCGCAGCCGTCGCAGCGGTCCTCGCCATCGATGTGCCCCTCCATCCATGCATGCACCGCCAAGTCGACCACGGCCTGCGGCACCGAGGCCGACTCGGCCATGCGCAGGGCCCGATCGAGCAGGCCCGCGAGTACCGCCCCATCGGCGATGGGGGCCGGTGGCACGTCGACATCACCCGAGTAGAGCGGGTGCGCGGTGGGGCGGAAGCCGGTGGGGCCCGCGTCGGTCAATGCCCACCCCCGGGTGCCACGGGGGGATCCACCACGTCACTCGCGCGGCCCGTGAGGCGACGCCACCCTGCCAGCACCGCTGGGGCGAGCGCCAACGCCGCGATGTCGAACAGCACATATCCCGCAGCCGCACCGCTCGGCGGATTTCCATTCATCAGGCCGAGTCCCGGGATGTACTCCTGCCACCGCCATGTGCCCACCCATGTACCCCAGATCTCGAGGAATGCCACGAAGAAGAACACCCCTGCGTACAGCTCAGGTGCGCGCCCGCGCAGAAGAAATACGATGAGGATTGCCGAGGCAATGGCCCCGGCCACGTCGATGCGCCCGAGTACGCCCGAGAGTCCGAGGCCCGCCCACGTGGCCACGCCCACGATGGCCGCCGCGCGCACGATCGCATGGTGTGCGTTGGCCAGACGCGTCTGCGAGAAGCGGTACCCCACCAGATACACGAGGCCGTGCCCGGCGGGGACGAAGATGGGGAGATTTCCCAGGCGGTAGTCGTAGATGCCCCAGATGAGCGAGCACAGGATCTCCGCTGCGGTGGCGACCACCACCACCACGGCGACCCGCGCCCGATCGAGCGGAGACAACGGGACGCACGAGACGAGCAGCACCGTCCAGGCCACCGCCGAAAGCACGAGTTGCAGGCCGATACCCACCAGCGAGTCGAGCCAGAGGCCCGCCATGGTCAGCACGACGATGAAGGGGATGAACGCCCACGGCCGCCAGAGCAGACGAAGGGGATCACGAATTGCGACTGCCGCGGTCACGACGCCTGAGGGTACTCCCGCACGACAGAGGACCGCGGGTGAACGGGTCAACGGGTTGGCGGGGCGACCCCGGGAAAGACCCGTACGATCCCCCCATGGAATCGATGGATCTCGGCACACAGATGGCGGGGGTGCGCGACGCACTGGTCGAGATGGCCAGTGTGGTGCTGTCGCAGGTCGAGCAGGCCGTGGATGCCTGGGAGACACTCGATTCCGACCTCGCCAAGCGGGTAATGGCGCAGGACGAGGCCGTCGACGATCGCCTGCTGGACCTGGATCTTCGTATCTACAAAGTGCATCTCGTGCACGCGCCACTCGCGGGCGATCTGCGCCTTCTGCACGTGGGGCTCATCACCGCCGTGGCCCTTGAACGCGTGGGGGATCTCGCCGTCTCCATCTCCCGACTGGCCGAATCGGTTCCCGCCGGCGGGTCGGTGCCCGGCATCGACGCCATCATCCGCCGAATGTCGGCGCGTGCGGTTGACAGCCTTGCCCGGGGCGTACAGGCGATCGCCCGGGTGGATGCCGATCTGGGCGACGAGGCGCGCATCGAGGCCGACACCGTGCGATTGATGCTCGAGGACGTACGTGCTGCGGCGTCAGATGAGACCCAGCAGGGCGACCGCGAGTGGATCACTGCATCGGTGCTGGTGGCCCGTCATCTGGAGCGCGTGGCCAACAACGCCGCAGAACTGGGAGGGCGGGTGCGCTTCATCGCGACCGGAGAACCCTTCGCCCGAAACCCGCGCCCGGCAGGCTAGTCGTCCCTGCCCTCCGGCGGGGGGGCGGGTGCATCGGCGCCGTCCGGGGATGCATCCCCGCGCGCCTGCTCCTCGACGGCCTCCAAGGCCGCAATCGCGTCAAGGCGCGACAGCACGTCGTCGCCGCCGTCCATGGTCCGGAAACTGCTCCGGCGCGCCCGCTTGGCCTTCGCCATATAAACCTCCGTCGTTACGAGCCTGATCGTACCGGGCGTCTGCGGCGTCGCCGTCGCCGGCGTCGCCCGATGCCATCACCGGCCAGTGCCGCCACCAGCCGGTCGTCGGCCGCAGGGAAGTCATACCGGAGCAGATCCTCGCGGCGCACCCATCGGAACTGGGGGCTCACGATGGCCCGCGGACGCTGGAGCGGAGGGTACGAGCAGGCGTAGAACCGAAGGCGCAGTGGGCCGGCATCCTCGCGCCAGATCATTCGCGGGTCACCGATCTCGATGTTGAGCTCCTCGCGCAGTTCGCGACGCAGCGCCGCAATGTCGCGCTCCCCCGGCTCACGCTTGCCGCCCGGAAACTCCCATCGCCCGGCGTTACCCGACGTCTTCGGGCGCTGCGTGATGAGGATCCAACCGCCGCGCTCGATGACCGCGGCCACCACGATGATGGGTTCCTTGCGGCTCATCGGAGCGCCGCCCGGCCCACCGGCACCAGAGAACGCCCCCGGCGCTCGGCCAGTCCGTCGCCCACCAGACTGTCGGCCGCCTCAGGGTCGGATGACACCGGGGCCCGCCCCCGCTCGGTGAGCGTGCGCAGCAACGTCCCCCGGCGCTGGCGCAACGAACCCTCGTATGGGGACTGGCGGCGCGTCGGGGGCGTGACCTCATGCACCACACCGGCATCGGCTGCCGGACACGCCGTGCGCAGCGGGCAGCCGTCGTCGCACCGGGGCGTCCGGGCACTGCACACCTCGCGCCCGAGATCCATCAGGGCCTGACCCACATCCCATCCACGGCCACGGGGTGTACCGGGCCAGCCCCCGGGAAACCGCCGCGCCACAACCCGCCGGATGTTTACGTCCTCGGGCAGCACGGCCTCCCCGTCGGCGAAGCAGCGGATTGCCGCGGCCGTGTACGTGCCGACGCCCGGCAGGTCAGTGAGGTGGTCGGAATCCGGCCAGCCGTGGTCGCCGATGATTCCCGCGGCGGCATGCAGGTTGCGCGCACGGCGCGGGTAGCCGAGCCCCTGCCACTGCGCAAGCACGTCCCCCAGCGGCGCAGCAGCCAGATCGGCCGCCCCCGGCCAGCGCGTCATCCAGGCCTCGTAGTACGGAACGACCCGCGACACCTGAGTGGACTGAAGCATGACCTCAGACACAAGGATGGCCCAGCGATCACGCGTATGGCGCCATGGAAAGTCGTGCCCCTCGCGGCCAAACCAGCGGATGAGTGCCCGTACTGCACGGGCATCGGGGGTCATCGTCACCCGCCGAGTGTCCCACGCCCGTTCGGCGTATGACGCCAGCACGGTGAGATCACGCGGCGGCGGCGATCCCGGGCTCGGCATCGGTGTCGACCAGAAGGAGTGATTGAGCGGCCTGGCGAAGGGCATCCACAAGGGCACCTGCGCGTGATGGCGCAGGAATGAGCGCTGGGTGGCCCGAGCGCGAGGCCATGCGACTGCGCACCAGCGCGATCTCCTCAAGTGCCTCGGGCGGGAGTGGCTCATGCGTGCGTGGGGCGCCCAGGGCCGCGAGGATGCGGTGGGCTGCACCGGCCTCCGAGCCTGCGTGCACTTCCACCCGCGCGATGGCCAAGCCATCGCGCACCACGAACGCCACGACCTGACCATCCTGCGTCCCGTCCTCAACCAACACGCACCGGGCATCGCGGGCCCGGGCAAGCGCAGCGATTTCGGCGATCACGCCCACCAGCGCATCGATCTCGGCTGTGTACGCGCCATCGTCGAGCACCCCGGCGCGTGCGGCGCGGTCGATGAGCACGGCCGTCTCCTCGGCCGAGGCGATCGGGTCGTCCCCCAACACGCGGCGGCATGCGGCCGGAGGCCCACCATCGGCGCACGACAGCGGCAGCAGCACCTGCAGGGCGGTGCTGGCCAGCAACGCGGTGCGCTCTGCGGCGAGGGGCCCGAAGTGTTCCCCGGCCCGGGATGCTCGCGCGACCGCGGTGATGCGCACGTCGTCACCGGCAGCGGACAGCCGGAGATAGCGCCGCGACCGGCTGCCGACGGCAGGACGGTTGCAGGTGGGAGCGAGTTCGGTGATGAGGCGATGCGCCCGCAACTGCGCCTCGAACTCGGATCCGGTTTCCTCATGATCCACACGGTCGGCGGCCTCCACGGCCCGCTCAATCAACCGGCCGTGGCGTTTGCCCGACGCGAAATACCCGCGCACGCGGCGTCTGATGTTGGGGGCGCACCCCACATGAACAACGCGCCCCTGCGCGTCGCGCATGAGGTACACGCCGGTCGTCGCCGGGAGGTCCTC
>JBMOGE010000067.1:0-9601 GCA_049318525.1 Miltoncostaeaceae bacterium
CGGGTCAGCGGTGCGCCGTGGTCAAACGGTCGCACCGCCGACACGGCGGATGCGGACGGGAGGAGATCACGCAGCGAGCGCGACGCCCGAGACCCTGCGAGCACGACGCCCGAGTCGCTCGAGATCGGCATCCCCGAGCGAACCCGACCGCACGGCGGTGGCCATGGCCGACCACGCCAACCACGCCTCAGCCGCCTCAAAGTCGACTCTCACTGCGCGCGAGAGGCGTGCGAGCACCGCCTCGATTTCATCCAACACGTCACGACGCACGTCATCCATCGGTTCCCTCCTGGGTTGCGAACTGGATCGCCGTCAACGTACGAACCCACCATCGCCCGTGGGTTAAGTCGGCGAAACACCACAGTCAATCGCGGCCAGATGTGACGCTCCTGCAGCGCCAATGCCGCCCGAAGTGCGCCGGTCGGCGCTGGAGGGCGCCGTAACACCGGGTCGCATACCAACGGGCACCTCCGTAAGGCCATACGGTCGCGACGGAGGGCACATGCTCCTCCGGATACCCTCACGCCCCACACCCTGACGACGGAGACCGCGGTGACCCGCCCAGTTCGTGTCGGCATCAATGGGTTCGGCCGCATGGGGCGGCTTTCGCTGCGCGCAGCATTTGACTGGCCCGAGTTGGAGTTCGTCCATATCAACGAGGCGAACGGTGACGCCTCGGTATCCGCGCACCTCCTGGCGTTCGACTCAGTGCATGGCCGCTGGCACCGCGACATCAGTGCCGACGACGCCCACGTCATAATCGACGGGCGCGTGCTGACCCACTCGTCGCACGCGGACCCCGCGGAAATTCCGTGGAGCGAGCACGGCGTGGAGATCGTGCTTGAGGCATCCGGGAAGTTCCGCACCATGGCCAACCTGCAGCCGCACTTCGACCGCGGCGCGTCCAAGGTTGTGGTGGCGGCGCCGGTCAACGACCCGGCGGCACTGAATGTGGTGATTGGTGTCAACGATGCGCTGTATGACGCACACCTGCACAACGTGGTGACCGCGGCATCCTGCACGACCAACTGCCTCGGCCCAGTGGTCAAGGTGATTCACGAGGGCATTGGCATCAGACATGGCGCCATCACCACGCTGCATGACCTCACCAACACGCAGTCAGTCCTCGACACCCCCCACAAGGATCTGCGCCGGGCACGCGCCAGCAGCATGTCGCTCATTCCCACCAGCACCGGGTCGGCGACCGCAATCGGCCTTATCTTCCCCGAGTTGCAGGGCCGGCTGAATGGTGTCGCGGTTCGGGTGCCGCTGGCCAATGCATCGCTCACCGACTGCGTATTCGAGGTGGAGCGCGCCACCACCGTTGACGAGGTGAACGATCTGCTGCGCGCCGCCGCGGAGGGGCCGCTCGCAGGCATTCTCGGCTTCGAAGAGCGGCCGCTCGTGAGCGTCGACTACAAGGACGACCCCCGCTCGTCGATCATTGATGCGCAGTCCACGATGGTGGTCAACGGGACCCAGGTGAAGCTGCTTGCCTGGTACGACAACGAATGGGGCTATGCCAACCGGTACGCCGAACTGGCCCGCATGCTGGCCGACCACCTCGCCGGCTGAGGCCTGAACATGGGCGCAGATGGCACCACCAGTGACCTCCGCACGTACGCCTATGTGACGGCGGCGTACTGGGCGGACACCATCACCGACGGCGCCGTCCGGGTGCTCGTTCTCTTCTACTTCTACCAGTTGGGGTACAGCCCCCTGCAGGTGGCCAGCCTCTTCCTCTTCTACGAGATCTTCGGTGTCATCACCAACCTCTTCGGAGGGTGGATCGCAGCGCGATGGGGCCTCAAGTCAACGCTCGTCGGGGGGCTCTCCCTGCAGATCGGCGCACTGCTCATGCTTGGGCTTGCCCCGGCGGCGTGGTTCGTGGTGCCATACGTGATGGTGTCGCAGGCAGTGAGCGGGGTGGCCAAGGACCTCACGAAAATGAGCTCAAAGAGCGCCGTGAAGATGATCGTGCCCTCCGGCGCGTCGG
Source organism: Miltoncostaeaceae bacterium (assembly GCA_049318525.1). Lineage (GTDB taxonomy): Bacteria > Actinomycetota > Thermoleophilia > Miltoncostaeales > Miltoncostaeaceae > SYFI01. The sequence continues at coordinate 1,997 of JBMOGE010000067.1, forward strand.
ATGTGCTCTTCAAGTGGGTGGCCGTGCTGACGGGCTCGAAGAACGCGCTGAAGGGCGTGGGTTTCTTCCTCGGCGGCCTGATGCTTTCCACGATCGGGTTCCGGCCGGCGCTCATCATCCTGTCGGTGTTCGTGGGCGTGGCACTGATCATGGTGCTGGTTGCGGTTCACGGCAGCCTCGGCCAGGGCAGCACGAAGGCCCGCTTCACGCAGATGTTTTCCAACACGCGGGCGGTCAACCTGCTGTCTGCCGCGCGCGTGTTCCTGTTCGCGTCACGCGACGTGTGGTTCGTGGTGGGCCTGCCTGTGTACCTGCGGAGCGTGCTCGGGTGGACCTTCTGGGAGGTGGGCGGCTTCATGGCTATCTGGGTCATCGGGTACGGCATCGTGCAGAGCGCGTCGCCCCGGCTGCTCAAGAGGCGCAGTGGACATGTGCCGACAGGCCGTACCGCTGCGCTACTCGCCTTCGGGTTGGCCATCCTGCCCGCGGGCATCGCCGTGGCACTCAGCCTGGACTTCGACCCCGCCACCGTGCTGGTCGTGGGCCTCGTCATATTCGGGGTCGTCTTCGCCCTCAACTCGGCCGTGCATTCGTTTCTTATCCTGCACTACGCCGACGGCGACAAGGTGGCGATGAACGTGGGCTTCTATTACATGGCCAACGCCTTCGGCCGACTCGCCGGCACCATCCTGTCGGGGCTCCTCTACGAGTGGCAGGGGCTTGAGGCGTGCCTGTGGGCATCGGCCATCATGGTCGTTGCAGCCGGCCTCATCTCACTGGCACTCCCCGGATCACCGCGACATGCGATCCCGGTGGCAGCGCCGACATCCTGATCACTCAGGCGCGCGCCCTGCGGTCAGGCCTTGTCCAGCCCCACGGTCTTGCCGCTGCTCTTTGGCGCGGAGTCGCCACCCGACGATGCCGGCGCCGCCGTGGAATCGCTCCCCGACTTCTTCTCGCCACCGGATGAGTCACCGGCGCTGCCACCGCCCACGGGACGCGTCTTGGTGCCGTAGTCGGTGTTGTGAAAGCCCGATCCCTTGAAGTGGATCGCAGGGGCATGAAGCACGCGCTCGGCCTTCGCGCCGCACTCCTCGCACTTCTTCAGCGGCGTGTCGGACATGCTTTGGAACACCTCGAAACGGTGTCCCTTCACGCAGCTGTAGTCGTAAACCGGCACGGGCTCTCCTGATGGGCGGTACGCGTCGCCGAGTATAGACCCGACGATGCGTCTTGGCACTCGAACGCGCCGTGTGCCAACCACGGGGCATCCTCAGGGGGCGCTGCTACCCTCGATGACCATGTGGACGCCGACGGGGAAACCCGTGACGAACCGCGAAAAGGGTCTCCCGTGACCAGTGCGCATGATCCCGTGACCCATCGCAGTGACGACTCGATCCCGATGACCAGGTCACGGACGATTCGGCGCGTCGTGCTGGCCGAAGCGGCCGTGCTGGTTGGGGCCACCGCGATTGCCCGGCGCCACCCACGTGCCGCGCTCGCCGCCATCGTGGCGGGATCGATGGCGGGCTGGGCGACATTCCGGCCAGGATCCCCCATCTACGGCCCCGTGCCATCCCACGGGCCTTCCGATGCCCCGTTCGCCGCGCTCACATTTGATGACGGGCCCGGGCCATCCACCCCAGCGATCCTCGATGCGCTGCGCGACGAGGGAGTGCGCGCGACCTTCTTCATCCTCGGACGCCAGGCGGCCCGCCACCCCGAGATGGTTCGACGCATCCACGACGAGGGGCATCAGATCGGAAGCCACGGTTACGACCACGGCATCCTCGTGTGGCGCGGCCCACGCTACGTGCGGCGGCAGATCAACCGCACGGCCGATGCAATCACCGCGGCGGCGGGCCCCGATGCCCTCTCCCCCATGTTCCGGGCACCCCATGGATTCCGTGGGCCAACCACCTGGGCCGCCGTCAGGTCGGCCGGGTACCGCCTCATGGGATGGAGCAAGGGCGTGTTCGACTCCGCCAACCCCGGCGCCGACGTCGTTGTGCAGCGGTCCGCCGCAGCACTTGCGCCCGGATGCATTCTGCTGCTGCATGACGCCGACGGCTGGGCGCCCGATGCCCCCCGCGACGATACCGCGGCCGCCATCCCCGGCATCTGCGCGGCAGCCCGCGATCAGGGTCTGGAACTGGTGACGCTCGACGAGCTCGGCGTGTGACGTGAGCACCGACGCCCCCTCACCCAGGCGCCGCCACATGCCCAAATGGGGCTGGCACGCCATCCGACTCACGGCAATCATCGTCGTGGTGCTGCTGGTGCTCTGGCGCGTGGACTGGTCGGCCATCCTCTCGGCATTCCGGCTCGACAACATCTGGCTGCTGGTCATCGCCGTGCTGGCCAACTTCGCGTCGGTGCTCTTGAAGGGGCTGGCCTGGAAGGGTGTGGTCGACGGACTGCCGACCCTCAAGCGGAAGACGCGCTACTTCGACCTGCTGAGCCCGCTCATGGTGGGATTCCTCTTCAACACCATCCTGGCCGCACGCGTGGGCGAGATCGCCAAGGTGCTGCTGGCCAAGCGCCGGCTCAACCGGAGGGGTGAGGATCTCTCCACCACGGTGCTGCTCGGCACCGTGGTGGTGGAGAACATCATCACCACGGTCGCATGGGTGTTTCTTGTTGTCCTCATCGGCCTCTTCCTGCCGCTGCCCTCGTATGCATGGGTCATCACCGCAGTGCTCGGCGTCATCTGTCTGGTGGTGCTGGTGGTCGCCATGCTCCAGCGCCCCGGCACTCAGGTGCCCGATTGGCTTTCCACCGGAAACATCTGGCACCGGGCCATGCGCGCGCTGCGCCGCCTGTGGGCTGCAGTACAGGAGAGCCACGTCGGCCTTCGCGACCCCCACCGCATGACATCGGTCGCCATCCCCAGCTTCGGTACCTGGCTCGCGCAGTGGGCTGGTATCTACGCCACCCTCGGCGCCTTCGGCCTTGGGTATGTGGGCTGGGGCGGCGCTGGCCTGCTGCTGGTCACCATCACCCTTGCCCAGTCATTTCCGATCCTTCCCGGAAACCTCGTGGTGTTTCAGGCTGCGGCCGTTGTGCCCCTCACCGCGTCATACGGCGTCAGTGCCGCCGACGCACTCGCGTTCTCCATCGTCCTTCAGGCCACCGAGATGGCCGTGGGTGTGGCGGTGGGCTTTGTCTTCCTGCTCATCGAGGGAGTGAGCTTCAAGCAGCTGCGCGCCGACGCCGAGCGGGAGGAGCACGACCTCGAGGACCCGGTGGCGCCACGGGGAGAGACTCCCGGCGGCGCCTAGCCCGGATGTGGGGCCCCGGCGCGCCGAGCGAGGGCGCACATTTCGCAAGCGCACCGGGGCCTTGCCGCATGGTTCCATCAGAACCCGCGCCTGTGGTTACGCCCGTGACGCACTGGGCCACTGGCACCCACGCCAGTCGCCCAGTGCAACAGATGGCTCCTAGCCGAAGCGGCCGGTGACGTACGCCTCGGTGCGGGAGTGCTTGGGGTTGCCGAACACGTCGCGTGTCAGCCCCGTCTCGATGAGGCGACCGGGCTCGCCCTCATTCTCGATGGTGATGAATGCGGTGTAGTCCGACACGCGAGCGGCCTGCTGCATGTTGTGGGTCACGATGATGACCGTCACGCGATCCTTGAGCTCGCGGATGAGGTCCTCGATACGCAGCGTTGACTGCGGGTCGAGCGCGGAGCACGGCTCGTCCATAAGCAGCACGTCGGGCTCCACGGCGAGGGCGCGAGCAATGCACAGACGCTGCTGCTGGCCGCCCGACAGGCCACCGGCAGGGGCGGTAAGGCGGTTCTTGACCTCGTCCCACAGGCCGGCGCCACGGAGCGTGCGCTCCACGACATCATCCCGCTCGGCCTTGCCACCCTTCACCCGGTTGAACTTCGGGCCCGCCCAGATGTTGTCGGCGATCGACTTGGTGGGAAATGGGTTGGGGCGCTGGAACACCATGCCCACCGCACGCCGCACAGCCACCGGGTCGGCGTCCTTGCCGTACACGTCTTGGTCGTGCAGCAGCACGGTGCCCTCGGCACGGGCACCCGGCACAAGTTCGTGCATGCGGTTGAGCGAGCGCAAGAGGGTCGACTTTCCGCAGCCGGATGGCCCGATGAGGGCCGTTACCGTGTTCGCCGGAAATGCGAGCGAGATGTCCTCAACGGCCTTGTGCGACCCGAAGTAGCACGACAGGTCGAGGGTGCGCATGGGGTGCACCAGCGATGGGTCATTGGGGTCGGCGAGGGCGCTGGTGGCCGGAGCCTCCGACGCCAGGGTCGCATTGCCCACAGGCATGGATGACTGCGCCGGGGCTACTCGTGCCTCAAGCTGCGGCTCGGCCACTGCCTCGTCGCCTCCGCTGCTGTGTGGGTCGGTCATCGTGCCTCCAGCGTTCGTGAGCGGCGGGATATCAACGCTCCGCCAATGTTCAGGATGAAGATAATTGCAACAAGAACCAAGGCTGCACCCCATGCAAGTTGCAGCGATGCCGGCGTGGCCACCTGAATGGTTCGCTGATAGATGAGCTGGGGGATCGCGGCGATAGGTGCGTTGAGATCGGTCGAGAAGAACTGGTTACCGAGCGAGGTGAAGAGGAGCGGGGCGGTCTCACCGGATGCGCGCGCCACGCCGAGAAGCACACCGGTGATGATCCCGGGAAGGGCTGCTGGGATCACAATGGCCAGGGTTGTGCGCCACTTCGGCGCGCCCAGCGCCATGGCAGCCTCTTTCTGCGCCTGCGGCACCAGTTGCAGCACCTCGTCCGATGCCCGCACCACCACCGGGAACATGATGATGGCGAGCGCGATACCGCCCGCCCAGGCCGAGAAGTGCCCCACCACGATCACCACGCCGAGATACACGATGAGGCCCACCACGATCGACGGCACCCCCAACAGGATGTCCACCACAAAGCCCACGGCGGAGCCGATCTTTCCGCTGATTTTGCCCGGGCGGGCGACATCGCGGATGAAGAGCGCGGTGAGAATCCCCAAGGGCGCGGCAAGGAGCGTGGCAATGCCCATAAGGATGAGCGTGCCCACGAGCGCGTTCGAGATTCCGCCCGCGTAACTCGACGGGTCGGTGGGCGGCAGTTCGGTGAAGAACGATGCGGAGATGGCAGGCAGCCCCACGCGGATCATCTCCCAGATCACCAGGATGAGCGGCACCATGCCAAAGGCCAGGCTGACCCACACGACCCCCTCACCAAGCCTCGACCGCACGCGGCGCGATCTCGACAGCGAGGCAGATCCAGTGATGGCGGCTGGCTCTCGGGGTGCCGGGGGCGGCGGCGGGCCATCTGGCAACGCGGACGGCGATACCTGCACGGCCTTGGGCGCGCGGCGGGGAAACAGGCCAGTGATACCAGTGACCGCTCGCGACACCAGGCCGTCCTTGCGGGCGGCTCCGCCCTGGGAGCGGCGCACCACCATGCGCGCCACGGCATTGATTCCAAAGGCGAGCACAAACAGCACCACAGCGAGGGCGGTGAGTGCCGACAGCTGGAGCCCCGATGCCTCACCGGTCTGCAGGGCGATGATCGACGCCAGGGTCGACCCCGGCCCCACAAGGGACGTGAATATGCCGGGGCTATTGCCAAGCAGCAGTGCGATGGCGATGGTCTCGCCCACCGCGCGGCCCAGGCCGAGCGCCGACGCACCCACGATTCCCGAGCGGGCCCACGGCAGCATTGAGTGGCGCACCATCTCCCAGCGAGTGGCGCCAAGCGCATACGCGGCCTCCTGCTGCTCGCGGGGCACTGTCAGCAGCACCTCGCGAATAATGGCCGTGATGATGGGCAGCACCATGATGGCCAGCACCAGCGCAGAGATGAGGTACGAGCCCGAGGTGATGGGCCCCTCAAACGGGTGCCACCCAAAGATACTGAGCCCGCCGAAGGTGGTCGCGAGCCATTCGAGCGCAGGCTTGAGGAATGGCACCAGCACGGTGAGGCCCCAGAGACCAAAGATGACCGACGGCACGGCCGCGAGCAGGTTGATCATGGCGCCGATGGGACCGCGCAGCTTCTTGGGCAGCAGCACCACGGTGGCAAGCGCGATACCGATGGCCGCCGGCACGGCGATCATGAGCGCCAGAATCGACGTCATCAGGGTGCCGTAGATAAATGGCAGGGCTCCGAAGATGGGAGCACCGCTCACCGGAGTGGGCAACCACTGGTCGCCCGTCAGGAATCCCCACACCCCGAAGGTGGACCACACCTCGCCGGTCTGGGCAACGGTGTTCCAGATGAGGTAGCCCACGAAGGCCACCGCGATGACGGCAGCCCCGACCGCAAGGCCCACATAGGTACGGTCGGCCACGACGCTGGATCCGGTGCGCCGGAGCGGTGATGGGAACTGTCGGGCGAGTGCCTCGTCGGGAGGCGAAGGCGGAGGCGGTGGCGTCATGTCCCCGGGTTCGATGGTGTGTGGTGGACCGCCAGCAATGGTGCCCGACGGCGTGTGAACTTGGTGTGAAACGCGCGGGGGCACCGGCCGCATCCGCAACCGGTGCCCCCGGGGACAGCAGGGATCAACTCAGAGAGTCGACTAGCCCAGGTTCGCCAGCGCCTTGTTGGCACCGGTGCGCAGCTGACCCGAGAGCGCCACAAATCCGAGGCCCTCAAGCTTGCTCTGGGCGGTCTTGCCGAGGAAGTACGACAGCGCCGCGGAGACGGCACCGTTGTTCGGCATACCGGCACGCACCAAGATGAAGGTGGTGGTGGTGATGGGGTACGAACCAGAGTTCGGCGACGCCGTGAAGTCGATCTTGAGGTCGCCAGCCTTGATCTTGACGTTCTGAGCAGCTGTGGGCGTACCGCCGAGCTGAATCGTCTTGGTCGACGGCAGCACGTACTGCATCACGCGGCCCTTACCCTTGACGATGCGCTTCTCACCGACGGCGACGACGTTGGACTGAAGCCCGGCACGGATGGCGTCGCCCAGGTCGACGTAGCCAATGGCATTGTCGTTGCTGTTTACGCAGTTGGCGACACCGGCGTTACCGGATGCCGACTGCAGGGCGGGAGCCGTCCAGGCCGGAGTCTGGTTCTGGCCGCCGGAGCTGACCTTCGCCTTGTACGACGCGCTCACCTTGGACAGGTAATTGCTGAAGTTGCCCGAGGTGCCCGAGGCGTCACTGCGCACGCACACCGTGATGGGTGCGGCCGGGAACTTGATGCCCTTGTTGGTCTTGGTGATCCTGGCGTCATTCCAGGTGGTGATGGCACCCGAGAAGATGTCGCCGAGAGTCGAGCCATCGATCTTGACCTTGTTGCCCGTCACGCCCGAGACCTTCACGGGAATGGCGATGGCACCGTAGAGCGTGGGGATGTAGGTGACGTTGGCACCACCGAAGGTGGCGACCTGCGCGTCGGTCATGATGACGTCCGAGCCAGCGAAGTCGACGGTCTTGGCCGCGAGCGCCTTGATGCCTGAGCCGGAGCCGACACCCGTGTACGAGCATGCGCCCGAGTCGGAGCACCAGGTCTGGTAGGCGATGGCGGGGAACGTTGCACCGGAGCCGGTTGCGGCGCCGAATGCGCTTGCCGAGGCAGCGAGCGAAAGGCCCGCGGCGGACAGCAGCGCGACGTTACGGAGAGTGCGGT
>JBMOGE010000068.1:0-9393 GCA_049318525.1 Miltoncostaeaceae bacterium
CCGGGGGCGAATGAGAACCCGACATGTTCCGCCGCCGTGCCCTCATCACCCTGCTCGCCGTGTGCACCACCGCCGTGGTGCCCGGCGCAGCATGGGCTGCGCGCGACGTCACCAGCCTGAAACAGCGGGCGGCGGCATTCGAGTCGCGAAGCGCCCATCTCGACGCCCTGGCCGGGGAAGCCGCATCGCGACACAACCTTGCGATGGACCGTGTGCAGCAGGCGCGCGACGACGCCGCACGGAGTCGCCGTGCGCTCGCGACAAGCCGCAGCGCCCTGATGCTGGCGGGCGAGCGGCTGTCGCAGCGCATCAGCACGCTGTACCGCCACCCCGACCCCGGGCTGGTCGAGGTCATCGTGTCGAGTGGATCGATAAGCGACCTGATGGCCGGGACTGAGGCCCTGCGGGCGGCCGCCAGCGATGACGCCCACATGGCGGTGACCATGCGCCGGCGAAGCGCCGAACTGGCAGCCGCCCAGGACCAGCTGGCGCGCGCAATCGTGACTGCGCGCGCCGGGGAGCGGGATGCCTCACGTGAGGCGGCCCGCGTGCAGGGGCTCGCGAAGGCCCAGCGCATGCGGCTCGAACAGGTGCGCGGTGACCTCCGGGCCGAGTTGCGGGCCCGTCGGGCGGGCACCACTCGCGCTGCCGCATCGGTGGGTGCCAGCGACCCGGTGCTGGCGTCACCCGGCACCGAGCCGGTATTTCCGGTGGCCGCCTCCACCACCTTCAGCGACGACTGGCTGCAGGCGCGCGCCGGTGGTCGCCTGCACGAAGGCATTGACCTGATGGCGCCGATGCAGTCACCGATCGTCGCCGTGGTCACCGGCACCGTGATGCGACCGGGCAACACACCTATGAGCGGCAACCGTCTGTGGGTGCGGGGTACCAACGGCGATGAGTACTTCTACTGCCACCTTGATCGCTTTGCAGCGATCACCCGCGATGGTGCGTCGGTGAAGGCGGGTGACGTGGTGGGCTACGTCGGGATGACCGGCGATGCACAGGGCACCGTGCCGCACCTGCACTTTGAGATCCACCCCGGCGGCGGCGGCCCCATCAGGCCCTACCCGCTGGTGTCGGCCTGGCCGCGCGTGGGTTGATCCGCAGTTTGCTGGTCAGCATCCCGGGCGGGCATGGGGACGTGGTCGGCATCCAGATCGCAGGCGGCGACGGTGCGCGAGGCATGAACCCACGCATCGGGAACCCCTCGCATCGGTTTGATGGGCTCGCCGCATCCGATGCACGTGGGTCGCTGCATAGGGCCACGCTAGCCTCTCTGCGATGACACACCCTGACCAGCGCCCGCAAGAGCGAGAGAGCCGCGAGCAGATCGTGGCCCGTGTCGCGGCCCAGCAGGAGGGGCTCCATCCCAACCCCGAGTACAGCCGCGTGGCGCGCCGCCGACTCTGGATCATCGGCCTCACCATGGTGCCGTTCAGCCTCGTAATCGGATGGCTCATCGGGCTCGCCCTCGACTGGCCTGTGCTGCTGTGGGTGTGGGTGGGCCTGGGCATCAGCCTCGGGGTCTTCTACGTGGCGTACGTCATCTTCGCCGAGCGCGACGACGGGGTGATCCAGCGGGAGCTCGACGAGGCCCGTGCACAGCGGGACGGCGGGTCGTGATGCAGATCGGCATCTACTCGTTTGGCGACGCGACGCCCGATCCGGCGACCGGGCGGCGACCGGATGAGGGGCAGCGCATTCGTGAACTGGTGGAGGAGATCGTGCTGGCCGACGAGGTGGGCCTCGACATCTTTGGCGTCGGCGAGCACCATCGCCCGGACTTCCCGGTGTCGTCACCCGCCATTGTGTTGGCCGCCGCCGCCGTTCGTACCTCGCGCATCCGGCTCACCAGCGCCGTCACGGTGTTGTCGTCAGACGATCCGGTGCGGGTATTCCAGGACTTCGCCACGATTGACCTGCTCAGCGAGGGCCGCGCCGAGATCATGGCCGGGCGCGGATCATTCATCGAGTCGTTTCCGCTTTTTGGCTACGACCTCGCCGAGTACGAGTCGCTCTTCCTCGAGAAGCTCGATTTGCTGCGGCAGCTCAACGATGAGCCGGTCGTGACGTGGAGCGGACGCCACCGCGCTCCCATTGAGGGCCGTGCCGTGTACCCGCGCCCCCAACAGGACCACCTGCCAATCTGGGTTGCCGTTGGTGGCACGCCGCAGTCGGCGGTGAACGCAGCCATGCGCGGGCTGCCCATCAACATCGCCATCATCGGTGCCGCCGCGCAGCCATTCATCCCCTTCGTCAACCTGTACCGCGAGGCCCTGGAGGCGTCGGGGTTCGATCCCGCGACCGTGCCGGTGGGAATCGGATCCCATGGCTTTATCGCCGACACCTCGCAGAAGGCCGCCGACATCTCGGCTCCGGGGCTGATTGCCGCCATGAACCAGATCGGTCGCGAGCGCGGGTGGGGGCACGAGATCGATAGACCGGGGTTCGACCGAATGCGCGAGCCCCACGCGGCACTGATGGTGGGGAGCCCAGCACAGGTGACCGAGAAGATTCTTGCCGAGTACGAGATGTTCGGGAACCGCCGGGCAATGATCCATATGGGCGTTGGAAATCCGCCCCACCGGGACATGATGCGATCGATCGAGTTGCTGGGCACCGAGGTGGCGCCGGCCGTGCGCCGCGAGGTGGCGCGTCTCGACGGTGTGCCAACCGCCCGCTGAGGGTGGTTCGCCGGGGTCCGCGCCGGTAGGGTTCACATATGCCCAAGAACCCAGAGACCAGCGCCGCCACCGATGCACCTCCGTGCGAGAAGTGTGGCGCCGTGACGTTTGCGACCACACGCACCATGCGCACCCACGATCTGGACGGGGCAAGCGCCATCGCCCGCGACCGCAAGGTGCCCGTGTGGCGTTGCATGCGCTGCACCAACGAGGTGGCCCGCGAGGCCTGATGCGGTCCCCGGCGTGAGCGTCATCACGGCGCTCCGCAGCACGCCCGATGGGCGTGCGATCCGCGTTGAGAAGGATGGGGCCAAGTGGCTCCGGCTCCCCGTGCACATGGTTGCCGACCTTGGTCTGTCGACGGGGTACGAGATGGACGATGCCCGGGTTGCCGAGATTGAGGACCTCGCGGCGCTTGAGCGCTTATGGGAAGCCACCCTGCGCTTTACGGTGGCCCGTGGACGTGCTGAGCGCGAGGTCGTGCGTCGCCTGCGGGAGCGACGGGCCACCGACGATCAGATCGCCCGGCTCCTGGTCCGCCTGGCGGCCAATGGGCTCGCCGATGAGGATGCCAATGCCTACCTGCGGGTGGATCTCCTGTCGAGAAAGGACTGGGCGCAGCGGCGCATCCAGGGCGAGATGATGCGCGTCGGTTTTGATCGGGATCTCGTGCGCCGCGCGGTCGGAGATGTGCTGCCGGATGATCACGACGAGGTGCTGCTCGCCGCCTCGATCGAGCGCACCGGTGTGCCGAGCTCCGCCGCCGATCGTCGGCGCCTGACCGATCGGCTCATGCGAAAAGGGCTCCCGCCCGCCGCCGTGCGCGAGGCACTCAAGCCCAGCGCCGGGGCAACCGATGACGACGTGGAGGTCTCACGCGCGCCGGAGGCCGACGAGTTGATCCGTCAGGTGAAGAGGCGCTACCCGAAACAGGGTGACGATCAGGCCGAGCGCCGGCGTGCGCTGGGATGGCTCGCCAGGCGCGGAGTGGCCTCAGCTGACGTACGCCGCATTCTCGAGGCGGCCGCCGCCGAGGCATAGCCCCGGGCTATCCCGCCTGGATGTCGGCGAGCACACGCGTGAGGCGCGCACCCACCTCGGCCGCCACGGGCTCAAGTCCGGGGTTACCCACCATGCCGAGCATCTGGCCGGCGGCCACCGCGCTGACACGGGTACGACCACCGGTGCGGTACACCACCACGTTGCACGGCAGCAGTACGCCCAGTTCGGGCTCCACCTCAAGCGCCTGATGGGCCAGAGGCGGGTTGCATGCACCCAGGATGATGTACGGCTCGCGGTCGACATCAAGCTTGGCCTTCATCGTGGCCTGTACGTCGATCTCGGTGAGCACGCCGAAGCCCTCGGCGGCAAGGGCCTCCCGGGTGCGCGCGACCACCTCGTCGAAGTCACGGTCCAGATCGATTGCGTGCGAATACTCGTTGGTGCCCATGTGCGCTCCCATTCCGGCTATGGCTGCTTGGGGAACTCCACGATAGCCGCACCTGATGTGAGGCCCGCCCCAAAGGCGACCAGACCGCCCAGGCCTGTGGGTGCCGACGGCAGGTGCTCGGCAAGGGCGATGGGGATGGTGCTGCTCGAGGTGTTGCCCCACCGTTCAACGTTCACAACAAAGCGGTCCATGGAGAGGCCACTTCTGGCCTGAATCGACGAGATGATGCGGCCATTGGCCTGATGCGGGATGACGTGCATGAGGTCGGCCATTGACGCACCCGATGCGGCGGCGGCACGGTCAAGGATGCGCAGCATCTCGCGCACGGCCCGCGTGTACACACGTGGTCCATCCATAAACAGGTGGTCGGAGTACTGCGGCCCGTGGTGGATGATGGAGCCGTCATCGCCCGTGGCTGACAGCACCGGGCGATGCAACAGAATGGGCGACCCCTGGGCGCGTTCCGGTCCATAGACCACGGTGGCCGTGACGGCGTCGCCGAACACCACGACGGTGTCGAAGTCGCCCGGGTCCACGTAGCGGGTCATGGCCTCGGCGGTAATCACCAGTACAGCGCCATCTGGGCGCTGCTGCAGCATGTCGTGCGCCCCCTGCAGCGCGTATAGGTAGCCCGAGCAGGCGGCCGATACATCGTGCGCGGCCACGTCGGCCGGGCCATCATCCTGGGCGAGGAGGTTCTGCACCATGCAGGACACGGTGGGGCTGAGGTGCGGCGGGGTGCCGGTGGCCACGATGATGGCCTCCAGATCCCCAAGAACGAGCCCCTGACTGTCCAGCGACTCCCGGGCGGCTGCTGCTGAGAGCGTGATGAGGTCCTGATCATCGGCCATGACCGGCCGCTGGCGGATGCCGGTACGCCTGACGATGTCCTCTTCGGTGCGGTCCGGGAAACGCGCGGTGATGTCGGCGTTGGTGAGAATGCGGCTTCCGGCGCGCACGGCGATACCTGAGAGTCCCACCGGGGCCGCAGCCATACGAGGAGAGGGGCTCGACGCAGGCGCGACCGCCGGGCGGGCTCCGGGGTCGCGGCGCAGGCGGATAGTGGGCTCGGCCGGAATACGGCGGCGGGCTGCCGCGGCTCCCGGCGCCAGCGTGATGCGGGCGATGGGCGTGCCGACGGGCACGAACTCATCGGTGTCGAGGAGTTCGGCGATGTCGCCGGATGCGGGAGCGGCAAGCTCAAACGCCGCCTTGTCGCCCTCGCACTCGGCGATGATCTGCCCCTCACTTACGTGATCTCCCTCGGCCACGAGCCAGTCGACCACCATGATCTGCTGATCGGCGGGGCTGGATCCCGCGGCCTCGACCACCAGCACCCCCTCGGCGGCAATCGCATGGGAGACCTCAACCTCGAGGCCGCCGATCATGCTGGCCACGGTGGTGACCACGTCGGCAACCGACGGCAGCAGATCGATCTGGTTGACGTAGTTGTTGGGTACCAGGGTGTCGGCACGGGCGACGCGGCGCGTGGTGAGCTCGCCCTCGAGGTGATCGGACACCGCTGCCACCACCTCGCCTCCGAATCCCCCCGTGAGATTGTCTTCGTGCACCACCACCAGGCGACGCGTGCGGGCGGCGCTGGCGATGACCGCCTCGCGGTCCCATGGGGCGATGCTTCGCAGGTCGATGAGATCGACGCTCACGGTGGCGGCATCGAGGATGTCGGCTGCGCGCTCGGCAATTGGCACCGTGGCGCCCCAGGCCACGATGGTCACGTCGTCGCCCCTGCGTGTGTGGGCTGCGCGACCGGGCGGCACCGGGCGCGCGTCACCGATGGCCGTCGTGGAACGCGCCGGGTCGTTCAGACAGGTCTTGGGATACAGGATGAGCGTGGGCCGGTTGCCCTCGAGCGCAGCCGACAACATGCCAGCGGCGTCGGCGGCGGTGCTCGGCATGGCCACGTCGAGTCCGGGGATGTGGGCGAACGTGGCTTCCATCGTCTGCGCATGGAAGGGCCCGAGGCCCGGCCGGTACGCGCCGCACGGGGCCAGCACCACGACCGGGGCCGACCATGCGCCGGCGGTGCGCCAGTGAACGGTGGCGAGCTCGGATGCGATCTGGTTGAACGCCAGCGGAAGGAAGTCGGCGAACTGCACCATGGCCACTGGGCGCCCGCCGGCCATGGCACGGCCGATTGCCGTGCCCACGATCGTCGACTCGCTGAGAGCGGCATTGGTGACGCGGCCCGGAAACTGGGTGGAGAGCCCACGGGTGAGGCCGAATACGTCGCCCTTGGGGTCCTCGATGTCCTGCCCGAGGATCGACACGCGGGCGTCGTCGGCCAAGTGGGCGCGCAGCACCTCACGCATGGCCTCGAGCATGGTGTGCGCAGGGCCCTCGTCGTCGGGCGGGTCCTCGAGGGACCGCGCGATGAGATCGGGGTCAACCGGAGCGGATGCCGACCGGGTGGTGGTGGGATCGGGGGCCGCGAGGGCCAGCGTTGCCGCAGCACGTACCTCGGCCTCTACTTCGGCGTCGAGCGCCGTGAGGTCGGCCACCGGTACGCCCTCGGCCACCAGGTGGTCGCGCATAAACACGATGGGGTCGCCTGAGGTGCGCGCACCTGAGCGCTCCTCCTCGCTTCGGTACACCGATTCGTCGTCGGCATTGGTGTGATGCGTGAGGCGCTCAGTGCTCACCACCATGATCGCCGGGCGCCGGCTCTCGCGCATCTCGTTGACCACACGAGCGCAGATGGCATCGAGGGTGACCGGGTCGCGGCCGTCAGCACGGGTGATGGGAACGCCGAGGAAGTCGTCCACGGGCCCGAGCGCCGTGTCGTAGAACGTGCGCCCCGCGGTGTGGGTGGAGATGGCGTAGCCGTTGTCCTCGATCCAGAACAGCACAGGCATCGCAAGGCGTGCGGCGTCGCCGATGGCCTCCATCACTTCGCCCTGCTGCGTGGTGCCGTCGCCGATCCCCGCCACCACGATGGGGGCATCCGCCTGCGCATGCACCTCGCGTGCCACGCCCACCGCGTGAAGCAGACCGTTGCCCGTGGGCACGGTCATGGGCATTACATGCAGGTCGGGGTCGTTGAGGAATGCCGGCATCTGGCGTCCCGCAGAATCGGACTCGGCAGTGGACAGCAGGCCATGGAAAAAGCGCACGGGTTCGAATCCACGCGCAATGAGCAGCGCGCGCGACCGGTAATGCGGCTGCAGCCAATCCTGGGGTCCCAGGTGGTCGGCAAGTACCGCCGATGCCTCGTGCCCGGCGCCGCCCAACTGGAAGAACGCCTCGCCCCGTTGCACCAGTTCGGCTTCAACGGCGTCAACCCAGCGGGCCCTGAGCATGGCGCGCAGCGCGTGGAGGGCACGGGTGGTGTGTGGGGCGGACTGCGTGGTCAGGCGAAGCACCAATCGTTGTTTCCGGGCAGGGCGCGACCCATGCGCGCCAGCGTGAAACCGACCATAGACGGGTGGCCGGACGCACGCCAGAGGGTATGCCGGGCAGAGACACCCATCTGGTCGTCATCGGCCCGTACCATCGCGGCATGCGAATTGCGATGACGCTCAATCATATGGCCGCACCTGCTGAATCCCTGGCGCTGGCGATGGCCCTGGACGACGCCGGGGCCGATGAGGTGTGGGTTCCCGAGACCTGGGGCTTTGATGCCCCGAGCCTTATGGGAGCGATCGCCGTGAACACCCGCCGCATCTGCATTGGAGCGGTGCTGCCCGTGTTTACGCGCAGCCCTGCACTCACCGCCCAGACCGCCGCTGGCGTTGATGCCCTCTCGGGCGGCCGGGCGCTGCTGGGGCTCGGTACATCGGGCCCTCAGGTAGTGGAGGGATGGCACGGCATCCCATTCGCCCGTCCCCTTGCCGAACTGCGTGAGGTGGTGGCTGCGTGCCGCACCGTCTGGGCGCGTGAGCCGCTCACGGTGGATGGCCCACGGCCCATTCCGCTCCCGGGCAGTGATGACCGGCCGCTTCGCATCATTACGCGGCCAGAGCGGTCGTCAATTCCCATTGCACTTGCCGCCATGGCACCACGGGCCGTACGCCTTGCCGCCGAGATGGCCGATCGCTGGTGGCCCCTGTTTGCCACGCCGTCAGCCATCTCCGGCCACTGGGGAGGCCCGCTGGCAGAGGGTCGCGCACGGCGCCACGCATCGCTCGCTCCCCTTCAGATAATGGCCTCGGCGGTGGTGGGCGTGGGCGATGGCGATGTTCAGGCGGCTGCCCGGGCCGCCGCGCGTCGGGAGATGGCCTTCTACGTGGGATCGATGGGCTCGCGCGACCGCAACTACTACGCAGCCACGGTGTCTGCGATCGGATTTCCGGATGAGGCAGCGGCAATCCAGGATGCCGCCCTCGGGGGCCAACGGGAGCAGGCCGAGAGGATGGTGAGCGACGCCATGGTGGACGCGATGGCCGTCATCGGCACTGAAGATTCGGTGCGCCCACGCCTTACGGCGCTGGCTGATGCGGGGGTGTCGGTGTTGGTGCTCAGCCCGGCGACGCCCGACCCGATTGGGGCCGTGGAGGCGCTCCGGCGCATCATGGGCTGACCTCTCGGGCGGAAAACCCCCGCACCCCCGGCTAGCCTGCGACAGATGGCCCAATCCGAAGACCCCCGCGCCCAGCGCCGCCGCGAGGCCGCCGCCCAGCGCCAGCGCGATCGTCAGCGCAACATGTGGATCATGCTCGGCGCTGTTGCCGTGGTCGTGATCGCGTTCGCCTGGGTGCTCATTGGCCCGTCCGACTCCACGCCAGCCGCGCCGGTGGCCACCCCTACCGTCGGTACGACCGGCACGACGGGTACCACTGACACGACCGGCACCACGGACACGATGGGCACCACCGGTACCACGGACACGACGGGCACCACGGGCCTGCTCGACACCGACACCACCGGTACGACGGACACCACCGATACCACCTCCACCACCGGGGATAACGGCGCAGGCCTTTCCCGGTCGATCGCCGGAGTCGACGTGCATGCGCGGGACCGCCACCTTGTGGTGGCCGCGAAGCCCGCCCGTGCACAGGTGCGGGTGCCGGTGCTGATGTACCACCGCGTGGCATCTGCGACGACGGTTACCAATTCGACCTCGTATGGGCTCACCGTGACGCCCGCAACCTTCCGCCAGCAGATCGCGTGGCTCAAGGGCCATGGGTACACGGCCGTGTCACAGGCAGAGGTGTTCAACGCAATGGAGCACGGCACCCGGCTGCCCGCGAAGCCGGTGGTGCTCACCTTCGACGATGGCTACGTCGACGCCACGGA
>JBMOGE010000069.1:0-9179 GCA_049318525.1 Miltoncostaeaceae bacterium
GCTGCCCCGTCCCGCCGCCCCGCACCCCGTGCCCCCAAGAAGACGGCCCCGACCACACTCGCCCAGTACGTGCCGCCGCCCACCGTCACGGTGGAAGAGGATCAACTCCCCGCCGAGGGCACCGCGTGGAGCGAGCTCCTGGCCCTGCGCAACCGTGCCGGCACCTCGTCGCAGGAGCGCGCCGACATCGAATGGATTCTGGACCTCGCCCGACTCGCAGCCGCGCCCGACGCCCCCGACGGACGCAAGGCGACCGCACGGCGGGCGCTCCGGTTCAATGCCTGGTGGTACCGAACCCATGACTCCCCCACGCAGCGCGTGATCGCGCGTGACCCCGATGGCGTTCTGCTCACCTATCGGAAGGGGCATGGGTTCATGGTCAATCCCGTGGCCACCATGGGGCGCTGGCGCAATCTCAACGCCGAATGGGATGCACCCGCGCTGGCCGATGCCATTGAGGGAATGTTGGTCACGCGCGGCGATCGCATTACCGGGTGGGCTGCGCTGGAGTACTACGACGTGCCGGGTGACCCGACGGCGGTGACCCCTGGCGTCTCCGGCATGGGTCAGGCGCGCGCCGCCACACTCTTCGCGCGGGCCTGGCAGATGACGCGAATACCCCGCTATGCCGAGGATGCGGCCCGCGTGCTTCGCTCCTTCACCGTGCCGGTAGATGACGGCGGCGTACTCGCCACCGTGCAGAACCCCGGGACCGGGGAAACGGGCCCGTGGTATCCGGAGCGGGCGTACCCGGGGAAGGACTCATGGACGGGGGCCGCCCTGAACGGGTTCATGGCAGCGATTCTTGGGTTGCGTGGCGCCGCCGATCAGCTGTCGGACACGCCCGATGCCACGCCCGCCGCGCCCATCACCACGCCGTCCGGCGCTCCCGCCGATGCCTCCCAGCCTGTGGCCCCCGACGTGGGCACAGTGGACAACGCGGCGGTTGCGAGCGAGATCGCCCGGGCGGCCGCCGAGCGCGGAGTCGACTCGCTCATCACATTCATGCCGCTGCACGAGTCGGGCGCATGGTCGTACTACGGGCTACTCACTCCCGGCAAGCCATGGCGCACCTACCTGGCCGACCTCAACTACCACTGCTACCACGTGACCCTCCTTCGCGGGCTTGAGCCGCTGTACCCGGGCCGGGGCCTGGCGTCGGTGGCCGACCGCTGGCAGGGCTATGTGGATCAGCGCGGTGCCACATGTCCGCCGCGTTAGCCGTGGGACCCTCGTCTAGTCTGTTGCCCGTCCACGAACAGGAGCAATCAATGCCCGCGCTTCCGCCGCCCGCTGACCCGTCCAAGAAGTACACCGCTGTGTTCGACACCACCGATGGTGAGATCCGCTGCGAACTGTTCGCGGCCGACTCGCCACAGACCGTCGGCAACTTCGTCGGTCTTGCCCAGCAGGGGTACTACGACGGACTCGTCTTCCACCGCGTCATCCCGGACTTCATGATTCAGGGCGGCTGCCCGAGCGGCACGGGTACCGGCGGTCCGGGATACAACTTCCAGGACGAGATCAACGATCACAAGCTGGTCAAGGGCAGCCTTGCCATGGCCAACGCCGGCCCCAACACCAATGGGTCCCAGTTCTTCATCGTGACCGCCGGGGCAACCCCGTGGCTCGACGGCAACCACACCAACTTCGGCCAGGTTGTGGGTGGCATGGACGTGGTAGACGCCGTCGGCGCCTGCGCCACGGGTGGCGGCGACCGGCCGGTTCAGGAGCGCAAGATCAACTCGGTCACCATCGAGGAGAGCTAGCCGCCTAGCACGAACGACACGCCTCGCGCCACTTTCGTCACCCCGCCGGGGCGCCTAGAGTGCGCGAGGTAGTCGTCGGTACCCGACGACGACAGCAGGAGAACGGGGCGTGCGGGATTCTCCCGATACGCCGAGGCGAGATCCCCCGGCATTGCGCCGGGAACCACACCGGAGACGGATGACCACCTCACTCATGCAACTCGCCGAGCTCATCGATCACGGTGAGTTCCGCACTCTTCTCCAGCGCGGCCAGGACGTTGGCTTCCTCTCCATCGAGGACGTCGCCGAGATGCTGGACGCACTTGGTGTCGACGCCGGAATGGCGGAAGACATCTATCAGCAGCTCGACGAGGCCGGGATCGAGTTGCTCGAGCCCACCGAGGCCGCGTCCCGCATGGCGGAGATCGCCGAGCAGGCCGACCGCCCGCGCCGCCAGACGCAGGTTGAGGTCACGACCGATGCGCTTCAGCTGTTCCTGAAGGACATTGGGCGCGTACCGCTGCTCACCGCCGCGCAGGAAGTTGACCTCGCCAAGCGCATTGAGCTGGGCGACCAGACCGCCAAGACACAGATGGTTGAGGCCAACCTCCGTCTTGTCGTGTCAATCGCCAAGGGCTACCGAGGCCGCGGCCTGCCATTCCTGGACCTGATCCAGGAGGGCACCCTCGGCCTGGTGCGCGCCGTCGAGAAGTTCGACTGGCGCCGCGGCTTCAAGTTCTCCACCTACGCCACGTGGTGGATCCGCCAGGCCGTCACCCGCGCGCTGGCCGACAAGGGCCGCACCATCCGCATCCCCGTGCACGTGGTTGAGAAGCTCAACCAGATCAGCCGTGCCGAGCGCACGCTCGTGGGTCAGCTCGGCCGCGAGCCCACGGCTGAGGAGATCGGTGCAGTTGCCGGCCTCCCTGCTGCAGAGGTTGAGGACATCCTCCGCAGCGCGCAGCCGATCGTGTCGCTCGAGAAGCCCGTGGGCGAGGACGAGGAGTCTGAGTTCGGCCGCTTCCTTGCCGACGAGACCAGCATCGCTCCCGAGGTGGCTGCGGAGCAGTCGCTGCGCGACGAGGCCCTGCGTGATGTGCTCGACCAGCTGTCGTACCGCGAACGCCGCGTGCTTGAGCTGCGCTACGGCCTGGGTGGCGAGAAGCCGCGCACCCTCGACGAGCTCGGCCGCATGTTCAACGTCACCCGTGAGCGCATCCGACAGGTGGAGCACCAGTCGCTGCAGAAGCTCTCGAGCATGGCCGAGGCAAACCGCCTCTCCTGATAACCCGGACCTCACCTGAGGGCCCCTGCGTCAGTTGAGCAGCGGGTCCTCTGGTGCGGAGGCCATCAGTCGATACGAGGCACCGGCGCGTTCGAGCACCACGCGCCAGAGTCCGTCGGGATCCTCGGTGAACACGTCGTCGGCCATCGGCTCGGCGTCGATCCAGGCATCCGCCTCGATCTCCCCCTCCAGTTGCCCTCCGCCCCACCCCGAGTAACCGCCGAACGCGCGGGCCCGCCGCACACCGTCGGTGCCGTTCTCCTCCGCCGCATCCGGGTCGAGGATGCCGACCGTGTCGAAGGTGATGCCTCCAGCGGTCGCAGTGTCGTCGAAGTCGGCCAGCACGATGACCGTGCCCGGCTGGACAGGCCCCCCGCGATGCACGGCGGAACCATCGCTGACAACCGCCGACAACGGCTCGGGCAGTGCCTCGCTCGCCCGCACCTCCATTGGCTGATTCAGCACGATGCCGAGCGCGCCCTCGTCGGCGTGCTCAAGCACGAGCACCACCGCCCGGCGGAAGTTGGGGTCATCGTCCAGATGCGATGCGGCCACGAGCAGCCGACCACGGCGCCAGCGCGGCGCGGTCACGGAAGGCGCCTGGGCGTCAGTGCTGCGCTGCGGTACGGCGGCGTGAGCGGAGGGTGTTCCAGATACCGCCGCCGATCACCAGCACCAATGCCACCAGCACGCAGGCCCACCACACCGAGTAGTGACCCCAGAGCTCTTTGCCGGCGTCGTGCACGGCAAATCCGAGGCAGAACCACACGATCCCAATCGTCACAAAGAGGCCTGCGAGCGTGAAAGGCCAGGCCTGCGGGAGGTCGTCGTCGTCCGTCGCGTGTCCCATGAATCCTCCGTGCAACTGATTGCCGAACGCCGCTGAGGCTACCACGGGGCTCGGTGCGCTTGGGCACCTGGGTGGGGGCGGATGGTCCCATCAGGAGGGCGGATCGTCACCGGACGAAATCTGTCGCGCCGCGCGCCGCTCGCGGGCATCAACCGCAAAGTGCCCTCCGGCGGAGCGGTAGAGACGCGCGGGACGTCCGCGCCCTTCGGCGCGCACTTCCCCCGACTCATCAACCACCCCCGCCCCAAGCACATCACGACGGAAGTTCCGCGAGTCGAGCTCCCGCCCCAGCAGGGCCTCGTACACCGCCTGCATCTCCCCCAGTGTGAACATCTCGGGCAACAGGTTGACTGCAACAGGGGCGTAGGCGGTCTTGGCGCGAAGCCGGGCGAGGCCATACGCCACCACTGCGTCCTCACCGTCGGCGAGCACCGGAAGGTCGTCGTGAGCGAACCACCGCACCTCCACCGCACCGGGGCCCGGCGCCAACGGATGACGGCCCGCATCGATCAGCGCGAGGTACGCCACGCTCACCGCATCCGGCAGGCGGTCGAAGGTAAACAACTGCTCCATTGAGATACCGCGCAGGCCCGCGATGTCGCGGGCTGCCGCGGCGGCGGCGTGGTCGAGCGACTCATCCGAGCCCGTATCCCCCGCAGGAAGCAGCCACGCCCCACCGGGACCGCGCGCGAGAAGCACCTGAAGTGCCCCGCTGCGCACCGTGAACACCGCGACCTCCACCTGGACCCTCATGGGGCGCCTGCCTCCCGCTCCACCATCGCCACGAGCCCGGGAACGTTGTTGTCGAGCCAGTTGAGCGCTGTCCAGCGGACGATGCTCTCAGGTGTGCGCAGCGCACCGGCGGTGGGCCATGCCACCTCAATTGCCCGCCCGAGCGCCTCTGCATCTCCGGGCGCCACGGCCCACGATGCGCGCGCGGCCTCGCCGATGGCTGTCTGCGACTGGCGCGCATGGTCAAAGGCCGCACCGGCGTCGGCGACTGGGCCCGAGTGACTCACGTACACACGCTCCGGCGCGAGGGCTTCGAGTACATCCAGCGAGTTGAGCGCCGCATCGAGGTCGTACTCCGGTGGGGGAATCGACGGGTACAGATCGCCTCCGCCCAGCTGCAGGCCGATTGCGTCGCCGGCAAAGAGAATGCCCTCGCGCTCATCCAGCAGCGCCATGTGGTGGCGGGCATGCCCAGGGGCCCACACCACCCGGAGCGACCGGTCCGGTCCAATGGGGATCAGATGACCATCATCGGCCACCACAATGCGGTCCGCGGCGACCCCCGTCAGCCCCCCGACCACCGGTGCGAGCCGCCCGAATACATCTGCGGTCGCCTGCACGAGGCGCCCGGGCTCAACGAGATGGCGCGCGCCGCGCGGGTGCACCACCACAGTGGCATTGGGGAATGCCGCGCTGAGGTCTCCCACCGCGCCGCAGTGATCAAGATGGATATGCGTCAAGACGAGCCACGCGAGGTCGCCGGCCCCAAGCCCCGCGTCGGCAAGCGCGGACCGCACGACATCCACGGTCGTCTGCGCGCCGCAGTCGATAAGCGCGGGCGAATCGCCACCCACCAGCTGCACGCTGGTCATACCCGGGATACCGGCGAGCAGCGTGTCGATCTGGAGGATGTCCCCGGGGTGTACGTCCATCGCCGCGAGTCTCGCATACCCTTGCGGTATGTCGAATGATCGAGAGACGGCGTGGGCCGCCGCCGGTGCCGCCTGCGCGACCCTGGTGACCACCGGAATGCGAGTGGGACTGGGCACCGGACGGGCCGCCACGGCGGGGATCCACGCGCTCGGGAAGCGGGTCCGGGACGAAGGGCTCGACATTGTGGGAGTGCCCACATCACCCCGGAGCGAGGACGTCGCCCGCGCAGCCGGCATCGTCATCGGACTTCCCGGCGATCCATTGGATCTCGCCTTTGACGGTGCAGACGCCATCGACCCGCGCGGCCTGTGCGTCAAGGGCGCAGGGGGCGCAATGGTGCGTGAGCGGGTGCTGGCTGAATCCGCCCCGAGGTTCATCGTGCTCATTGACCCGCCGAAACTTGTGGCGTCGCTCGATGAATGGGGGATTCTCCCCATCGCGGTCGTGCCATTCGCCGCTGCGCGCGTTGTGGGGCAATTGGCCGATCTGGCCCCCGCCACGCGCGACGCACCGAGCGACGACGGCATGGTGCTGGTGGATCTGACGGTGCCCCCGGGTGCGGACTGGCAACTGGTGGCCGATCGGGTGCGCGCACTTCCCGGGGTGCTCGATCACGGCCTGTTCCAACTGGTACTTGATGACGTGCTCATCGGGCATGGCGACGGATCGGTGACGACCGCCGCGTGAGCATCGTGGCCTCCGGATCTGCCGCCATCGCCCGGGCCGCTGGGCGGGCATCGCGAGCAATGGGCCGCGGTGGTGGCACCTCGGTGCCCGGAGTGGTGCTGCTGCGCATCAACCCCCGCGCTGTGGACACGCTCGCCGGCCGACTGGGCGGCGGGAGCATCCTCGTATCGGCAACCAATGGGAAGACGACCACCACCCGCATGCTCGGCGGTGCCCTTCGGGCCGATGGCGCGGAGGTCATCACCAACGCTGCCGGAGCCAACCTTCTCTCAGGCGTGGCCGCGGCCCTCGTGGGGGCACGCCCGGCCCGCCCGGATACGGCCTGCGGGCTGTTTGAGTGCGACGAGGCAGCGCTGCCAGCCGTGATGGCGCGGGTGCGTCCACGGGCGATCGTGCTGATGAATCTCTTTCGCGACCAGCTCGACCGCCACGGAGAACTCGAGGCGATCGCGGATCGTTGGCAGGCAATGCTGCAGACGCCCGGCCCTCTTCCCCGGCTGGTCCTCGCCGCCGACGATCCGGCAATCGCTGCGCTGGGCGATGGGTGCGAGTGTGTGTGGTTCGGACTGGATGACCCCGCCGTGGCCATGCAGGCCCTCCCCCACGCCGCTGACTCCACGCGATGTCGGGCCTGCAGTGCCCCGCTCACCTACGACCATGTGTGGTTCGGGCATCTGGGTGCATGGCGCTGCCCGGCATGCGGACGCACACGCCCGCATCTTGATGTGGCCGTCATCGACGCCGGCCTGCGGGGCGCCAAGGGGTCGGATCCACGCATCCGCACACCCGATGGCGAGGTGACGCTGCATCTCACAGTCCCCGGCCTGCACAACGTGCTGAACGCCGCCGCAGCGCTCGCCGGTGCACTGGCAATGGGAATACGCGCAGATGTCGCTGCTGCCGCCATCTCTCAGGTTCCCGCGGCATTCGGCCGTGCTGAACACCTTGTGGTTGATGGCACCGATCTCGTGCTGCTCCTGGCCAAGAACCCGGCCGGGGCCAATGAGAACGTGCGCACACTGCTTCTTGATCCGGGCGAGCACCACCTTCTGGTGGCCCTGAACGACCGCATCGCTGACGGGCGGGATGTGTCGTGGATCTGGGACGTGGACTGGGAGCCGCTCCTGCCCCGTGTGAGCAGTGTCACCGTCACCGGAGAGCGCGCGTACGACCTTGCGCTGCGGTTTCGCTACGCCGGTCTTGATCCCGACCACCTCCACGTCATTCCCGACCATCGCGCTGCGCTGACGTCTGCGATCGCCACAGTCCCGCCGGGTGGCTGTCTGGAAGTGCTCCCCACGTACACGGCCATGCACGACATCAGGGCAGATCTGGTGGCGAGGGGCGCTGCTCAGGAGTTCTGGGATGAGGGCTGAGGTGGCTGACATCAGCCCGGCACGTGGCTTTATTGCGGAGCACGCGCATTACATGGACGATGCGGGCTTCTGGGAGGCGCACGCCGCCCGCCTGGGCGGGCCTGTCATCGACCTGGGCGCAGCGGCAGGCAGAACCGCCATTCCCATCGCGCTGCTCGGCATTGACGTGATTGCCGTGGACAGCGACCCCGAGATGCTCGCGGTCATCCGTGAGCGGGCCGGGGGAACTCCGGCGGCGGCACGGATCACGCTCGTCGAGGCATCGATGGAGGGCGCGGCACTGCCGACAGGTGCTGCGCTGGTCATCGTGCCCATGAACACCCTTCAGGTACTTCTCGACCCTGATGACCGTGCGCAGTGCTTCGCACATGTGGCCGCAAGCCTGCGCCCCCACGGCGAGTTCATATTCGACCTCGCAGTGCCCGATCTGGACGCGATCGAATGGGCGCTCGGCGACACCATCTCGACGGGCCGCTCCCGGGATCCGGCCTCGGGCGATGTGCTCGTGCACACCGCGGTATTCGACTCCCTCGACCGCGCCACCCATACCCTCGACTTCAGGGTGATCGTGGAGCGGGCCGGTACGGCTGGCAGCACCCAGCGCGTGGAGCGGCGCCATCTGGTTCACCTGTACACCCACGACGAGGTGCAGGCACTGGTGCAATCGGCCGGGCTGACGGTGCTCGCCGTGCACTCGGGGTTCAGCGGCGAGCGCTTTACCGATTCGTCCGAGCGACAGGTGTGGCGCTGTGCACACCCGGGGCCGACGGCATGAGTGCTGACGTGCGGCTATGCCATCTCTACCCCGATGAGATGAACATCTACGCCGACCGCGGCAACATCGCGGTGTTCCGACGGCGGCTCGAGTGGCGTGGACTCAGGCTGGAGGTCCGGGGGGTTGGGCCGGGCGAGGCGATTGACCCGTCCGCCTACGACCTGATCTACCTGGGCGGTGGTCAGGATCGCGATCAGGCCCTGGTGGCCCACGACATGGCCGGCAGCAAGGGCGACGCCATCATCTCCGCCGTCGAGGACGGGGTGGCGCTGCTTGCGGTGTGTGGCGGATACCAGTTGACCGGGCACGGGTACACCGGCGTCGACGGATCACGCATGCCCGGTATCGGGCTGTTCGATGCCGACACCATCGCGGGGGACTCGCGCCTGATCGGCGACGTGCTGATCAGCGCCACCCTTGACGGGCAGACGCGCGAGGTGGCCGGATTTGAGAATCATGCGGGACGCACAGAACTGGGGGCTGGCGCCACCCCCCTCGGCGCCGTACTCGCTGGCCACGGCAACAACGGGGTGAGCGGCCACGAGGGGTGCACGCGCCTGCGAGCCATCGGCACGTACCTCCACGGCCCCCTGCTGCCACGGAATCCGTGGCTGGCCGACCAGATCCTCAGTTGGGCCCTCGAACACCGCACGGGCTCCGCGCCCGACCTGAGGCCCCTCGACGACACCATGGAGATGGCCGCGCACGCGGTGGCGGTGGGGCGGGCTCACGGCGATCGCCGTGAGCGCCTGATGGGACGCCGGGGCTAGCGCCCGCTCGAGCCGAATCCGCC
>JBMOGE010000070.1:0-8958 GCA_049318525.1 Miltoncostaeaceae bacterium
GGCCTGGACCGCCAGAAGACCATGCTGCCGCTGGTGGACGTGATGTCCACTGGGTGGCACGGCCTGCGCAAGGCTGGCATGAAGCCCGGTTACAACGTGGTGGTTATCGGTGACGGTGCGGTTGGCCTCTCGGCCGTCCACGGCGCATCGGCGATGGACGGCGCCAGCATCATCGCGCTGGGGCACCACGAGGACCGGCTCGACGTTGCCCGTGAGCTCGGCGCCACCGGCGTGATCACGGCCCGCGAGCCGGACGAGATCAGGGAACTTGTGATGGAGATGACCAATGGCGAGGGTGCCCACGTGGTGGTGGATTCCATCAGCGGCAAGTCGTCGATGATGGCGGCACACGCCACGGTGCGCGCCGGCGGATCCATCGCCTGCCTCGGTATGGATCACTTCATGCAGAACGTGCCCGAGATCAACTGGTTCGACCAGTTCCTGCGCAACATCACCATCACTGGCGGTCTGGTGCCGGGCCCGGCGTACTTCGGTGAGCTGCTCGACGCGGTGAAGGCTGGCCGGGTTGATCCCGCCCCGCTCCTCACCACCGAGCTCTCGCTCGAGGAGGCCCCTGATGGCTACCGCAAAATGCAGTCGCGGGAAGAGGGCGTCATCAAGGTGTGCCTCGTTCCCGCATGAGTGAGTTGACGGACCAGCTGGAGGCCGCCGGGCAATCGCGCCTGGCGGCCTCCGTGTCGGCCCTTTCGGGCGATGCGCACGACCGGCTCGCCCTGCAGTGCGCGGCACTCGACCTGTCACTTGTGACGCGACTGGTGCAGACGATGGTGCGGTCGCCGCAGGGGGAGGCGCGCGGCGCTGAGATCGGCCCGGCAGTGGTGGACCGCATTACCGACCACCCCGCTGGTCGCGCCGAGGCCCGGGCGGTGGGGGAGCAGGCGCTTCGCGACAACCGCGTGGCCGTGGTGCTGCTTGCCGGGGGGCAGGGCACGCGCCTCGGGTTTGACTCCCCCAAGGGCATGTTCCGCATCGGGCCCGTCACCATGCACTCGTTGTTTGCCATCCACGCGGCGGGTGTTGGGGCAACGCGCCGCGATTATGGGTGCGACCTGCCCTTCTGGCTTATGACATCCCCCGACAATGACGCCGAGACCATGGCGTTCTTCCAGAAGCACGCGATGTTCGGCCTCGACCCACGCACGGTTGGCACCTTCGTGCAGGGCATGCTGCCCGCGGTTGACCCCACCACGGGCGACATCCTGCGTGAGGCTCCGGACCGCATCGCGCTGTCGCCCGATGGCCATGGCGGCATCTTCCGTGCCATGGGCCGCGCCGCGGTGCTGGGTGACCTGGAGGAGCGCGGAATCGACGTGATCATGACCATGCAGGTGGACAATCCGCTCACCCGCCCGGCCGACCCGGAGCTTGTCGGTGCGCACCTCATGGCCCGGGCCGAGATGAGCACGCTGGTGGTCGCCAAGACATCAGCCGAGGAGCACATGGGCGTGATGGCCACCGTTGACGGCCGTACTGCACTGGTGGAGTACAGCGACCTGCCCAAGGAGTTGGAGCAGGCCCGCGACCCCGATGGTGGGCTCACGTACTGGGCCGGGTCAACGGGTGTGCACTGTCTGGACCGCGGGTTCGCGATGCGCATTGCGAGCGGGGAGGTGGAACTGCCATTTCACCGTGCCGAGAAGCGGGTGGCCACGGTGGACGACCCCGACCCGCAGGCACCGAACGCCGTCAAGTTTGAGGCCTTCATGTTCGACGCCCTGCCGCTTGCGGCGCGCACCGCCACGGTGGAAATGGCGCGTGAGGAGCGCTTCGCCCCGGTGAAGAACGCCGAGGGTGCCGACTCGCCCGACACCTGCCGCGCGGCGATGGTGGCGCGGGCATCACGATGGCTCGAGAGCTCGGGCGTCACCGTGCTGCACGGAGCAGTGGTGGAAATTGACCCGCGCTTCGCGCAGGACCCAGCCGACCTGCACGGCCGCGTGCCCACCGACCTCGTCATTGACGAGCCGGTGTACTTCCCACCGCCTGCGTAGCCGTGGCAGTGACGCGCGACTGGGACGGGGGCTCGTACGACAGGATCTCCGCGCCCATGCTCGCGATGGGCCTTGATGTGCTGGACCGGCTGCACCTGCGGGGCGATGAGGTGGTGCTCGATGCCGGGTGTGGATCGGGCCGGGTGACTGAGGCCTTGCTGCACCGGCTGCCGCGCGGTCGCGTGATCGCTGTGGACGGGTCGCAATCGATGATCGACGCCGCCCGCGCGCGACTTGGCGCGCAATCCAACCTTGAGTTGGTGCACGCGGATCTGATGCACCTCGACCTCGGAGGCGTGCAGTGCGACGCCGTGCTCTCGACGGCGACCTTCCACTGGGTGCCCGACCATGTGGGCATGCTCGGGCGCCTGCGGGGGGCCATGCGAACGGGCGCGCACCTGGCGGCGCAGTGTGGAGGCTTCGGCAACATTGATGCCGTGCACCATGCCGCCGACGTGGTGGCGCTGCGCACACCCTTCGCACCCTCATTCGCCGGGTGGGTGGGGCCCTGGAACTTCCGCAGGGCCGAGGACATGGCCGACGACCTTGATACCGCCGGCTTCGACGACGTGCGGTGCCGTCTGGTGCCGCGCCCCGTGGTACCCGATGACCCGGTGGAGTGGTTTCGCACCATCGTGCTGGGTTCACATATCGAACGGCTGCCGGACGACCTGCGCGAGCCTTTCGTGCGGGCCGTGGTTGACCTGATGCCCGACCCGGTGACGGTGGACTACGTGCGTCTCGACATCGACGCGGTGGCTGCGGCTACCTGATCTGCGGCGGCAGGGCGAACACCACGCCCTCGTCGGTTGGCACCTCGCTGCCTCCGCGTGCGTAGCCCTTGGTCTCGAGAAATTCGAGCACTTCGCGTACGAGCACCTCGGGGGCCGATGCGCCGGCGGTGAGCGCCACGCGGGGATGGCTCTCAAGCCAGGCAGGATCGAGGTCGTCGACGCCATCGATGAGGTACGACGCCGCACCACCGGCCCGGGCGACCTCCACAAGGCGCTGCGAGTTGGACGAGTTCTGCGATCCCACCACCAGCACCAGTTCGGGCGCACGGGTGGCATCAGCGCTCACGGCGCCCTTGACGGCGTCTTGACGGTTCTGTGTGGCGTAACAGATGTCGCTGCTGGTGGGCGACTGCAGCGCGGGGAACCTGCGGCGCAGCACGGCGATGATCTCGGCGGTGTCATCCAGCGAGAGGGTGGTCTGGGTGGTGAGGGCAACGTTCTCGGGGTCGGGAACCTCAACGGTCTCGGCCTGTGCGACATCCTCAACCACGATGACCCGGTCGGGTGCCTCGCCGCGGGTGCCGATGACCTCGTCGTGCTGCACGTGCCCCACCAGCAGTACGGTGGCGCCCTTCCCGGCATACCTGCGCACCTCGGCGTGCACCTTGCTTACGAGGGGGCAGGTGGCATCGATCACCTCGAGGTTGCGCGCAGCGCAGCGTGCGTAGATGTCGGGTGCGCTGCCGTGGGCCGACAGCACGATGACCGCGCCCTCCGGCACCTCTTCGGGGGTATCCACGAACACCGCGCCCTTGTCGGCAAGGGTCTTCACCACATACTGGTTGTGCACGATCTCGCCGCGCACGTAGATGGGTGCCCCGCGATCCTCGAGCAGCCGGTCAACGGTCTCGATGGCGCGGTCGACGCCCGCGCAGTAGCCGCGCGGGGAGATGAGGTTCACTGAGTTCGGCATGGAGTGGAACGCTAGCGCCCCCGGCCGGTCAATGGTCGGTACCCTGCTCCTTCGTGACCACAGACGCCACCACCGCAAATGCCGTGCTCGACGTGGCGCTGCGCGCCGCCGAGATCGCCGGGCGCCAACTGCTGGCCCGGTTTGACCGGCCCGCGGAGGGCCTCACCGAGAAGAGCAGCGCCACCGATCTGGTGAGCGACGCCGACCGTGAGGCCGACGAGACCATTCTCGGCATGATCCGCGCCGAGCGCCCCGACGACGCCATCCTCAGCGAGGAGTCGGGTGAGGCCGAGGATGGCACTACGGGGCTTACGTGGTTGGTTGACCCGCTGGATGGCACCACCAACTACCTGTGGAGCTACCCGCAGTGGGCGGTGAGCATCGGCTGCCACGACGCTGACGGTGGCCTGATGGGTGTGGTGCACGACCCGATTCGCGGCGAGACCTTCAGCGCTGTGCGCGGTGGCCCTGCGCTGCTGAACGGGGCGCCCCTGGTGCTTGAGCCGCGAGACGATCTGGGCAAGGCGCTCATCGGCAGCGGCTTCGGCTACGACGCCGTGCGCCGTCGTCGCCAGGCGCTACGCCTGTCGGGCGTCATCCCGCACGTGCGTGACATGCGCCGGGGTGGTTCGGCCGCCCTTGATATGGCGTGGGTGGCTGCCGGTCGCCTCGACGGCTACTACGAGTTCGGCGTCAACGCGTGGGACGTGGCGGCGGGCGCGGTCATCGTGATCGCCGCAGGGGGTGAGGTGCAGCAGTTGCCCACCGGCCCCGAGGGCGCGCCCGGCACGTTGGCTGCCCGCCCCGGCCTGGCCGCCAAGCTTCGCGCGGTGGTCGACGACGCCGCCGACGGCATCAACTAGCCCGCCCGGCTCAGGCGCTTCCACGCGCTCAGCAGGCGTTTGTCGAATGATGTGATGGTGACGGGTTCGGGCTGGCGCGCCTCCATCTCAAGGGCGGCAGCCAGTACGCATGCATCAGGCAGCTTTACCCCGGTGCGTGCGCGGATGGCCGCGGCCTGCCGGGCACGTTCCTCATCAAGTGGAAGCACTTTGGCCCGAAGGCCCTCGATGAACATGCGGGCAGCGTTGCCCTCAGCGTCGCCACGTGCCATGGGGCCGACGCTGATCTCGGCGACGGTCACCGCGCTGATGACCCGGTCGGGCACGTCGGTGAGCACCCGCTGAATGATTCGCCGTGCCTTCATGTGGTTGGCGTCCGTTCGCGTGAGCACTCCGATGAGCACGTCGGCGTCGAGGATGGTCAGTCCCATTCCGACCGCAACTGCTCAAGGTACCCGGGCGGGTACACGGTGTCATCGAAGATTCCGGCGAAGCGATCGAGCAGGGCGGCCGCGTTCGCGATGGAGATGCTGCCATCACCCATTGCGGTGATGATGACGTCATCGCCGGCCGCGAGGCCCGCCTCGCGGAGGGCATCGACGGGGATGGTCACCTGATTCTTTGACGAGATGACTGGCATCGTGCCTCCTTTACTCAGGAGGCCGAATAGTAAAGCATCCCCCGGCCGCTGCGATGGGCGGCCGGGGGACGGGAACTACTTGCCGGCGCTCTCCTTGTAGAGGCGACGCAGGACGGTGGGCAGGATGCCGCCGTTCTTGAGGTAGTTCAGCTCGTTGGGGCCATCGATACGCGACTGCACCTGGAACTGACGGCCATCGCCAAGCTCCACGGTGAGCAGCGCACGCGGCTCCATGTCGGACACTCCGTTGATGGTGAACGTCTCGGCGCCGGTGAGGCCCAGGCTCTCGGCACTCTGGCCATCGAGGAACTGCAGGGGCAGCACGCCCATGCCAACGAGGTTGCCGCGGTGGATTCGCTCAAACGACTGCGCGATGACGGCGCGCACACCGAGCAGCGCGGTGCCCTTGGCCGCCCAGTCGCGCGACGAACCCGATCCGTACTCCTTGCCGGCCAGCACGACGAGCGGGATGCCCGCCTCCTGGTAGCGCATGGATGCGTCGTAGATGGGGATGATCTCGCCGGTGGTGACGTGCTCGGTCCAATTGCCCTCCTTGCCACCTGCCATCGCATTGCGCAGGCGGATGTTGCCGAAGGTGCCGCGCATCATCACCTGATGGTTGCCGCGGCGGCTGCCGAACGAGTTGAAGTCGCGGGGCTCCACGCCGTTGGCGATGAGGTACTCACCCGCTGGTGAGTTGACCGGGATCACGCCGGCGGGTGAGATGTGGTCGGTGGTCACTGAGTCGCCCAGCACGGCAAGCACGCGGGCGTTCAGGATGTCGGTGACACCCGGGGGCTCCGGAGTGAGGCCGTCGAAGAAGGGCGGCAGCTGCACGTAGGTGCTGTCTGAGTCCCACGCGTAGGTGTCGCCGGCCGGAACCGGAATTGCCTGCCAGCGGGCGTCACCATCGAACACCGATGCGTAGTACTCCTTGAAGAGCGCCGCGTCGATGGTGCTCTCAACCACATCGCGCACCTCATCGGCCGTGGGCCAGATGTCGGCGAGCATCACGGGCTCGCCATCGGATCCGATGCCGAGGGGCTCCTTGGTGAGGTCGATATCAACGCGGCCGGCGAGGGCGAAGGCCACCACCAGCGGCGGGGATGCCAGGAAGGCCGCCTTTACGTGCGGGCTCACGCGGCCCTCGAAGTTGCGGTTCCCCGAGAGCACCGCGGCCACCACGAGGCCATCGTCCTCGATGGCCTTGGTGACGGGCTCGTCCAGCGGGCCGGAGTTACCGATGCAGGTGGTGCAGCCGTACCCCACCAGGTTGAACCTGATCTGGTTGAGGTAGGTCATGAGCCCGGCCTTCTCCATGTAGCCGGTGACCACCTGGGATCCCGGGGCGAAGGAGGTCTTCACGGTCGGGTTGACTGTGAGGCCCTTCTCAACCGCGCGCTTGGCCACCAGACCGGCGCCCACCATCACATACGGGTTGGAGGTGTTGGTGCACGAGGTGATGGCGGCGATGGCCACCGACGCGGGGCCGAACGCGGCCGTCTCGCCGTCGATCACGATGTCCTTCGTGGGGTAGTGGCGACCCTCGCCACTGATCTTGCCCTCGGGGTACTCCTGCATGAAGCGGTTGCCCACCTCGGGCAGGGTGACGCGGTCCTGCGGACGGCGCGGGCCCGACAGCGACGGAACCACATCGCCCAGGTCGAGCGCGAGGTGCTCGTCGTAGATCGGGTCGGGATCGCCGTCCTCGCGAAACATGCCCTGCTCGCGGTAGTACGACTCCACGAGCGGCACCAGGTCGCCGCGGTTGGTGGTCTCGAGGTAGCGCAGCGCCTCGGCGTCAACCGAGAAGATTCCGGTGGTGGCGCCGTACTCGGGACCCATGTTGGCGATGGTGGCGCGGTCGGCCAGCGTGACGTTGGACAGGCCGTCGCCGTAGTACTCAACGAACTTGCCCACCACGCCGTGCGCGCGGAGCATCTCGGTGAGGGTGAGCACCAGGTCGGTGGCGGTGGCACCCGGGCTGAGCTGTCCGGTGAGCTTCACGCCAACCACAACCGGCCACGGCAGATTGATGGGCTGACCCAGCAGGTTGGCCTCGGCCTCGATGCCGCCCACGCCGAAACCCAGAATGCCGATGCCGCTGATCATGGTGGTGTGCGAGTCGGTGCCCACCAGTGAGTCGGGGTACGCGCGAAGCTCGCCATCTACCTCGCGGGTGGCCACGACGGATGCCAGGTACTCCAGGTTGACCTGGTGCACGATGCCGGTGCCCGGGGGCACGGCACGGAAGTCCTTGAACGCCTGCTGCGCCCAACGAAGCAGCGCGTACCGCTCGCCGTTGCGCTCGTACTCCTTGGCAACGTTCTCCTCAAAGGAGTGCGCGGTGCCGAAGAAGTCCACCTGCACCGAGTGGTCAATCACCAGGTCGGCGGGCACGAGCGGGTTGATGCGTGCGGGATCGGCACCCAGGGTGGCCATGGCGTCGCGCATTGCGGCCAGGTCAACCACGCAGGGCACACCGGTGAAGTCCTGCATCACCACGCGGGCGGGGAGCAGCGGCACCTCGCGGGCGGCGCCCGAGTTCGGTGCCCATGCTGCCAGTGCCTTCACGTCGTCCTCGCTCACGAACTCGCCACCGGCGTTTCGCAGCACATTCTCGATGAGAATCTTCACGACATACGGCGTGCGGCTGAGGTCGGTCCCCAGCGCGTCCAGGCGCCAGATCGCGTAGTCCTTGCCCCCAGCCGAAAGAGTCGCCCGTGCGTTGAACGGGTCCGGTGATGCGCTCACAAATGCTCCTCGTGCGAATTCGGTGTCATGGCCAGAGCGTCCCCGGGCCGGTCGGGGAGGCTACAAGAGGCAGGGCACCGGGTGGCGGGGGTGAAGAACCGTGGCGAGGCCCCAGATGTCCCCAATTCAACGTATGAGGTGAACCCGAAATGGCGAAAATCCGAATCGCCGCCGCCGCAGCGGCGCTGGTGAGCGCAACGGTGCTCGTCGCCGGCTGTGGTTTTGGCGGAGACACAACAACCGTCACAGTGACGTCACCCAACGGATCCGGCGCCCTGACGCCAGATACGACCAGTACCACCCCCTTGACAGGCACCGTGTCCACAGGCACCACGTCCACAGTCGCCGCGACCACCACGGTTACCGTGGCCACGACCACGTCGACGCCCGCCGCACCTATGCTCAATCCCGCACAACAGGCGACCATCTCGCTGCAGAAGGACCTCACCACGCTGGGCTTCTACTCAGGGCCCATCAGTGGCGTCTATGGCCCGGCGACAACCGCGGCGGTGTCCAAATTCCAGAAGGCCGCGCAGTTGCCGGTTGACGGCATCGCCGGTCCGCAGACGATGGCGGCCGTCAATCTGGCGCTCGGTAACCCCAACACCGATGCAGTGAACCTTCTGCAGACGGCGCTCACTGGCCTGTGTTACTTCGACGGCACTGTGGATGGTGTCTTCGGTTCGGGAACAGAGGCGGCTCTTCGCGCCTTCCAGAAGCAGGCGGGCATCAAGGTGGACGGTCGGTATGGCCCGGCCACGGCAACCGCGCTCGCCAAGGCGTGGCCCGATCGCCCGGCATCGTGCAGCAGCTCCGGGGGTGGGGGCGGCAACAACGCCACCGGCGATACCGCCACGCTGGGCAGCCCGGCCATCCAGCGCACGTTCGACCTGTCGTCGTGCACGATCACCCGCGGCACGATTGAGGCCACTGGCTCATCGGGCAGCGTGAACCTCGGGATTGACACCGCAGGCGGCAGCGGTGCGCAGGTGGTGGTGAAGGG
>JBMOGE010000071.1:0-8740 GCA_049318525.1 Miltoncostaeaceae bacterium
AATGGATGAGGCAGGATTTACGGCCCCCGCAAAGTTCGCCCCCCTGCTGGAGATCGAAGAGGCACGCCAGGCATCGCTGGCATGCGCGCTCATCGGTACCCCCGACCTTCTGGTGCTCGACGACCCCTGGGAGTTAACCCAGACCGACACGGCGATCCGCAGAGCCCTCGATCGTGGGGCTGCCGTGCTGGTGGCATCGTCCGATCCGGGCGGACTTTCCGGAATTCTCGGCGTGTCCATCACACTCAAGGATGGGCGGCGCGCATGAGCCCCACCAGCGCCCTCTCCATTATCAGCAGCGTCGAATTCCGCGCCATCATCCGACGGCGCTGGTTCCTCGTCACCATCGCAGTCGGTGCGGCCCTCATCGTGACCGGCACGATTTTCGCCGGCGGCCGGGACGGTATCCCCCGGTTTGATGCCCTCCGCGCATGGACCCTCGCCGTCGAGGTGATCGGCGGGCTTGTGGTGAGTGCGTGCCTCGGGGCCAGCGTGGCCAATCGCGATGCCGATGGCGGCTGGTTTGGCCTGCAGGTGGCCACGGGCACCACCCGGGCCGTGGTGACGCTCGGGCGTGTGCTCGGTCGCGTACTGGTACTGGTGGCAACATTCGCGGTGTGGATGGCGCTGGCATGGCTCTGCGGCCTGCTTATCGGCAACGGCTCCGACTGGCCGCTGGTGGTCACCGGGTTCGCCGGTATCGGCAACATGCTCGTGGTGCTCACCGTGGCTGCCCTGTGCAGCGTCGCGTTGGGTCCCGTGTCGTCGGGGGTGATGGGCGTGCTCGCGTACATCTTCTCCCAGGCGCTGGTGAACATGTCGTCGGCAGCCGAGGCCGACGTAATCGGCACGTCGTGGTCGGGCCTCATCACTTCGCTCTACTTCATCTTTCCGCGCGGACTCGTGTCGCCGCTCGTCGCCGACCTGCAGGCCCGCGACGTGGCGGGGCTCGCCGCCCCGCGGGTTGAGGTAAACGGCAACATCGTGTTTATCCAGCCCGCGTCGTGGGCCACGGTCATCTGGACCCTCGGCTGGTGCGTGCTGCTGGCGCTGGCAGCAGCCGGCGCCATGCGCCGCCGTGCGCTCTCCTAGCGACCCGTGCTTACATAGACGTACGGCCTCGGCGGAGCCACCGCTGGCCCCCAGAGGGAGTCCTCTCTTGCCTCACCGTCCCCTGAGCCGACGCGCGGTGCCCCTCGCACTCGCCTCCACGGCCGCCCTTCTCATTTCTGCGGGGACCGGCCTTGCCGGGATGCCCGCATCATCATCCACCGTCAGCGGTCCACAGCAGAGCGTGTTCGTGGAGCCCGACGACGGAGGCGTGACGATCATCAACGCCATCAACTCCGCGCGCACCAGTGTGGATGTCGTGAGCTACGACTTTGGGGGGCCGAACGTGGTGGGCCAGCCCGGCGCGGAGGGGGCCCTCATGCGGGCCGTCGAGCGCGGTGTGAATGTGAGGGTCATCTTCAACTCGGGGATGGTTGACCCGAACTGCTTCGGCCTCGCCGCCGACAGCCAGGCCATCTGCGCATGGAACCCAAAGGCCGACACGGCCTACGCCACGCAGGCATCACTCGAGGCTGCTGCGGCCATGCCGGGAGCCGGGAAGGTGCGGGTGCAGTTCTCATCGCAGAACTTCCAGATCACGCACCAGAAGACGATCATCATCGATGGCGCCGATAAGAACGGCAAGGCCCTGCCCACTGGCAAGCTCCCGCGCACCGCCAAGGCCCTGGTGATGACCCTCAACCTTCAGGCCTTCCCCTCGCTGTGGGGACAGCGCAGCGTGACCGAGTACAACGCGATCACGAAGCACAAGACGCTGACGCTGGTGAACCCGGACTATCTGACCAACCCCGCAGGCGCCTGTGCACTGGCCGAGGCGTCGGCTGGCGGCCACCAGCCGTGTGGCGTGGAGTGGGCAGCCCGTGACTTCGGAATGGTCGTCACCACGCCGGCGCTCATCAACCGCATCGAGTCGGTATTTACGAGCGACCAGCGCTGTGACGGCGCATCAGTCACGAACAATCTCCTGAAGACAACGATGCCCGACACGTGGTCGAACGGAACACTCCAGGCCAACCACCTGTATCCCAACGCCGCCACCGGCGGGTACCAGACCTCGAGCACGCTCCAGAAGAGCCCGCAGGGCAACGACCGCTCGCGACAGCTGGGGCTGATCAACCACGCCACCAAGCAGCTTCTCGTCTACAACGAAGAGATGCAGGACCAGCAGGTGATCAACGCGCTGGTTGCCGCCGCAAAGCGCAGGGTCGATGTACGGGTCGTGATGGCCGGACAGGTGAATGGTTACAACAGCTGGGCAGTGGGCTTTAACCAGCTCACGGCCGGCGGCGTGAAGGTGTACCTGATCGACGACACCAAGCCTGGAAACCTCTACGTGCACGCGAAGGCCATCATCAGCGACGGCCGCGACGGGTTCCTCGGGTCTGAGAACTTCGGGACGGCATCGATGAACTGGAACCGTGAGCTCGGGGTGATGTTCACCGCACGCTCCCACCCGGATCAGGCCACCTACCCGAGCCTGCCCAGCAAGCAGGGAGTGACGTTGATCACCAACGCCTTCTGGAGCGACATGGCCAAGGCAATGGCACAGAACGGTTCGTGGCCCGTGGCCGGCATCGTCCCCGTGCCCGAGGCCAGCTACCCCAAGAGCCCGGTCCTCAACGACTTCCCGATGGCATGCCTCAGGCCGGTCGGCGGCAACCTGTTCACGCCGGCCCTGCCGCAGCGAACGCTGCCGCCGCCCGCTGAGGAGCAGCCGGCCAGCTGATTGCACGACCCAGCACGCCCCGTCCGGGGGCCGGGCAACGCGGCTACGCGGAGACCGGCTCCCGGACCATGCGCTCGTAGAGCGTGTCCCGCTCCACTGGCTGCTTACCCCCGGCACGCACCAGATCGCAGATGCGGTCCTGGGTGAGCCCGAGCGGGGTCTGCACGGTGGTGGCGTGCGCGATGCGCTCCTCAGTGAGGGTGCCCGAGAGGTCGTCGAGCCCGTAGGTGAGGGCCTCTGACGTGATCTCCTCGCCCAGCATGACCCAGTGTCCCTTGATGTGCGGGAAGTTGTCGAGCACCAGGCGCGAGACGGCAATCGTGCGCAACTTCTCCTCGCGTGAGGGACCAGGCAGATAGGCGAACTCGGTATTGCCGGGCAGGAACGGCAGTGGGATAAATGCCTGAAAGGCGGCCGGCTGCTGCTCGCTGAGGGCCTCATCCTGCACCTCGCGAAGCTGCACCATGTGGTCCACCTTCTCGGCCGGCGTCTCAAAGTGGCCGAAGAGCAGGGTGGCGTTGGTGCGCATGCCCATGCGGTGGGCGTCGCGGTGCACCTCCAGCCATGTGTCTGACCCGACCTTGCGATCGGCAATGATCTTGCGCACCCGGGGGCTGAACACCTCTGCCCCGCCACCGGGCATGGTGTCGTGCCCAGCGGCCATGGTGCGCTCGAGCGCCTCACGGTGATCCACCTTGGCCAACTTGGCGCAGAAGTCGATCTCCACGGCGGTGAGCGCGGTGAGTGCCACGTGCGGCAGGCTGGCCTTGAGCTCACGGAAGAGCTCCTCGTAGTACTCGAGGGTGAACTCCTTGGTCATGCCACCCACGATGTGCAGCTCGGTGATTCCGAGATCCGAAAGCTCCTGCGCGCGGTCCACCAGCTGGTCGACCGAATACGCGTAGGCCCGGGGGTCGTGATCGGTCCACACCGCGAATGCGCACAGTCCGCAGCCCACCACGCAGATGTTGGTGGGGTTGAGATGCGCGTTGACGTTGTAGGTCACCGCGTCGCCGTGCAGGCGTCGCGCCACCTGATCGGCGGCGGCCCCGAGGTCCTCGAGGGGGGCCTGCTCGTAGAGCGTGACGGCCTCGTCGGCGGTGATGCGCTCGCCCTCGGCGGCGCGGGTCAGGATTGCATCAATCATGGGTCTGACGCTAACACGGCCGCCCGGTGCCCCCGAGGGTCATCCGCCCCCTGCACACCGGGCATTCGACGCCCTCCGACGACCTACGATGCAGCCATGGCGCAGCATGCACTCAAGGAATGGGCATCAGTCATCGCTGCGATGCTCGCCGGTGAGCAAGTGGTGATGCTGCGGAAGGGCGGCATCGGCGAGAAGCGCTTTGACGTGCCCCATCAGCACTTCTTCCTGCTTCCCACCCACCTGCACCAGCGCCCCGAACTGCTGACCCCCGATGCACGGGACACCTACGCGGACGATCTGGCCGTGCGCGACGAGCCCGGACGCAATCTCATCACCGCCTGGTGCGAGGTGCACGAGGTGCACCCGATCAGCGAGCAGGCCGAATTGGACGCCCTCGACGGCTTCCATGTGCTGGGAGCCGACTACGCGCAGTCGCGGCTCAAGTGGCGGCCCCGGCAGCCGCTGATGGCCGTGGTGGTGCGCGTGCACCGGGTGGCGCCACCGATTGACCTGGAGATGACCGAGGAGATGGGCGGGTGTGTGTCGTGGGTCACGCTGCCCGACAGCGTGCTGACGCCCCCGGCGGCACCGGTGCTGGATGACGCGCAATTCAACGCACAGGCCGCCGCCATCGCGGATGCGCTTGCATCAGCCGCGCCGCACGGCACTTCGGCCGCCGCGCCGCTCGGATAGCCTGCCGTCATGGCGTACACGCATGAATTCGACGCGGTTGTGGCCGAACTGGCCAGCGATTGGGCTTTCTTCGAGTGCTACATCACGGTGGACGACCCGCTGCGGCTGTCAGACGCGCGCGTGGCGCTCGCACGGGCGAACGGGCGACCCATCCGCACCTCGGGCGATCACGACTTCGAGGTGACCGTGGCGCACGATCATGGCCGTGGCGCACGTGCCGGCGTCGTGCGATCGGCCCTTCGCACCCTCGACGACCTTGGAATCGCCGGTCGAATCTGGCTCGGCGCGGCATACGACGACCTTCGCCCCGCCCCCGCCCACCGCTACGGGCCGTAGGCACTGATGTACCGCGACGAGGATGACCTGCAACTGCTCACCGAGCTGGCGGGCGTGCTGGACCAGGTGGTGATCGACGCCGGACTGTCGTCTGGCAGCTACCTGCTGCTGCGTGAGCTTGCGGCCGATCCCGATGGGCGGAGCCTCCCCCAGTTGGCCGAGATCTTCGGGACCGACACCGACGAGATCGCCAGCGCAGCGGGATCCCTCACCACCGCGGGTATCACCGCGGTTGAGGGCAGCAACGTGGTGGCCACGGGCGTGGGCCGTCAGGTGGCCGAGCAGATCGAAAAGGACGGCAACGTGGCCATGCGCGACTACGTGCTGGAGCGCCCGCACACGGCAACCGTCTACGGCCTGGTGGCATCAATGCAGGCGGGGCGGTTTACGGTGACCGACCTTCTCGAGTTCCTGATGGAACCTGACGAGGACGACGCCGACGACTAGGCCGAGGCGTCCGTTCGCGCCGGTGATCCCGGGGCGCATGGGCCGGCGATGATCACCCACCGGATGTTGCCGATGGGGCGCAACACAGGCGAGCCCCGGGCGATCGCACCTGAGCGCGTCAGAGGCCATGGGTAGCCTCGCTGCATGCGCGCACGTGAAATCCCGGGCACCGGCATCACCGTGTCCGAAATCGGCTTCGGTGCCGATGCCCTGGCCTCCGGATGGTGGGGTGACCACGGCGACGATGAGGCCATCCGCCTTCTCCACGCGGCGCTTGACCGGGGCGTGACGCTGTTCGACACCGCCGACCGCGACGGGGACGGCCGTGTCGAATCGATTCTGGGCCGCGCATTCGCCGACCGGCGTGCCCGCGTCGTGCTTTCCACCAAGGTGGGATACGACTGGCGAAATGCCGAACCCACGGGCCGTGCCAAGCGGGCCATGCCCCAGGACTTCCGGCCAGAGCGCATCCGCGACGCGGTTGAGGACAGCCTGCGCCGGATGGACTCCGACTACCTGGACATCTGCGAGTTGCACCATGCCCCGCGTCGTGTGCTCGCCGACGACGCCGTGCTCGACACGCTTGACGCCCTCGTGAATGAGGGGAAGGTGCGGGCCTTCGGTGCAGCGATCCCCGCCGGATCCCGGCCCGGCGATGGGCGTCGGCTCATCCGCGCCAAGCGGGTGCCGGTGCTCGACGTGGAGATCAACATTCTCGATCACGACCCCGGTGCCGAACTGGCTGGGCTCGCCCAGGCGTCCGGTGCATGCGTCATCGCGCGCAGGCCACATGCATGGGGCCTCCTTGAGGGCAAGTACACCACCGAGACCACGTTCCCACCCACCGACCCGCGTGCGCACCTCAGCCGGGAGTGGCTCCAGGGCGGCCTCGCACAGGTGGCCACGCTCGCGTTTCTGGCCGAGGGCCGCCCGTGGACGCTGGCCCAGGCGTCACTGCGATGGGTCCTCGACCGTCCCGGTGTGGCGTCAGTCGTGACCGTCATCCACTCGGAGGAGCAGTTGGATGAGTTCACGCAGACGCCGGATCTGCCGCCGCTCGACGCGGCGGACCTCGCCCGCATCGAAGATCTCATCGGGAGCGGATTCGTGCAGGTCCCCGAGGCGGCGGATGAGGCGCAGAGCGGCGAGGACACCCCCGATGCCGCGCAGCCATCCGACGGCACGCCCCGGGACGCCGTGGTTACCGCAGCGGTGTGATGTGGGCGGCGGTCATCTCGTCCGCCCCCTCCCCGATCGCCTCCATTCCCGCCGCGATGACGCCGCCCAGGGCGTCAGCCAGCCCAGCCGCGGCGGCAGCCGACTCGACGGCGCCCAGCGCGCGCACGAAGTCGGGCGCGAGTTCATCCTGCCGTGCCACAAGCGGCTCGGTGGCGCCCACGAACGACGCATAGGCCGCCCGCGCCCGGTCCTGACGCGCGATGGCGTCGTCGAGGGCAACCAGCGATGCGATCACCCGAATCGGGTCCTCGCGCCAGTCGGCCAACTCCCCCGCACATACGCCCGCACGCCGCAGGGCATCCATGGCCACGACGATGTCGGCCTGCCACGGCACAAGCCCCTCAACCGCCGGCGCGAGTGCCCGGAGCGCATCCGGGTCGATCAGGTGCTCGGCGCTCTCCACCACCAGGGCGACGCGGGCGATCTCATCAACCCGGGCCCGCATGGTCTCAGGCTCCATGTCGTCACGCAGACACAGGAAGGCCGGCCCCTCAAAGGCCACCAGATACGACCGCCCACCCGTGCCGGGCTCAACCGGACGCAGGCCGATAGGAGCGTCATCGTGCACATCCATCGCCGCCGCGATGGCCGACTCGAGATCGGACGAAAGCCGGTGCAAGGGGTCGCTGCTCATGCCATTCCCCCGGCGCTCCCGGCGTACACTCGCGACCCGTGAATGCCCCCAGCCCACCCCGTGCCGCCGACCTGGCGATCGTCCTGCCCGACGTGCTGGTGGCCCGCGGGTACACCGACAAGGCCGGAGATGGCACACGTGCCGGCGTCATGCTGGTGCTGTTTGACCACGACGGCGCACCACACCTGCTCCTGACCAAGCGCACCGATCACCTCGTGCACCATGCCGGAGAGGTGGCCCTCCCGGGGGGCCGCTTTGAGGATGGCGACGCCGACCTTCTGGGCACGGCGCTCAGGGAGACCGAGGAGGAGATCGGTGTTGCCGCGCAGTCGCTCACCGTGCTGGGGCGTCTCGACGATGTCGGCACGATGGTGTCGGGCTTCACGGTGCGCCCCTGGATCGCGTACCACGCGGACGGTCGCCCGGAGATCGTTGTGCAGGAGGACGAAATCGCACGCGTGATGGAGGTGCCGCTCGCTGACGTGCTCGCGGCGCATCGGCGCATCCCCGCCATTCCCGATGCATCCACGTTGCGGTACCCGCTCATGGGCGAGGACGTCTGGGGGCTCACGGCGCGCATCCTCCACACGTTCTCTGAGGTGGTGCAGGGCGCCGACCGCTAGTCGGTGACGCGCTCGACCTCGAGCGAGGGCCGGGCCGGAAGGTCCGCCTCGCCCGCCGGGCCGCCCTGACCATCAATGGCCAGCGCCTCGAGACGCACGATCTGGGCGACGATCTCAGGAATTCGTGGGTGCCCATCCGGAAGGGCCGCCCCGTATGCGCGAACCCGGTCACGTATCTGCAGCGCGAAGTGCGGCGTGGCCGCCCCCACGAGCCGTGCGAGCTCATCCTCAGACGGAATGCCGTAATCAAGTTCAAGAATCGTCATCGGGCCAGATCGTAGACCGGGCCCCGGCGCACCGGCCCGGGCTGCGGGGCGGGGCGCTACCGCTCATCAGGGCACCCCATACGGGGGTCCACCCTCGAGGGGGCCCCACTGGCCGCGCCCGGCAGCGCGGGCATCCGCCTCAAGGTGGTCAAACTGCTCCTTGTGAGTGGTGTTGGGTGCGAATGCGAACGACTCGGCCATGCCCGCGCGAACCAATTCGGCATTCGCCATGACCCGCCCCACATACACGTAGGCCAGCGTGCGGCCGTAGGCATCGTGCACCTCGCGGTCGGTCTCCAGCCGCACATCCAGGTCAGCCACCAGACGCCGGTTGAAAGCCGCCGCCCGGGCGGCGAACCGCTCAACGGGCTTACGCGGATGATGCAGTTCGGGTGTGTCCACGCCCAGATAGCGCACGGTGCCCACGCCGGCCACCACAATGGTGTCGCCATCGAGCACGCGCACCACCCGGCCAGACCGCACCCCCACCTCATCCCCGGTACTGCACCCAGATGCCACAAGTGTCAGAATCATGGCTCCACATGCGGCAATCCGGAC
>JBMOGE010000072.1:0-8518 GCA_049318525.1 Miltoncostaeaceae bacterium
ACGTCCGAGAACGCAGCCTCCGCCTAAGCAAGAAGAGAGAACGAGTTCCCCAGATGCCCAAGATGAAGACCCATAAGTCGGCCTCGAAGCGCTTCCGCGTGACGCCCAAGGGCAAGATCATGTACGTGCACTCTGGGCTCCGGCATAACCTTGAGACGGTCACGAGCAAGCGCCACCGCGCCATTAAGCGCCCGGCATCCCTTGCAAACGTCGACCGCCCGGCAATCCTGCGGCTCCTGGGGAGGCGATAGTCCATGGCTCGCGTTAAGCGTTCCGTCTCTGCGCGCAAGAAGCGTCGCAAGGTTCTTGATCAGGCCAAGGGCTATTGGGGAACAAAGCACA
The DNA here is from genome assembly GCA_049318525.1 of Miltoncostaeaceae bacterium. GTDB lineage: Bacteria > Actinomycetota > Thermoleophilia > Miltoncostaeales > Miltoncostaeaceae > SYFI01. Next base: position 343 of record JBMOGE010000072.1, read on the forward strand.
AGTCGTACAAGCGTGCGAAGGAGCAGGTTCAGCGCTCCGGCAACTACGCATATCGTGACCGCCGCGTTCGCAAGCGCGACTTCCGTCGCCTGTGGATTGCGCGTATCAACGCAGCCGCCCGCCTGAATGGACTCACCTACGGGGAGTTCATCCACGGCCTCGGCCTTGCCGGTGTGGAGCTCGACCGCAAGATGCTCGCGGATCTCGCGATCCACGAGCCCGAGCACTTCGCCGCACTGTGTGCGCGGGCCGCCGACGCCCGTGCCGCCGTCTGACCACAGGCACCGAATCTGATCACGAGCGGAGCGGCGGACGCGATCCGTCGCTCCGCCGCGTGACCTCGTCGCGCAATCCCGCGCTCCAGCACCTGCGCCGCCTGCAGCAGAAGCGCACGCGCCGTGAAGAGCGCCTCTTCGTGGCCGAGGGCGAGGACCTTGTGCAGTCGGCACTCGACCACGGCATTCAGCCGGTCATGTTGCTGGTTGACGAGGAGCGGGTTGGGCCCGACGACCCACGGCTTCTCGCAACGGTCGGCCTCAGCGAGCGCTACTGCGCCTCCACTCAGCTGATGGGTGGCGCCAGCACGCTCGCACAGCCGCCCCGCATCATCGCCATCTTCCCGCAGTCGGGGCCGCACCACTTCCGCACCGTGGTCATGCCGCCGGCGCTTGGCGTGTATCTCGCCGGCGTGGCCGATCCCGGCAACGTGGGCACGCTGGTACGAACGTCTGCGGCACTTGGTGCCGACTGGCTGGCACTTGGCCCCGGTTCGGCCGATGCCGCTCACCCGCGCGCCGTACGTGCGGCGATGGGTGCCACCTTCGCATTGCCCGTGCTTGAGGGTGTGACCCCGGCCGATCTGGCAACCCGCGAGGGGTTCCGCGTGGTGGCCGCTGTGGCGCACGGCGGAGCGGCTCCGTGGGACGTCGATCTCACTGTGCCCACGGTGCTGGCGCTGGGCGCCGAGCGCGCGGGTCTTGATCCGGTCATGGATGAGCTGCGCGAGAAGCTTGAAGTGGTGGAGGTGACCATCCCGCAGGGGGAGGGCGCTGAGTCGCTCAACGTGTCGGCTGCCGGTGCTGCATTGATGGCCGAGCGGGTACGGCAGTGCATTAGTATCCCGCGGCCATGAGCCAGATTCCCGACTTCCAGGCGATCGCCGACGAGGCCGTTGCCAGCATCGCCGCTGCCGCCGACCTTGATGCCCTTGAGCAGGCCCGCGTGCGGTTTGTGGGTCGTAAGGCGCCGCTCACCGAGGTGCTGGGATCCATCGGCTCGCTGGCCCCTGAGGAGCGAGGCCGGGTGGGCAAGGATGGCAACGCCGCCCGCAAGGCCATCGAAGCCGCGCTCGACTCCCGCCACGCCACGCTTGAGGGCGAGGCCATGGGCAGTGCGCTGCTCGCCGACCGCGCCGATGTGACCCTGCCGGGCGACCACTTTGCCCTTGGCGCGCTGCACCCCATCACTCAGGTTCGCCTTGAGGTTGAGGAGATTTTCCTCGGTATGGGCTACTCGGTGGCCGATGGTCCCGAGATCGAAACGGGCTTCAACAACTTCACCGCGCTCAACACGCCCGACGGCCACCCGGCCCGCAGCGAGAGCGACACGTTCTTTATCGCGGGCGGTGAGCAGGATGAGGTGCTGCTGCGCACGCAGACCTCGCCGGTACAGATCCGCACCATGCAGACCACTGAGCCGCCCGTGTACGTCATCGCCCCGGGCACCGTGTACCGCCGCGACGATGTTGACGCCACGCACAGCCCAATGTTCCACCAGGTGGAGGGGCTTGCCGTTGACGAGGGGCTCAGCTTCGCCAACCTCAAGGGCACCATCACGTACTTCCTGCAGCAACTCCTGGGCGACCGCGACGTTCGCGTGATCCCACACTTCTTCCCGTTCACCGAGCCCTCAGTTGACGTGAGCGTGGCCTGGACCGACCGCCACGGGCGCACCGACTGGCTCGAGGTCGCCGGGGCCGGAATGGTTGATCCGAACGTGTTCGCCAACGTGGGCTACGACCCCGAGCGCTGGACCGGCTTCGCCTTCGGGTTCGGGCTCGACCGCATCGCCATGATCCGTCATCAGATCAGCGACATCCGGTTGCTCTACGAGGGCGACCTGCGCTTTCTGGAGCAGTTCTCATGAAGTTGCCCCTCGAGTGGCTGCGCGAGCAGATCTCCACATCGCTCACCGACGAGCAGATCGCCGAGCGCCTCACCGCGACCGGTACCGCCGTTGAGAAGGTGATCACCCGCGGCATCGCCGACACGCCCGGCAACCGCGAGTCGTTCCTCGTGGGCAAGGTGCTCGCCTGCGAGCAGCACCCCGATGCCGATCGCCTGCACGTGCTGAGCATCGACACCGGACACGCCGAGCCCCGGCAGATCGTGTGCGGCGCACCCAACGTGGCTGCCGGCCAGACCGTGCCCGTGGCAATTCCGGGTGCCGTGATGCCCGGAGGCCAGAAGCTGGGCAAGGCCAAGCTGCGTGGGGTGGAGAGCTTCGGCATGGTGTGCTCGGCCACCGAACTTGAGCTGGCCGACGAGAGCGACGGCATCCTTGTGTTGCCGGATGATCTGGTGGCCGGCACTCCCATCCTCGATGCCCTGCCATCGCCGGGCACCGTGCTGGAACTCGAACTCACACCCAACCGTGGCGACTGCCAGGGTATTTACGGCATCGCCCGCGAGGTGCACACCATCACGGGCGAGGCGCTTCTGGCGCTCGACGCCACCCTCCCGGCCGAGGACGGCCCGGGTGAGGTGGCCGATTACGTGTCGCTCACGGTTGAGGCTGCCGATCTGTGCCCGCGCTACATGGCCCGGGTGCTGCTTGACGTCACGGTAGGCCCGTCGCCCGAGTGGATGGCGCGCCGCCTGGATGCCGCGGGTATGCGCAGCATCAACAATGTGGTGGACATCACCAACTACGTGATGCTGCTTACCGCCCAGCCACTGCATGCCTTTGATCTGGATCATCTGGCCGGGCCGGCAATCGTGGTGCGCCGGGCGACCGACGGCGAGACGATCGTCACGCTCGATGGCCAGGAGCGCACGCTTGGCACCGACAACCTTGTGATCGCCGACGCCGGGAAGCCCGCCGTGATCGCCGGCATCTTCGGCGCCGAGTTCGCCGAGGTGTCAGACACCACGACGCGCGTACTGCTTGAGGCCGCCACGTTCGATGGCCCCAACATCATCCGCACCTCGCTTGGTCTGGGCCTGCGCACCGAGTCGAGCGCCCGGTTTGAGAAGGGGCAGCCCCGCGAGTTGCCGCCGTACGCCATGGCGCTGGCCTGCCGCCTGCTCACCGAGCTTGCAGGGGCCAAGCTGGTGCCCGGCGTGCTGGACGCCCACGAGCCGTCACCCGCGGCGCCGGTCATCACCCTGCGCCACCAGCGGGTGGGACACATCCTGGGCGTGGACATCACTGCCGACGAGAGCGCCATCACGCTGGAGCGGCTCGGCTGCGCCGTAGATCGCGGAGCAGATGCCCACACCGTGACGGTGCCGTGGCACCGCGTGGCCGACCTGCAGCGCGAGATCGACCTCATCGAAGAGGTTGGGCGCATCCATGGGTTCGACGAGATCGAGGCGGTGCTGCCACGGGTGACCGCCCGGGCGCGCCTTACCCCTGAGCAGTCCATCGTTCGCCAGTTGGCCCGTCGCGCCGCCGACCTGGGCGTGTCGGAGGCGATCTCGTACCGCTTCGTGCCCGAGGCCGATCTCGACCGTCTGGGAATCCCGGCTGACGACTCGGTGCGGAACGTGGTTCGCATCTCCAACGCGCTGTCCGACGAGATGGCCGTGATGCGCCGTTCGCTGCTTCCGGGTCTGCTCCGCGCCGTGGAGCGCAACCAGAGTCACCAGCGCCGTGATGGCGGCATCTTCGAGGTGGGGCGCACCTACATTCCCGCCGCCGACGGCCTGGCCGACGAGCCCGAGGAGATCACCGCCGTGCTGTTTGGTGCCCCGGGTGCCCGCGGCTGGCGTCAGTCACCCGAGGACGTTGACGTGTGGTCGGCCACGGGCCTTGGCATCGCGCTCGCACGCGCGGCGGGCATTGAGGCTGATTCCGCACCCGGCGCAGAGGAGCCCTTCCTGCACCCAGTGCGTCAGGCGCGCATCACGGCACACGGCCACCGGATCGGTATCGCCGGCGAGGTGCACCCCGCGGTACTGCAGGCATTTGACGTGAAGGGCCCCGTGGTGATGGTGACCCTGTGGATTGCCGACCTGGCCAGGCAGCGCCCCGCCGAGCCCCGCAAGTACGTGGACCTCATTTCGGTGCCGGTGTCGACCCGCGACCTCGCGGTGATCGTGCCCGACTCGGTGCCCGCATCGCGGGTGCTTGAGGTGGTGCGCGAGGCCGGTGGCGATCTGGTGCGTGAGGTGGAGGTGTTTGACCACTACGACGGCGATCAGGTGCCCGACGGGCATGTGAGCCTTGCCGTGCGTGCGCACATCGCCGACCCCGGGCGTACCCTCACCGACGATGAGATCGACGCCGTCACGGATCGCGCTGTGACCGCCCTTCGTGAGGCGGTCGGAGCCGAGCTGCGCTCATGACCACGGTGCACGTCATTGGTGCCGCTGGCTACGCCGGTGCGCAGTTGGCGGCGCTGGTGGACGCCCACCCGCACTTCACCCTGGGTCAGGTGACCGCCCGCGCCGACGTTGGCAAGCGCATTGTCGACGTGGCACCCGAGTACCGCGTTGACGCGGTGCTTCAGGAACTCGATCTCAGCGGCGTGGCTGCAGGCGACTTCGCCGCCGTGTGTTACCCGCACGCTGAGGCTGCTGCCGTGGTGAGCGAACTGGTTGACCGCGGGCTTCGGGTGGTGGACGTCTCGGCTGACCACCGCCTCGCCGATCCGGCTGCCTACCCACACTGGTACGGCTTTGATCACCCGCGTCCCGACCTGTTGGCCGAGGCCGTGTACGGGCTGCCTGAGATCAACCGCGAGGCCATCAAGGCTGCGCGCGTGGTGGCGAACCCCGGCTGCTATCCCACGGCCTCGCTGCTGGCGCTGCTGCCCATGAAGGGCCGCATCACCGACATCGTGATCGACGCCAAGAGCGGCGTGAGCGGGGCGGGAAAGACCCCCGGCCCCGACGTGCACTACTGCTCAGTGGCCGACAGCGTGCGTGCATACAAGGTGCTGAACCATCGGCACACACCCGAGATCGCCGAGCAGATGGATGCCGATGTGGTGTTCACCCCGCATCTGGTTCCAGTTGACCGCGGGCTGCTGGCATCCGCCTACGCGCGCTTTACGGGTGATGCCCCCACGCAGGCTGAACTCACGAAGGCCTACACCGACTTCTACGACGGGCATCCGTTCGTGGAGGTGGTGGGGACCCCGCCCGGCATGCACGCGGTGCAGCACAACAACTTCGCGCAGGTGTGCCCCATGGTTGATCAGGCATCCGGTCGTCTCATCTCCTTCGGGGTGATCGACAACCTGATGAAGGGGGCCGCCAGTCAGGCCGTGCAGAACCTCAACCTCATGGCCGGCCGGCCCGAGACCGAGGGACTGCTCTGACCGACTGGGCCCCGGTGGAGCGTGCCGACTGGATCGGCGCGCCTGAGGGCCTCACCAGGGTCGAGGGCACCGGCGTCACGTCGCCCGAGGGCTTCCGTGCGGCAGGCGTCGCCGCGGGGTTGAAGGGGGAGGGTCTGCTCGACCTCGGGCTGTTGGTGAGCGATCGGCCCACGGCATCGGCCATCGTTGACACCCCGAGCGCACTGCCATCTGCGGCCGTCATCTACACACGCACGCTCCACCCCGGTGGCCTGCGTGGCGTGGTGGTAAACAGCGGCTGCGCCAATGCGGCAACGGGCGAGCAGGGAATTGCGGATGCCCGCGTGATGGGGGAGACCGCCGCCGCCGCGGCCCGAGTGCCCACCGGCAGCCTCGCTGTGTGCTCGACGGGGGTTATCGGCGAGCGCCTGCCCATGAAGTTGCTCACCGCGGGCATGGATTCGGCTGCTGCGGCACTCACCTCCGACGGGGGCACGGACTTCGGCGAGGCCATTCGCACCACCGATGCCTTCGCGAAGGGCGGCACCTTTCGGCTGGCGCTCACCTCTGGCGAGGTGACCATCGGCGCCGCTGCCAAGGGCGCCGGAATGATCCGCCCCGACATGGCCACGATGCTGGCGTACGTCACCACCGACGCCTGTGTGCTTCCCGACGACCTTCTCGCTGCAACGCGGGCGGCAGCGAGTAGCGGCTTCAACCGCATCTCGGTTGACGGCCAGATGAGCCCCAGCGACACGCTGCTGGTGATCGCGAATGGGGAGGGCCCGCCCATTGAGGGCGACGACCTCGCGTTGTTCGGCGATGCGCTCTCTGCCCTCTGCCGGTACCTCGCGATTCTCATGGTGAAAGACGGCGAGGGTGCCGAGCATGCAGTGCGCGTAGTGGTTGAGGGTGCGCTTGACGACGACGAGGCCGAGCGGGTGGTGCGGGCCGTTGGCGAGAGCGCGCTGGTGCGCACCGCGGTGTACGGCCGCGACGCCAACTGGGGCCGTATCAATCAGGCCGTGGGCCAGGCCCTCGCACTCACCGGTGGCCATGTGGACTTCACCCTGCGCTTTGACGGCGTGCTGCCCGGCGGCCAGGGGATTGCCGAGGTGATGGCGCGCCCGGAGTACGAGATCCAGGTGGGCCTTGGCCGCGGCACCGCTGGTGCGGAACTGTTTGCAAGCGATCTCGGGCACGGGTACGTGTCCGTGAACGCCGACTACCGCACCTAAAGCACACAACTGCCCGGTCGTGAGCGCCCGACCCGTCCAGAGGGTTGGCGGCACGAACTACGAGGTCCGTGGCGCATTTGTGGGCCAGAACGACCGCCAGATGATTCTCCTGACCATCTGGTGCGTACTCATCGGCGAGTCGACACCACGCTTCGTCACCGCGTACCCGGCTGCGCGAAGGACCGGCGCTAGGATTCGACCATGAACTTCGCGATGTTCGATCAGGTTCGACTTCTGACCGCCATCCCGGCGTCGTCCACTGGCCCCGACGACCCTTGGCCTGCGCCTCCGATTCCCGCCGGGACGGAGGGCGTGGTGATGGAACTCGAGGGAACGCCGTCGCCGATGGTCGAATGGTTTGACGCCTTCGGTAACACGATTGACTGCAACTCGGTCGCGGCGGACGACTTGAAATTGGTTGCGCGATACCCATACGCGACTGACGACGACGGCCCGGCACCGACTGCAGCCTAAGGCGGTCGGCTGTGCGAGCGGCGTTGCGAAATGTCGCTGCGAGCAGGGGGCTCGGCGGAACCTGCTGATACCTTGCCGCATCTATGGGCAAGACGAGCCGCAGAGACCATCTTCCGGAACGGGCCGAGGTTGAGGCACGGGCAGCCGTGCTGCTCGAGGCCCTGCCGTTTATCCAGCAGTTCGCCGGGGCCACGGTGGTGGTGAAGTACGGCGGCGCGGCGATGACCAAGCCGGAGCTCAAGGCATCATTCGCGCGCGACATCGCGCTGCTCAAGCTCGTGGGCCTCAACCCCGTTGTGGTGCACGGCGGCGGCCCGGACATCAGCAAGTACTCCGAGCGCCTCGGGCTCGACGTCAACTTTGTGGATGGTCTTCGGGTCACCGACGAGCCCACCATGGAACTGGTGAAGATGGTGCTCATCGGAAAGATCAACAAGGAGATCGTTGCCCAGCTGCACGTGGCCGGCATTGAGGCCGTGGGCCTCTCCGGCGATGACGGCCGCTTGATCGAGGCCCGGAAGGCCACCAGCGACAGCGGTGATCTGGGCTTTGTGGGCGACGTTGCCCGCATCAACCCCGACATCCTGAGCGATCTGGGCCGGTTTGTTCCCGTGGTCGCGTCGGTGGGTGTTGACGCGCAGGGGCAGAGCTACAACATCAATGCCGACACGGTGGCCGGCGCGCTTGGCAAGGCGCTGGGGGCCCGGCGGGTCATCTTCCTCACCGATGTCGAGGGCGTGTACGAGGACTTTGACGACAAGAGCACGCTCATCGGGCGGTGCTCGTTGCTCGACATCGAGGCCATGCTCGAGGCGGGTGACGTTGACGAGGGGATGATCCCCAAACTGTCGGCCGTGCGCGATGCCCTGAAGGGTGGGGTGGAGGCCGCGCAGATCGTTGACGGCCGCGTGCCGCACTCGGTGATCATGGAGCTGTTCAC
>JBMOGE010000073.1:0-8457 GCA_049318525.1 Miltoncostaeaceae bacterium
CGCCCGATGCCTACGACTACGCCACGCTGGTGCGCGATGCCGTGCGGGTGATGGACGACCGCGGCGTACCGCGCGCCACAGTGGTGGGCATGTCGATGGGCGCGGCTGTGGGGGCCGCACTTGCGCTGGCACACCCCGACCGCGTGCGGGCGCTCGTTGCCATCACGCCCGCCCATCTCGGCACCCCCACGCTCGATCCCGACAAGTGGAACCGCCTTGCCGACGGCCTTCTGCAGGGCGGTGCCGACGGATTTGTGGACGCCTACGGCGACCCCGGCGTGGACCCGAAGAGCCTCGAGCTCATCCGCACAGTGATGCGCCAGCGACTCAACCGCCACGTGCATCCGGCCGCTGTGGCCGACTGCCTCAGGTGCACCCCCGCTGGCGCCGCCTTTCACGGCGAGGACGCCCTGCGCCACGTCGCCTGCCCCACGCTGGTTATCGGCAGCCGTGACCGGCTCGACCCCGAGCATCCCGTGCGCATCGCCGAGCACTGGGCCGAGCTCATCCCGGGCGCGGAGTTCCTTGTCGAAGATGATGGCGAGAGCCCGCTGGCCTGGCGTGGCGGCACCCTCAGCCGCGTGATCGCCGACTTTCTGGCGGCCGTACCTGCCTAAGAGATGGGCAGGGACCGCTCGAACACGATGCGATCTTCCCCGGCGCCGAGGTAGTCGGCCACCAGCGCGCCGTCGAAGCCAAGCGCACGATGGAACGCGATTGAACCCTCGCGCTGCGGCGCGGCCAGCGCCCTGATGCGTGTGCACCCCTTCGCCATCGCCTGCTCGCCGAACCACCGGTACAGCGTGGCCCCCACTCCCTGGCCCCGCAGCGTTGGGTCAACGGCGTGAAGGTGCACGTAGGCGAGATCGGGCTCACTCAGGCTCACCATGCCCAGAAGGAAGCCGGCGGGCGATCCGTCGGCGTGGGCGATCCACACGCCACCCGGCCCCAGCTGGTCGAAGAACAGCCGGTGCAGCGTGAGCCCTACCGGATGTCCGAACCATGCCTCGGCGACCGCCCGGGCAGCGACGAAGTCGTCACCGTTGAGCGGCCGCGGAGGCAGCAGGTCCATATCAGCCGAGACGTGCCACCCCGATGGGGCACGCAACGCCGGTGCCACCCAGGCCGCAGTACCCGTTGGGGTTCTTGGCCAGATACTGCTGGTGGTACGCCTCGGCGTAATAGAACGGCCCGCCAATGGCGATTTCGGTGGTGATACCCCCCATACCCAGCGCGTCGAGCGCCTCCTGGAACATGTCGCGCGACGCCTCCGCCTTCACCTTCTGCGCCTCGTCCGCGCAGTAGATGGCCGACCGGTACTGGGTGCCAACGTCGTTGCCCTGCGCCATGCCCTGTGTGGGGTCATGCCCCTCCCAGAACGTGCGCAGCATCTCGCCGTACGTGGTCTGCGACGGGTCGTACACCGCCAGCACCACCTCGGTGTGGCCCGTGCGCCCGCCGCACACCTCTTCGTACGTGGGGTGCGGCGTGTAGCCCCCGGCATAGCCCACCGCGGTGGTCCACACGCCGGCGTGCTGCCAGAACACGCGCTCCGCGCCCCAGAAGCAGCCCATGCCCACCACGATCGTCTCGAAGCCATCAGGAAACGGAGGGACGAGCGCGTTGCCGAGCACCTCGTGCGCAACGGGAATGCGTATTGACTCGGCACGGCCGGGCAGGGCGTCCTGCTCGGGGACCATGTCCATCTTGGAGGAGTTCCAGAACGGCATGTGGCTCCTTTCGCTGCCCCGGGAGGGGCGGTCGTCAGGGTCGGGCAGTCACACGGTAGCCGCGCTCGCCCACCAGGGCAGCCGCCTTCCGTGCCGATTCCTCGCCATCCACCACGATGGTGAGTGTGCCCGCGGGTTCGCCGGCAACTGCCGGTACGAGGTCGAGGTCTTCGATGTTGATGTGTGCGTGCCCGAGCGCCGTGGCGATCTCCGACAGCACGCCGGGTCGATTGGGCACCTCCACCACCACCCGGGTGCTCTCGCCACCGGCGGAATCGTCCACCGCCATCAGGCGCTCGCGGCCCTCGGCGGCACTCATGAAGAAGGTCTGAAGCCACTCGCGGTCGCCTCCCCGCAGGGCCTCCTCAACCTCGAGCAGTTCGGCCCGGTGCTTTCGCACCTCGGCCAGCACGGCGTCGCGGTTGGTGAGCAGAATGTCGGCCCAGAGCGCCGGGTTGGCGCCCGCCACCCGGGTGAGGTCGCGGAATGACGGGCCGGCAGATCGCAGTGCCTCGCGGCCCTGCGGTGCCGTGTCGGCAGCCTGGCGAATGAGCGCCGACGCGATGACGTGCGGCAGATGCGACACCAAGGCCATGAGGTGGTCGTGCACCTCGGCATCCACGGCCACGGGCGTTGCCCCCACCGACGACACCATGCCGTGCACGCGCTGCAGCAGGTCGGGGCGGGTTTCTTCGGTGGGCGTGAGAAACCACGTGGCGCCGTCAAAGAGGTCCTCACGGGCGTGCTCCACGCCTGCGCGCTCGCCGCCGGCCACGGGATGGCCGCCGCAGAACCGCGCGCGCTCCTCGGGCGTCAGCGCGCTCAGCACATCGCTCTTGGCAGACCCAACATCAGTGACCACGGCATCGGGATCGGCAAGGGCCAGCACGCGGCGCACCACGCCCGGAATATCCCCTACCGGCGCGCACACCACGATGATCGCCGCACCCTTGACCACCTCGGCCAAGTCGTCGCCACCGGCTGAGATGGCACCGCACTCGGTGGCACGGGCGATGACCCCGTCGCCGGGGTCCACACCGCGCACATCCGTTGCGCCGGCACGGCCCATGAGGGCGAGCCCGAGGGATCCCCCAATGAGGCCGACGCCGACGAGGGCGACCGGGCCCGGAAGCCCGGTCGTCGCCATCAGACCGCGGCGGGGACGGGCTCGCCGCCCGCCATCACCAGGCCCATGAGGTCAACCACGCGCTTCACATCGGCAACCCATGCCGTGAATACCTCGGCGCGGATCTGCTGCGGGCCGTCGCACAGGGCGTGCTCGGGCTCGGGGTGCACCTCGACGATCAGTCCATCGGCACCCGCGGCAACTGCGGCGCGAGCCATGGGCAGGATGAAGTCGCGGCGTCCCATCGCGTGCGACGGATCAACGATCACCGGAAGCGCTGACAGGTTCTTTGCCACCGGAATGGCTGAGAGGTCGAGCGTGGAGCGCGTAGCGGTCTCAAACGTGCGGATACCGCGCTCGCACAGAATGATGCGCTCGTTGCCCTCCTTGGCGATGTACTCGGCCGAGAGAAGCCACTCCTCAATGGTGTTTGCCAGACCGCGCTTAAGGAGGATGGCCTTGTCGGTGCGGCCGATCTCCTTCATCAAGTCGAAGTTCTGCATGTTGCGGGCACCGACCTGGATGACGTCGGCCACCTCCAGCACGTCCTCGAGCTGGCGCACGTCCATGAGCTCAGTGACGATGGGCAGGCCGGTCTCCGCGCGGGCCTCCGCGAGGATCTCAAGCGCAGGCTTGCCGAGGCCCTGGAAGGTGTACGGCGAGGTGCGCGGCTTGTAGGCGCCACCGCGCAGCATGCAGGCACCGGCGGCCTTGACCACCCGGGCGGTCTCAAGGGTCTGCTCACGTGTCTCAACGGTGCACGGCCCGGCGATGAGGCCGAATGAGCCCCCACCCACCTGACGGCCGTCAACCACCACAGGCAGGTCGCCGTGACGGAACTCGCGCGACACCAGCTTGTACGGCTTGAGGATGGGAACCACGCGCTCCACACCCTCCTCACCCTCCAGGTTGAGCTGGGCGACGATCTCGCGGTCGTCACCGATGGCACCGATGACGGTGACGAACTCCCCGCGCGACACGTGGGCCTGGGCCCCGGCGGCGACGACGCGATCAACAACGGACTGAATCTGTCCGTCGCTCGCGCTTTGCTTCATCACGATCATCATGGCTGCGGGTTGTTCCTCGTTCGGTGTCTAGACAGGGACGATGGAGCGGAGCGCGGAGAGGAATGCATCGTTCTCCGGCGGCGCACCGATTGTGACGCGAAGCGTGCCGGGGCACCCGAGTGCGGATCCGTTCCGCACGATAACTCCCCGTGTGAGGAGGTCCTCGTGCAGCGCGGCCGCATCCATTCCGGAGCCCGGCGGCTCCATCAGGATAAAGTTGCCGTGGCTCGGGGTAAAGGGCACACCCAATTCGGTGAGCGCATCTGCAACGCGCTCCCGCTCAGAAATGGCCTCGTCAATGCGCTCCTGAATGGCCGCAGGGTGCTTGAGGCTCTCAAGCGCGGCCACCTGCGCCAGCTGGTTGGTGTTAAACGGCTGACGAACGGCCTGCAGCGCCCGAACCCACGATTCTGACCCCACTGCGTACCCAATGCGCAACCCGCACAGGCCATAGGCCTTGCTGAACGTGCGGGTCACCAGCAGATTGGGGCGCGAACGGGCCAGCACCGAGACGCGACCGCGATCGGGCTCGGTGACGAAGTCGTAATAGGCCTCGTCCACCAGTACCGCCAGATCGTCGGGTACCAGGTCGAGAAATCCTTCGATCTCGTCGGCCGACCGGTACACGCCGGTGGGGTTATTGGGGTTGCAGATGATCACCAGACGCGTGCGCTCGTCCACGGCGGCAGCCATGGCATTGAGGTCGTGCCCCCCATCGGGCGCCAGCGGCACCGCGATGGCGTCGGCGCCTGCGGCGGCGGCCAGGTGCGGGTACATGGCGAACGATGGATCTGCGTAGATGACGGTGGTGCCCGGGTCGAGCAGCGCTTCGCCGGCATTCACGATGAGCTCGCACGAGCCATTTCCCACGGCCACCTGCGACACACCCACGGCGTGGCGGTCGGCGATGGCCGCTTTCAGGTCGCGTGCCGCGCTATCGGGGTATCGGTTGAGCCCATCCATCTGGGCCGCGATGGCCTTCTCGACGGCCGGCAGCGGGGTGAACGGGCTCTCATTCGATGCCAGCTTCACCACCGATTCGAGGCCGTACGCCGACATGACCTCGGCCATCGTGAGACCGGGCTCATAGTGAGGAATCGCAGCAATGCGTTGTGAGGCGCGGATGCTCATCGGGCGGCATGATCGCATGCTTTGGCCGCACCCCGGGAGGGTCACGACCGGGGGCACCGGTAACCTGATCCACGTGCTCGCACTCGATTCCAGCGCGGCCCTCACCCAGCAGGTCGAGATCGACCTCTTCCAGGGCCCGTTTGACCTGCTGCTCACCCTGCTGCTGCGGGATGAGGTGGACCTCCTCGAGTTGCCACTGGCCGATCTGGTGGAGGAGTCGGTCACCACCGGCACCGACGAGCGGTGGGATCTCGACGCCTCCAGCCAGCTTGTACTGCTGCTGGCCGCGATGGCCGACCTCAAGGGCCGGCGCATGCTCGGCGAAGAGGTGGAGGACGAGCCCGACCCGGACGCCATCGCCATGCGCGAGGCGCTCTCCGCCCGCCTGGTCGCCTACGCCCCATTTCAGCGTGCCGCACACTGGCTTGCCGAGCGCCTGCGCGCCGCGCAGGGTCCCCGCTACAGGCGCGTGCCACCCGGTACCGCAACCCCGGTGCCCGTTCGCGACGACCCGGCGCGTCTGCGCGCGGCCATGGACAAGATGGTGGAGGCACCGCCCGTCCCATCGCTCGACCACATGGGCGTGGCCCGACGCCCACTCCCCGAACTTCTCGGGCGACTTCGTGAATCGATCGCCCGCCTGCGCGAGGTGTCGTTCGACTCCATGGTGGTCGACTGCGATCGCCTGGAGGAGGCCCTCACGCTGCTTGCTGCGCTTGAACTGGTGCGCCGCGGCGAGGCCGAGCTGCGCCAGGACGTGCCATTTGGCGACATTCTCATTACGGGCGTGAGATGACCGAGCTCGCCCGTGCAATTGAGGCCCTGCTGTTTATCGCGCCCGAGCCACTCGATCAGCCAACGCTGATGGAGATCACCGACGAGTCGCCCGCCGAGGTCGATCGCGCGCTCGGTGAACTACGCGAGCGCCACGCCGAGGGCACCGGGCTCGAACTGGCCGAGGTGGCCGGGGGCTGGGCGCTGCGCACCCGTGCCGACCTGGCGCCCATCTGCGACCGGCTGCGTGCCCGGCCGCGCGAGGATCGCCTGTCGCCCGCCGCGCTCGAGACCCTCGCGGTCGTTGCGTATCTGGAGCCCGTGACCCGGCGCGAGATCGGCCGCCTGCGTGGTGTGGACGTCGATTCCACCGTCACCAGCCTTCTTGACCGTGGGCTGATTGAAGAAGGCGACCGCGCCCAGCCCAACGGGCCCGCGCGGTACCAGACCACCACGCACTTTCTTGAGCGATTCGGGCTCGCGCGGCGCGGCGACCTGCCCACGCTTGAGCGGTTCGAGCTCACGGGGCCCGAGGCACAGGCAATACGTGCCCGCCTGCAGCAGGCCGAACTCATCGCGGAAGCCGAGACCGGTGACGCCTGAGGGCATGAGGGTGCACCGCGCCCTCGCCCAGGCCGGGGTGGCCAGCAGGCGTGCGGCCGAACTGCTGGTGGCCGAAGGGCGTGTGACGGTAAATGGCGAGGTGGCCCATGTGGGCCAGGTTGTGCAGAGCACCGACCGCCTTGAGGTGGATGGCAGTCCCGTCAACCCCGAGCCCATCTACACCTACATGCTCAACAAGCCCATGGGAATGGTGTCAACGGCATACGACCCTGAAGGCCGGCCCACGGTGCTCGATCCCATGCCCGACGACGTGCGCCTGTACCCCGTCGGGCGGCTCGACATCGACACCACGGGCCTGCTCCTCATCACCAACGACGGTGATCTGGCCCACCAGTTGATGCACCCCAGTTCGAAGGTGCCCAAGACCTACGAGGCCATGGTGGCCGGTCGGGTGTCAGCGGCCAGCGTACGGCAACTGCGCGAAGGCATTGAACTTGAGGACGGCATGACCCAGCCGGCAGTGGTGGAGATTCTCGACCGGCAGGCACCCGGCTGCACATGGCTGAGCATCGAGATCACCGAGGGCCGCAACCGTCAGGTGCGCCGCATGTGCGACGTAATCGACCACCCGGTACGCAAGCTTGCGCGCACCCGGTACGCTGGCCTCGGTCTGGGCAAGTTGCGGCGGGGCGAATTCCGCTCGCTGGCCTCGACGGAGATCACCAAGCTCGAGCAGATCGCAGGAGTTACCCGATGAGCGACCGCGTGCGTGCCATCCGTGGCGCAACCACCGTGCCCCGCGACGACGCCGATGAGGTGCTGTCGGCAACCGCCGAGCTGCTTGACGATGCGATTGCCGCGAATGGACTGACACCCGACGACATGGTGTCCATCATCTTTACGGCGACAAATGACATCTCGTCGCAGTTCCCGGCAGTGGCCGCGCGCAACATGGGGCTGGCGACTGTGCCCCTCATCTGTGCCCGCGAGATCCCCGTGGAGGGATCGCTGCCGCTCTGCATACGCCTGATGATCCATGCATATATGCCTGCGGAGCGCGCTGTTTCGCACTCATACCTGCGCGAGGCCGTGCGGCTGAGGGATGATCTGGTGACAAATGACCTTTCCGGTCCGAAAACCTGATACCGTTTCGCCATCTTTTGTTGTGCTTCGTTTGCCCAATACATGAGAGGTAGATGAGATGAGACGCCTAGGTCAGGTTTTTTTGGCCACAGTCGGTTGCACCGCGTTGATCGCCACTGGAATCGGCGTGTCGTCGTCTTCAGCGCAGCAGAATCCTCCGACTCCCCCAGCTTGCGCACCAGGTCAGCAGCCCACCCAGGAAGTTCCGTGTATGCCCAGTGGGCAGCAGGGTGGCCCACCGCCCGGTGGGCAGCAGGGTGGCCCACCGCCCGGTGGGCAGCAGGGTGGCGGTCAGATGATGCCCGACCTCCCTGCATGCGCTTCCGGAACCTTCCCATCACCGGCGAACCACTGCAGGCCTTCCGGCATGGGAGCGGAGGGTATGAAGCCGTGCGCTGAGGGCGTGATCCCCACCCCTGAGGTCCCGTGCCGCCCGGGTGGCACCAACCCCCAGTTCCAGCAGCGACCGCCGGAAGATGCCATGAAGAAGTTGCTCACCCTCAACGTCGAGATCGATGGTTCGGGTGAAGATGCCGGCAGCTTCGATGCCACGCTCACGAAGATCGTGAAGGGTATGGCCGCATCAAAGCGTGCCCAGTTCAGTGAGCAGATGGAGGGCGAGTCGTTCGTCATCGGCACCAAGAGCAGCACCAAGTGCTTCGCCGACAAGAAGTCCGACCCCGACGCCCTCGCTGACCCAGTGTCGTGCAACACGCTTAGCGACTCCGTTGACGACTATGCAAATACCGTGAACGCGACGGTGCAGGTGCGTATGAAGTTTGATTCTGCGTCGTTCACGCCCACCTTCACGGCCACCAAGATCGTGATTAAGGGCAAGAGCAAGATCTAGCTCAGGCCAGATCAATGTGATTCATGCGCTGGGCGCCCTTCGCGGCGCCCAGCGCATTTTTCAGTCGTCGAG
>JBMOGE010000074.1:0-8272 GCA_049318525.1 Miltoncostaeaceae bacterium
GAGACGCGCCCGCGTGGCAGCCGCGTGGGCGCGTCGGAGTCGCGGTGGAGCGCGCTGGGGAGCGCAGTGACGTCCCGGGCCATTGGCCCGCTCATCTGGATCTCGTTCCTCGGCAGCCTGGGCTTTGTGGGAATGGAGTCGGTCTTCGCGCTGTACGGCAGCCGGCAATTCGGGTTCGGCCTGGCCCAGACCGGCCTCGTCTTCGTGTTCATCGGCGTGTTCGCCGCAATTGTGCAGGGCGGGCTGGTGCACCGGCTCACCGATCGCGTGGGGGAGTGGCCGATTCTGCGCACCGGTCTGTGGCTCACGTCCGCCGCGCTCATCCTGATGGGGCTGGTGTCAAACGTCTGGGCGCTGTTCCCCGTGCTCATTCTGCTGGCGCTCGGATCGGGCCTCGTGTTTCCCACGATTTCGGCCATCATCAGCCAGCGAACGCCCGATGCCGCGCAGGGGGGCACTCTGGGCGTTCTGGCGTCTGCCGGGGGGCTCGCGCGGCTCATCGCGCCCATCGGCGCCACCGTGCTCTTTCAGGTGGTGGGTATCTCCTCGCCGCTCATCATCGGAGGGCTTCTGTTCGCCGTCTGCGGCGTGATGGCCGCCACCAACTTGGTACGTGTCGCCCCCGCGACGTGATGTGCTGAGGTATCCGTGGAATACCGAAGGGGGCATCAGGGACAAGCGCCCCCCCAACCGGGGGCGCTCCGTCGTCTGATCCCGGGCATCGCGCCCCCCACCCGGTAGTAGTGTGCCCGCCGTGTACAAGAGCAAGCACATCCTTCCGCTGGTCATCATCGGTGTCATCGTCGCTGCACTCACGGCAGCGCAGGCCCTTCTGATCGATTGGCTGCCGCCCGCCACCAGCGAGCAGGCTGGCCGCACCTTCACGCTCCTGTGGTTCCTCTTCTGGTCGAGCGCCATCTTCTTCGTCATCGTCACATCAGTAATCATCTATTCGGTCTGGAAGTTCCGCGCGCCCAAGGGCGATATGGGCGATGGTCCGCCAATTCATGGCAACACCAAGCTCGAGATCGTGTGGACGACGGTTCCTTCGATCCTCCTCGTGGTCGTGGCGATCTACGGCTATATCGTGCTTGAGCGCAACGAGGCGGTCGCCGCCGACGCGCTCACGGTGGACGTCTACGCCCAGCAGTTCGCGTGGAGCTACGGCTACCCCGGTACGGGTATCCAGACCGGTGTCCTCGTGATTCCGCAGGGCCGCCAGGTGGAGTTGCACGTGCGTGCCCGCGACGTCATCCACTCCTTCTGGGTTCCCGAGTTCGGCATCAAGGGCGACGCCGTTCCCGGCATCGACCACGTGCTGTGGATCAACCCCACCACGCTGGGTACCTATCCCGTGGTGTGCTCAGAGCTGTGTGGCGTGGGCCACGGCGTGATGCGTTCGAAGGTGGAGGTCGTCACGCCCGCCGCCTTCCAGACCTGGCTCACCAAGAGCAAGGCCGCCGTCGCTCAGGGAACGGCTCAGGCCGATGCCGCTGCCACGGCCGCGAACGCCCCCGGTGACGTCGCCGCGGGCAAGACCGTCTTTGAGGCGAAGTGCGGGGGCTGCCACGCGGGTCTCGGCACCGAGGCCGGCGGCGTGGGCCCGAAGCTCACGGGCCTGCCCCTCACCCTCGCCAGCGTCAAGACACAGATCACGAATGGTAAGGGCCTCATGCCCGGCGGGATCGTGTCCGGTACGGACATGGCCGATGTGGCCGCCTACGTGATGTCAATCAACTAGCCCCGACCTCAGCCGAACCGAGCGAACACACACACATGGCAACGCACGCACCCGCACATTCTCCTTCGGGACACGTACATCACGAGGACCCGCGCCCGGTGTCCTTCTGGTGGCGCCGCGCCATCGTCTCGTCGGTTGTCGGCGTGCTGTTCGCGTTCCTGCTCGTGTTCATGCTGCGCGCCATCTTCGGTCTCGACCCGCTGTGGCAGGGCAACGTCGTGGCAACGGTTGCCGGCCTGTTTGGTGGACTCGGGTTCCTCTACGGCATCGGCTGCTTTGACTACTGGCTGACCTGGGCCAAGGGCCGCCCGGTGTCGTCTGAGGACCACTCGTTCCACGGTGTGAGCAACTGGAAGCAGTACTTCCGGATCAACACCGACCACAAGGTCATCGGCATTCAGTACATGACCATGACGCTGTTCTTCATGGTCGTTGGCGGCATCATGGCCCTGCTCATCCGCACCGAGCTCGCGGCCCCCGGCCAGCAGATCGTGGATGGCCAGGCCTACAACGGCCTGCTGAGCATGCACGCCACGCTCATGATCTTCGTATTCGCCGTGCCGGTGTTCGGTGGAATCGCCAACTACGTGCTGCCCATCATGTTGGGCGCCAAGGACATGGCGTTCCCCCGCCTCAACGCCCTGTCGTTCTGGTTCCTTCCGGTGTCCGGGTTCCTGTTCCTGGCATCCATGTTTACCGGCATGTTCGGTGCCGCATGGACGGCCTACCCACCGCTGGCGTCGCAGGGCACCGCCGGACAGACGCTCTTTGAGCTGGGTGTGCAGTTCGCCGGCGCGTCATCCATCGCCACGGCAATCAACTTCCTGGCGACCATCATCACCATGCGTGCGCCGGGCATGACCATCTGGCGCATGCCGATTCTCGCGTGGGCCACAGGTGTCACCAGCGTGCTCGCGGTGTTCGCCACGCCGTTTATCGCCGGCTCGCAGTTCCTTACGATGTTCGACCGCGTGATGGGCACGCACTTCTTCGTGCCTGATCAGGGCGGCGACGTCATCATGTACCAACATATTTTCTGGTTCTACAGCCATCCAGCGGTGTACATCATGCTGTTGCCGGGCTTCGGGATCATCAGTGAGGTCATCGCCACCTTCGCCCGCAAACCGCTCTTTGGCTATCGGGCCATGGCGTTTTCGATGGTGGCCATTGCGGTGCTGGGATTCGGCGTGTGGGCCCACCACATGTTTGTGTCGGGCATGGCCGCATGGCTGCGCGTGCCGATGATGATCACCACCATCATCATCGCGGTGCCCACCGGCGTGAAGATGTTTTCGTGGGTCGCCACCCTCTGGCGGGGGAAGATCCATATGAAGGCGCCCATGCTGTGGGCGATGGGGTTCCTGTTCACCTTCCTCATCGGTGGTCTGTCGGGCGTGTTCAACGGCATCGTGCCCGCCGACATCCAGTTGTCAGACACCTACTTCATTACCGCCCACCTGCACTATGTGCTGTACGGCGGCAGCGTCTACACGATCTTCGCGGGCATCTATTACTGGTTCCCGAAGGCGACCGGCAAGATGCTGAACGAGCGGCTGAGCCAGTGGCACTTCTGGCTCACCTTCATCGGCACGCAGATCACGTTCATGCCCATGCACTGGCAGGGACTGCAGGGCATGCCGCGCCGTGTGGCCGACTACGACCCCCGCTTCGCGATGGTCAACGGCATCGAGACCATCGGCTCGTACATGCTCGGTATCGCGACGATCATCTTCTTCTACAACGTCGTCACTTCGCTGCGGAAGGGCGATCCCGCCCCGTGGAACCCGTGGCGCGGCCGCACGCTGGAGTGGATGGTCAGTTCACCACCACCGCTGTTCAACTTCGACGTCATCCCGCAGGTTGTGGGTGGCCCGTACCAGTACGGAATCCCAGACGCGCGCCACGCCGTGGTGTTCGCTCCCGAGAAGTTCGGCGGCGAACTCACCGAGGACACGCGCTATCCGGTGCTGGTTGTGGCGAACGACACCCTCACCTCGCAAGGGCTCATCGACGAAATCCGTTCGCGCAATGCCGATGGCCTGTGGTCATTTGAGTTCCTCGTTCCGGTGGGTGACGGCGATCGCGCCGTGGCCGAGCGCCGCCTTGCGACCACGCTGGCAATCCTCGCCGGCTTCGGCATCGCCGCCACCGGTCGTGTGGCCGACGGCGAGGTCATTACGGTGGCCGGCGACGAGGGCAAGTCGCGTCAGCCGTACGAGATCCTGGTCGCCACGCTGCCAACGGCATCCAGCGCGTGGATGCGCCAGGACGCCGTGGACCGAATTCGCAAGCGCTCCGGAATTGCCACCAGCCACATCGTGGTGAGGGGTGACGACGCCCGGGCACTGACGGCCGCGTCGGCCCTGCCGCTCACGATGATCGTGGCCACCGATGCCGTGGGTGCCGATGCACTCGCTGCCGTGGTCATGGCCCGGTTCGATGCCCAGGCGGCCCGGTTTACCATCATCTGCCCGCTCGACCTGCCGCAGCCGCGTTGGGGCAGCGAGTCGAGCGAGATCCGCCGCCAGGCCGGTGAGCGCATGACCGCAACCATCAACGCCCTCGTGTCGGTTGGCGTGCAGGTGCAGGGCGAGGTCATGGACGACGGCCCCGCCGACGCCCTGCCCCTTGCGATCGATGCCTTCAAGCCCACCCAGATCCTGGTGGCGGGCGTGAATGGCGAGGCTGCTGCGCTGGCAGGCGCAGCGAACGCAGCCGCGGGGGAGACTCCGGTCGAAATCGTGAACCTCGGCGCCCCCGCGGGGAGCGAGTAATGGCCACGACCTCCGGTCACGCACCCGCCCCGTCGCACGGGCAGGACACCCACGGCAAGAAGCACGGCCTGAACGCCGAGCTTGTCGGAATGCTGCTGTTCATCGGCTCAGAGGTGATGCTGTTCGCCTCGCTGTTCACTGCGTACTTCTTCATCCGGTATGGCGTGAGCAACGAGGTATGGCCGCCGCTGAAGCAGGATGGCGAGCCATTTGAACTGCCGGTCATGCTCACCGGGGTCAACACCCTCATTCTGGTGGGGTCGTCATTCACCCTGTGGTGGGGCGAGAAGCGCCTCAAGGCGGGCGACCGCAAGGGTCTGATCCGGGGCCTGTGGGTGACCATTCTGATGGGTGGCACGTTCCTCATCATTCAGTTCAATGAGTACGCGCACCTGGGCTTTACACCTCAGGACCGGGCGTTCTCGGGTGCCTTTTACACCCTGACCGGCTTCCATGGCGCGCATGTGGCGGTGGGCCTTATCGTCCTCTGCATGTGCCTTCGTCGTGTCTACAAGAACGACTTCACGGCCACCCAGCACACCCCGCTGGCCGCCGGGTCGTACTACTGGCACTTCGTTGACATCGTCTGGGTGCTCCTCTTCCTGCTCGTCTACGTGATCTAGGGACACCGTGCGCTCACGCCTCATCGCCACTTCGACTGCCCTGCTGATTATCGGCACCGCTGGATTCCTCACGGGATGCGGCGGGGCGCAGTCGGCCCTCGACACCGCCGACACCGCTGCTGGCAAGACGAAGTTCGTCGGCTCATGCGGCGGCTGCCACACGCTGGCCGATGCCGGCACCAAGGGCCAGCTCGGCCCCAATCTGGATGACGCCTTCCGTGCGTCACGCGAGCAGGGATTCAAGGAGACGCAGTTCTACGGGGTCGTCAAGCGTTGGATCGAAGTGGCTCCACAGGCACCACTTCCGGGCAGCTACCCGCAGGCGATGCCGCAGAACCTGGTAACCGGATCCGACGCCGTGAACGTGGCGGCATACGTGGCCACTGCGGCGGGTACCAAGCCCACCAGTGATGTGGCCCCCCTCACTCCTGCGGTTGAGGGCAAGGCGCCGGCTCCCGGCTCGGGCCCTGCCACTCCCGCCGACGGGGGCGCGACAGCGCCGTAATGCCGGGGGACGTCGCGACCCTCGACGGCGCGCGCGTCCTCGTGACCGGCGCGTCCCGCGGCTATGGCGCGGCAATCGCCCGTGCGCTTGCCGCGGAGGGCGCGTACCTGATCATCACGGCTACCGACACCGGTCGGCTGGCATCCACTGCCGAGGCATGTCGCACACTTGGGGCCAGCGGCGTGGAGTGCTGTGCGCTCGACCTGGCCGATGCCGCGTCGGTGGACGCACTCACCGATGCCATCACCACGTTGGTCCCCCGTCTGGAGGGGGTGGTGCTCAACGCGGCCATTCTGGGCGCCCGGGGGCCTATCGCCGACATCGCACCCGCCGACATCGATGCCGCGATCACCGTGAACGTCACGCATCAGTTGCGCTTGATCCACGGCCTTCTGCCGCTCATTGCGAGCGGCGCGGGCGTAGTCATCGTTACGTCAGGCGCTGCGTCCAAGCCGGGCCGAGGCGCGTACGGACTGACCAAGGGGATGCTGGACGTGGCGGCCGATGTGCTGCGCGCGGAGTGGGCCGATCGCGATGTGCGGGTGGTGCGCGTAAACCCCGGGCCGCTTCGTACTGACATGCGCGCCGCGGCGCACCCGGAGGAGAATCCGGCCACGGTGCCACCGCCGTCGGAGCGTGTGCCACCGGTGATCGCGGTGCTCAAGGGTGCCGACCCCGGCCCGTGCATTCAGGCCGCAGAGTGGGGCCTGTCGTGAGCGCCTCCGACCCCAGAGCGAGCCGCCCCATTCCCCGGCTTGAGCGCACGGCCGGTTGGCAGGACGTGCCGATCGACCCCATTGACGAGCCGCTCGTGCCCGTGGCGCACATCGGCGGGCGCATCGTTGAGGACCCGCAGTACTTCGCCTGGGGACTGCCGGGTGCGTTGCCCGGATGCTGGCTGCGCCAGGGTGTGGCCGAGCGCCTGGGTCGCGTGGCGCAGTCCCTGCCAGACGGCCTCATGTTGCTGGTGTGGGATGGCTGGCGCAGTATCGAGACCCAGTCAGCGCTGTTTGAGGCCTACATCGGCGATCTGGCGGCGCAGTACCCCACCTTCACACGTGCGCAGCTGGAGGATGCGGCCCGCACGTATGTCACGCCACCGAGGCCTCCGCACCACGCACCGCCTCCGCACTTCACGGGCGCCGCCGTAGATCTGACGCTCGCCGACGCAGATGGCGTGCCGCTGGATCTGGGCACGTCCTTCGATGCATTTGTGCCCGAGGCCGGTGCCGCGGCGCTTGAAGACATCGACATGCCGGCGCGCGCCAACCGCCGCCTGCTCTTCTGGGCGATGCACGACGAGGGCTTCACTGCGTACGTGGAGGAGTGGTGGCACTTTGATCACGGCGATCAGTTCTGGGGCGTCGTCACCGGCCAGAGCGCCCGCTATGCGGGCATTACCGGCCCCACGGCATAGGATCGCCCTGATGTCCACGTCTACGCCCGCCCCGCCCCGCGCCACGGGGGCGCAGGTCGTCCCGGCGCTGCTCGGGCTCGTCAGGTTTCAGCACACCGTGTTCGCGCTTCCGTTCGCCTTCGCCGGTGCACTGATGGCGCAGAACGCATGGCCGTCCATGGCCGTGCTCGCCTGGATCCTGCTGGCCATGGTGGGCGCCCGCTCGCTGGCCATGGCGCTCAACCGGCTGGTGGACCGGGAGATGGATGCCCGTAACCCGCGCACGGCCGGCCGGCACATCCCCGCAGGGCGCCTGACGGTCACTCAGGTGCGCGCATTCGCGCTGGTGAGCCTCATTGCGCTGCTTGTGGCGGTATCGCAGCTGCCGTCAATCACCTGGTGGCTCTGGCCCATTCCGGTGGCGCTGTTCGTGGCGTACCCGTACGCCAAGCGGTATACGTGGGCCTGTCACCTCATCCTCGGTATCTCCATCGGCATCGCACCCATCGGGGGCTGGATCGCGGTCACCGGTCAGTTCGCCTCTGCACCCGTGTTGCTGTGGCTCGCCGTGGCGCTGTGGATCGCCGGGTTCGACGTGGTCTACGCCCTCCTCGACGTGGAGAGCGACCGGCGCGAGGGCGTTCACTCGGTACCGGTGCGATTTGGCGAGGTACGCGCGCTGCGCATCGCGGCAGGCTGCCATGTGGCGACCATCGCACTGCTGGTGCTCGCCGGCGCGGCGGCATCGGTCACCTGGCCGTATTACGTCGCCGTGGCCGCCTGCGCGGCCATCCTCGCGTGGGAGCACCTGCATGTGCGCCCGGGTGACGCTGCACGCATCAACGCCGCGTTCGGCACGGCCAACATGGCGATGTCGGTGGTATTCCTGGCCGGCGTCGTGGCCGAGGTGGCCGTTGCCTGAACACCTGGTGTCAGCCCGCGGGGTGGGGCACATCTACGGCGAACGCGCTGCCGTTGCGGATGTGCATCTCAGCGTGGCCGCTGGCGAGCGGGTGGCGATTGCGGGTCCAAATGGGGCGGGCAAGAGCACGCTGCTTCGCTTGGTGGCCACGCTGCTGCGTACCGGCACGGGCACGCTCACGGTGCTGGGCGAGGAGTTGCCCGGTGGAGCGCGCCGGGCGCGGTGCGGCATCGGCTACCTGGCGCATGATCCCCTGGCCTACCTCGACCTCTCGCCACGTCAGAACCTGCAGGTATATGCCGACCTCTTCG
>JBMOGE010000075.1:0-8223 GCA_049318525.1 Miltoncostaeaceae bacterium
GCAGCGAGCGAAAGGCCCGCGGCGGACAGCAGCGCGACGTTACGGAGAGTGCGGTTCACGTTTGAGATGTCTCCTGAGATGAGTGCTGGGGAACTTCCCTCCCGGGTGCGCCCCGCGAGTCACTGGGAGTGTTCCCCGACTCCTGTGAACGACTTGTGACCTGTTACAGGCATCCTGTGACGATCTTGTGAAACCGCTGCGCGCCTTCGTTTTCACGTATTCACGGCCTGTTCACGAGTCGGTCACGATTCAGCGCTGACACAGACGTAACGTCGCCGTCATATGAGCACAGTTCCTGATCCGAACCGACGCACCGTCCTTGTGGTGGAAGATGATGAGTCCACTGCGCAGGCCGTGGCCTGGCATCTGTCCAAGGCCGGATACGCCACCAGCGTGGCCCGCGACGGGCTCGCCGCCCTCACCACGCTGAAGGCGTGGCAGCCCGATGCCGTGGTGCTCGACCTCATGTTGCCGCACGTGGACGGGTGGTCAATCATCCGCGACGTGCGCCGCTGGGCTCCCAATCTGCCCATCATCGTGATGACCGCGCGCCCCGACGAGGGGGAGCGCCTTGAGGCACTCACCCTCGGGGCCGACGACCTGCTGCGAAAGCCGTTTTCGGCCCGCGAGCTGGTGGCGCGGCTCGATACCGCCCTGCGGCGTGCCGAGGTGCTGGGCGAGGGCGATCCATCTGAGGTGTCGATGGGCGACCTCGAGATCGACCGCGACCGCCTGCAAGTGCGGGTGGCCGATGAGGTGGCCCCCCTTACCCCGCTCGAGACCAAACTGCTGTGGATCCTCGCCGAGGAGAAGGGCCGATCGCTGTCACGTGACGCGATCTTTGAGCGCGTGTGGGGCGGCGAGCGCCCGCATGGCGACCGCTCGGTAGATGTTCTGGTGCGCCGGCTGCGCCGCAAGGTTGACGAAACCGGTGGGCGCTACACCTACGTGCAGACCGAGCACCGGGTCGGGTACCGCCTGGAAGCCATCGCCAAGGCATTCCCCGTGGGGCGCCGGCGGGGCTAGGCGTCGAGCCGCGGTACCCGCTGCACCGCCAGCACCGAGACGTCGTCGCGCAGGTTGCCCTCGTCGTAGCGGCGCGCGCGCTCGGTGAGGTATGCCATGCGCTCTTCAAGCGGCAGGTGTGCCGAGGCAGCCAAGGTCTCGATGACCCGCGACGACCCGAACATGACGTCGCCCTGCCGCGCCTCCACCAGACCATCGGTGTAGATCACCAGCGTGCCACCCTCGGGAATCGTGACCTCGGTCACCGGCCATGACGGCGGGTCGAGCAGGCCAAGAATGGGGCCCCGCTCCTCCACCTCGATGAGCGCGCCGGTGCCGCCGGACATCACGATTGGCCTGGGGTGCCCGGCAAGTGCGATCTCGGCGCGGCCGTCGGGATGCACGTGGCAATGGCACATGGTTGAGAAGATTCCCTGTTCGCGTTCGCCCGGGCCAACGACAAGGCCATTCAGCACACCCAGCACGCGCTGCGGGTCGGGATCCACCTCAACCAGCGCGCGCCAGCCGAATCGCATGCGTGCAGCCCGTGCGGCTGGCTCGGCACCGTGCCCGGCGACATCGCCCACCACCACCACGAGACTTCCGTCAGGAAGCACGCGGGCGTCGTAGAAGTCGCCCCCGATGGCAAGCCCCGGGCTCATGGGCAGATAGCGGGCCGCCAGACGAAGGCCGGGAACGGCGGGCAGATTCTCGGGAAGCAGACCCTTCTCCACCGTGCGCCACAGACGCCGCTCGGCGCGTGCGGCCTCGGTACGGCGGGCGCTGGCCTCAGCAGCGTCACGCTGCACCACCACCTGCCCCTGCATCTCGTTGAACGACTCCACCAGTTGGTCAACCTCACGCGCAGCGTGCTCCGGCAGGGGCACCTTCTCGCCCGTGCGGCCCGCCCCCACGCGCCGCACTCCCTGCAGCAGCGATCCGAGCGGGGCCCCCACCCGGCGCCACAGCAGCCGCGTGGCGCCCAGAACGGTGAGCACGGCGATGACGGATCCGAGGAGGAGAGCGAGAATGGTGAGTGTGCGCCGGCGGTCGGCACGGCGAAGCGCAGTCTGACGCTCGCGCTCCACAAGCCCCCGGAGTTCGGCCTGCTCTGCGCGCAGCGCGTCGAGGCGGGCCTTGTCGATGCCCTGATTGATGCGATCCACCGCGCCCTGGATGTTGCCCTGCTTGCGCAGGTCAATAAGGGTCGCGGCCTCGGAGAACCACAGCTGGGCGGCGCGGTCGATCGAGGCCACCGACTGCTCCAGTTTGGGGCTGCCGGTCACGAGCCCCTGCAGCCGCGCGATGCTGCGCGGGTACGAGGCCTCGGCCTTTACGTACGGCACCAGATAGTTGGGTCGGCCGGTGAGCGTGTACCCGCTCACGCCGGTCTCGGCATTCAGCAGGTCGGCGAGGATGGATTCGGCCGTGGTGGCGCGCGTGACGGCCGTCTGCTGATCGTCGCGGTACGACGCCGTGGACGCGTACACGCCGATGATGGCCAGGGCGCTGAGCACGCCCAGCACCAGACCCACGCCCACCACCACGCGTGTGAGCAGCCCACGCAGCGACGGGGTGCCCCGACCGCGGAGCACCGACCAGAGGTCGCGCCTGTCCGGATCCCTCATGGAGTATCCGCCGCCCCGAAGGGACTCAGGCGGAGTCCGACGGAGGGCCGTCTGCCACGAGTCGCTGGATTTCGTCGAAGGTGTCGGGTCGGGTGAGAATCACCAGGGTGTCGTTGGCCCTGATGGGTTCATCCGGATGCGGCATCGGAAGTGCCCCCTCCGTGCGCAGGATGGCCACGATCGTGCCGCCCGTGGTCCGGCGTATGCGACAGGTCTGCACGGTACGGCCCACGAGCGGGCTGTCGGCTGGGATATCCACCCATTCGAGTGCCAGATCGTTGAGCGCCACGTCCAGGTGCTCGGCGAGCTCCGGGCGGTACACCACGCCCCCGAGGATGGACCCCAGTTGGCGGGCCTCGTCGTCGGTGAGAACGAGAACGTCCTCGGCATCTTCGTCGGGGTCGCTGCGGTGGTACACCTCGCGCCGCCCGTCGGTGTGCACGATGGCGCACACGTCCTCGCCGCGGGTGGTGTGCATGGTGAATTTCTTGCCGACGCCGGGGAGGCGTGTCTCTCGGACCTCGATCACGAACGTTCCTCCTCGTGGGCGACCACTGCTGCGCTGGTTTTCCGGGATCCGAACAACGCGCGTCCGATCGTTCGGGATTCTCTCATCAGTAGCACTCCAATGAGGGCTGTGACCAGCACCAGCACGCCGGCGAATGACGTAATGCGCTGCCGAAAGCCGGGATCGAGCGCCACGCCGAGGGCTGCGATCTGGGCAAGGATCAGCGAGAACTCACCGCGGGCGATGAGGCTCGACCCCACCGTGAACGACTGCCGGCGCGAAAATCCGCTGCTGCGGCCGGCGATCCAGCCGGCGACAAGCTTGCCGCCCACCGCCACCACAGCGCCGATGAGGATCCACTGCCAGATCTCCCCGGCCGACCCGAGGTCGATCTGCAGGCCGAATGCGAAGAAGAAGATAGCCGCTGCGAAGTCGCGCAGGCCATACAGGTGCCGCTCGATGCGGTCGCGTGCCTCGGTCTCGGACAGCAGGATTCCTGCCAGCAGTGCCCCGATAGCGGCCGACAGCCCTGCCCACTCCGCCAGCGCGGCTGCACCCACCAGCAGTGCAAGAGCAGCCAGCACCAGTCGCTCGCGCTCGAGGTACGGACTGACGCGATTGATGTACTTGGGCAGATAGCGACTGGCCACAAGGAATGCGGCGACGAACGCCACCACGATCACGGTACGCGCCGTGATCATTCCCCCACTCACCGTCTGCCCCACCGCCAGTGCGGATGCAACGGCCAGGAACACTGCGACGGCCATGTCCTCAAAGACCAGGATGCCCAGCACCAGATCGGTCTCATCGTCGGCCAGCCGACGGAAGTCGAACAGGGCCTGGATGATGATGCCGCTGCTTGACACATAGATGATGCCGGCCACGATGAGGGCCTCGGCGCTCACCCCGAACAGGGCCACGCCCACCGCAAACCCCAGGCCGCCATTTACCACCAGGTCGATCACCCCACCCCGCACCACTAGATTGCGTGCCTGGACCAGGCGCTCGAGGCTGAACTCGAGCCCCAGGTAGAACAGCAGCAGGATGATCCCGAGCTCACTGATGAGGTACAGCGGCTCACCTTGAAGGAGGGCCGAGGGGAATGGTTCGTAGGGCCCCAGCAGGATGCCCGCGATGATGAACAGCGGGATGGCCGAAAACCTGAGGCGCTCGCCGATGATGGCGGCGGCGGCGACCGCGACCAGAATGATCGCGAGTTGCCCGAGAAGGCTCATCCGCCCCCGGCCAGCGCACTGCCCACGAGTTCTGAGATGTGGCCAACCTGTTCGCGCCGCATGCGATCGACGAGCCCGGTGGTGATGTCACGGGCGATCGTGGGGCCGCGGTACACCATGCCGGTCCATACCTCCACCAGTGATGCGCCGCTGGCCAGGCGGTCCCACGCCTGATCGGCATCCATGATGCCGCCCACGCCGATAATCACCAGATCCCCACTGGCACGGCGAGCAGCGATGCGAGTGGCCTCATCTGCACGGGCACGAAGTGGGGGGCCCGACATGCCGCCCTGCTGTGCCGCCGCCGGGTCGGCGGGGTTCGTAAGCCCCTCGCGCGAAATGGTGGTGTTGGTGAGCACCACCCCGGCCAGTCCCAGCTCGCCCGCAAGGTCAACGGCGTCCTCAATCTGCGCATCGGGCAGATCGGGTGCCAGCTTGACCAGGAAGGGCATCGGGGCGCGTCCGTCGCGGGCACGCATCGAGGCATCCTCGTCGCGAAGGGCACCGAGGATCGCCGTGAGGTGATCGCGGTCCTGCAACTCGCGAAGCCCCGGGGTGTTGGGCGACGACACGTTTACCACCACAAGATCTGCCACGCCACGAAGCAGGCGGTACGAGGCCACGTGATCGGCCGGGGCGTCGTCAAGTGGCGTCACCTTCGACTTGCCGATGTTGATGGCGATGGGAATTCCGGCGCCGGACCCCTCGCGTGCGGCAGCGATGCGCCGGGCTGTGACCGCCGCGCCATCGTTGTTGAATCCCATCCGGTTGACGATGGCCTCGTCATCCACCAGGCGAAACAGCCGGGGGCGTGGGTTTCCCGGCTGGGCACGGGCGGTCACGGTGCCGATCTCAGCGAATCCGAACCCCAGGCGTCCCCACGCGCGCACCGCCCGTCCGTACTTGTCGTAGCCAGCGGCCAGCCCCACCGGGCCGGCGAAGTCGAGGCCCATCAGCCGCTGGTGCACCGAGGCGTCGCGAGTGGCCATGTAGCCCTTGGCGGGCATCAGCAATGGGCTCCCCACCTGCAGCGCACGTAGCGCGGCCTCATGGGCGCGCTCGGGATCCATGCGGAATGCCGTGCGCCGGATGATCGCCGGCATCCCCATCAGCCAGCCGCCAGCCGGTCGCATGCCCCGGCAAGCGCCAGGTCCATCTCAGTGATACCGCCCTCGGAGTGCGTCACCAGCCTGATGGTGACGGTGGTCCACCGGATGTCGATGTCGGGGTGGTGGTCGGCCGCCTCGGCGGCCTCGGCCACGGCGTCCACAAACCGGATGCCGTGGATAAACCCCTCATCGAACGTGAAGGCCTTCACCAGCATGCCCTCGGCAACGCCCCAGCCAGGGAACGCGGCAAGTGCGGCATGCAGTTGATCGTCTCCCAGCGGCGGCATTGGCAACACCCTAGCGAGCGCCCGGGCTGCGACACTCCGCGTGTGAGCGATGCTCCCATCACGCACCCCAACCGCATGAAGCGAGTGGAGCGGGGCGCCGGCTGGCTGGCCCGCCGGATCGCGGGGCCCGGAACCGGCAGGCCCGCCCCCTTAAGCGCCGTCCGAATGGCCCTTGCCGTTGCCCTGCCCTTGCTCCTCGGGCTGGCGGGTGGTCGCCTCGACCTGGGGAGCGTGGGTGCGATCGCGGCGCTCTTTACGGCCATCGTGGAACCCGGTGGCGGGTACCGGCGCCACGCGCAGGTGTACGCCGTGGTCACCGCGCTCAACATCGTGGTGGTGGTGCTGGCAGTACAGGTGGCCCACGCAGCGCTGGCTGCGGCCGTCGTGATGCTGGCGCTCGGCATTCTGGCCGGGCTCGCATCGGCGTGGGGAGAGGTGCCCACCATGGCCGCCCCCGCGCCGCTCGGCCTGTTCATCCTCGCTCAGGGCCTGCACCCCACTCCGCGGCTGGCAGATGCCGTGCTGGCAGTGCTCATCGGAAGTGGATGGGTGGTGGTGCTTTCGGTACTGCCATGGCCCATCGCGCCATTCGCCCCGGCCGAGTTGGCAGTGAGCGACGCGTGGCTGTCGGTGGCCGCGTTCGCGCGCGATCCCACGAGCACCCGACTCGAGATGCGGGCGATCAATGCGATCGAGGACGGCCGTGAGGTGGTGGCGGTCATCCGCAGCCGCCGCGCGGGTTGGTCGGACCGCTCGCACCGATTATGGGCGGCACTGGTTGCGGCCCAGCGGGTGACGGCGCTGATCTCGGCCGTGGCCGACGACCGGCGAAGGGAGCCAGCCGACCCGGCGACCCGGGCCGCGATGGACCACATGCTCACGCAGGTATCACTGACGGCGGCCGACATCGCCACGTGCACGGTGATTCCCCGGGGGCGGCCCGACCTGACGGCGCTCAACGATGCAGCCGCCACCGTGCATTCGACCGTGCCATCGCCCGACGGCCTGACCGGTCCGCCACTCCACACAGCCCTGGTCGCCGCTGGACGGGCCCGGGCCGCGAAACGGCTCTTGCTGCGAGTGCGAGAGGCGGTCGATGCGCTTGACCTTCCGGAGGTGCCATCGATCGACATCCCTGCGCCTGCGCCCCTGCACCTGATGGATCAACTGCGGGCAGCGCTCACTTGGAGGTCAACCGCTCTGCGGCACGGCCTGCGACTGGGCGCGGCCACGGGCATCTCGATGGGAGTGTTCACCGCCCTTGGGCCCGGGGGAATTCTGGGTGTGACACATGGCGCGTGGGTCACCCTGACCCTCATGGCCGTGTTGCGTCCCACGCTGGGCGATTCAGTTGAGATGGCGATGCAGCGAACCATCGGCACGGCGATCGGCGGCGTGGTTGCGGTGGGCATGTTGGTGGTGCTCCCCGCACAGGCGGCACTGGTGGGCGGGATCATCGTGATATCCACACTCGCCGCGCTGCTGCGTCCGGTCAACGCCATGTGGTTCGTGATCCTGTTTACACCCATCCCCCTGGTGTTCGCGGCCAGCGGAGGCGCATCGGGCACCGACCTCATGTGGGAGCGACTCACGGCCACGGGGCTGGCCTGCGCCGCCGGAATGACCATCGCCACCCTTCTCTGGCCCACCCGCAGTGCCCATGAGCTGCCGCAGATACTCGCCCGTGCCCTTCGCACCGACGCCCGCGATGCCGACGCCATGATCGCCACGGTCACCGGCGAACTGCGCCCCGGGGCGGCGTCCGAGGCGCAGCGACGGGCCATGCTCGCGGCCGACGAGGCCACGCGCGTCGCCCAGGCGCAGATCGTGGAGTCGCTCACGGTCTTCCTGCACCCAACGCCAATCATCGCGCTTGAGGCGGCGGTGCTGAAACTGCCGCAGGAGATCGCCGTGCTCGGCGTGCGGGCATGGAAGGACGGCACGGATATCCCCGGCATCGACGCCGTACGCGCCGAGATCGCACGGTCACTCGAGGACATCGCGACCGCGATCGGCGATCGCCTGCCACCGGCCCCCGAGACCGGCCTGGTCGATGTGCTTGACCCGGCATGGGAGGCGCTCCGCCGCGCTGAAGCGGCCGGCACCCCCGACGTGCGCCTGGCCGCGGCGGTGGATGCACTTGACGCCGTGCTGCATGGAATCGAGCGCATTGCCGACGATGCTGCCGTGTGGGCGGCATCGGGTACCGGGCGCGACGGCCCGTGGTTCCGCCGCCTTGTGCCGGCTCCGCGCATGGCCCAGCGCACCAGCGGGGCCGCCTGACCCTCACGGGGCGTTACCCTTCCGGGGCGCCGTTAGCTCAGTTGGTTAGAGCAGGGGACTTTTAATCCCAAGGTCCTGGGTTCGAATCCCAGACGGCGCATTCAGGAGAGACAACAGAACAGACGACAAAAGTCGAAACTCAGCAAGCACGGGCTGTGCTGAGTCTCC
>JBMOGE010000076.1:0-8044 GCA_049318525.1 Miltoncostaeaceae bacterium
TAGAGCACACGACTGAAAATCGTGGTGTCCCCGGTTCGAGTCCGGGTCTCGCCATCCATACGCCGCGTCCTCGCACTGGGGGCGCGGCGTATGTCGTTTTGCACCTGGGCCAGATTCCGTCGCGCGGGGCGTCTGCGACCATGTGCCCGTGGACCTCTCAATCGTCATCCCGGCGTACAACGAGGAGCGGCGGCTCACGCCGACCCTCGATGGCTGGCGTGCGTGGCTCGATACCTTTGATGGCACGGCCGAGGTCATCGTGTCTGACGACGGCAGCACCGATGGCACCGCCGCGCTGGTCGATCGCCACGCGGCCATCGACCCGCGCATCAGGCTGAACCGGCTGCCTGCCAACGCAGGCAAGGGTGCGGCCGTGCGGGCGGGAATGCTCGCCGCCACGGGTGATTACCGGTTCTACGTGGATGCCGACATGAACATCGACCCGTTCCACGTGGCGCCGGCGCTGGCGCTGCTGGAGCGCGTGGCCGATGTCGTGGCGGGCAAGCGCAGCCTGGCCGAGTACGCCGACTCCGAGCAGAGCGCATCGCGCATGGCGGCCGGGGCGGCCGTGCAGGTGGCCCGGCGCATTCTGGTGCTCCCGGTCATCAGCGATACCCAGGCTGGGTTCAAAGGATTTCGTGCCGACTGGGCCGAGCGCATATTCGCCAAGGCCCTCGTCGATTCATTTGCGTTTGACATCGAGGTGCTGTTTCTCGCCCGGCGCATGGGTGCGCGTATTGCCGAGATGCCGGTATCGGTGGAGTTCCGCGACGAATCCACGTTCGACGTCTCCAAGCATCTGCCACCGTTCATGAGGGACATCTACGGCATCAGGCTGAACGCCTGGCGGGGCCGCTACGACTGACGCGCAATGGCGACGACCTCGCCAGCCGTCGCCTGTACCCGCTCCTCGGCACTTCCCCCATTCACGGCCAGCGACACCAGGCCGTGGCTGTCCACGTAGGCCAGCAGGCCGCCCCGGGGCACGTCGGCAAATGTGCGCCCCAGCGTGCCCCTGCTGCGCAGAGCAGTACTGATGGCCCAGATTCGGTCGCCTGCCACCAGCCCCGCCGCCATCAGCTGCTCCCAGGTTGCCCACAGGGCAAGGTTCCCAAAGCGATCGACTCCCGCCACAAGGGCGTCCATCTGGCCGTCGATGGTGTTGGGCTCGGGCAGGTGCGGGCGCTCAATCGTGGTCAGGTCCACCTCGGGCCCGAGTGCGTTCAGTGGCACTCCACTCACCAGATGCGCAGCGGCGGGGGCAAAGATGTCGCGGCCGTGAAAGG
The DNA here is from genome assembly GCA_049318525.1 of Miltoncostaeaceae bacterium. Lineage (GTDB taxonomy): Bacteria > Actinomycetota > Thermoleophilia > Miltoncostaeales > Miltoncostaeaceae > SYFI01. Next base: position 1,287 of record JBMOGE010000076.1, read on the forward strand.
TGGCCGAGACCGGTCGCCGCATATGGTCCTCCGAGGTGATCTCCACGGCGCGCACTGCCTGCAGGCGGTCGGCTGCCAGCCCCAGCAGCCCGTTGTCGGGGCCCACAACGACCCTGCCCCACTCGGTCTCCAGGGCAATGGCACGACGGGCGGTTCCCACACCGGGATCAACCACGGCGATGGTCACCGAACTGCGGGGCATCACACGCATCAGCCGTTCCACAAGCACCGCACCCCAGCGGACATCACCCGCGGGTACGTCGTGCGCCAGATCAATGCGTGCGGCACTGGGCGCGATCGCGGCCGCCACTGCGTGGAGCGCCCCCACATGCTCAGTTTGCGGGCCGTAGTCGGTCAGGAACCCGAGCACGCGCCCACCGCCTCAGTTACGGCCGAGAGCGACGAGCGCATCGATGAGGCCGGGGATGTCGTGGTGTGCGGCCTCGGCGGCCACGACGAGTCCGGCGCTTCGCACCGTGTCGGACGTCACGGGTCCGATGGACACCACGCGGGGACCCGATGCCAGACGGGCGCGCTGGGCGTCGTCCAGCAGTGCCAGCGTGTTGGTCACCGTTGATGACGAGGTAAAGGTGATGATGTCCGCGTCCAGTGCAGCCTCGATCACGTCATCCGCCGGGCGCTCGGCGATGGTCTCGTACACGGCCACATCGCTCACGATGGCACCACGGGCGCGCAGACCATCGGCAATGACAGGCCGGGCGTCGGTGGCACGTGCGATGAGCACCCGGCGGCCCTCCACCGCGGTGGACGCCAGGGCCTCGAGTACCGCCTCACCCACAAACCGCTCGGGCACCACGTCGGCGCGGATGCCATGCGCGGCCAGCGCGGCGGCGGTTGCGGCACCCACGGCCACGATGATCTGATCGGCACGAAGCGACCGGGCATCGAGGCCACGCTCGGTCATGCGCGCTGCCATCTGCTCCACCCCGTTGACGCTGGTGAAGATGACGATGTCGTGTGCGCCGATATCGGCCAGTGCCGCGTCAAGCTCAGGTGACCCCATGAGCGGTTCGATGCGGATGACAGGAAGCTGGATGACCCGGGCACCCATCAGATCGAGAGCGGCAGCAAGATCGCTGGCCTGGGCACGGGCACGGGTAACCACCACGGTCTTGCCGGCCAGAACCGGGCGGCCGGCAGCGGCCAGGCCGGGCGCACGCGACACCACGTCGCCAAACACGAGGATGGCCGGGTTGCCGAGCCCCTCCTCCTCCACGCGCTGGGGCAAGGTGCCGAGCGTGGCCACCACGGTGCGCTGACGCGGCGTGGTGCCCCACTGGATGGCGGCTGCGGGCTGGTCGGCGGGACGCCCGGCGGCGATGAGACGCTCGGCGATGGCCGGCAGGCGACCCATGCCCATAAGCACAACGAGGGTGTGCGGCAGCGCGGCCAGCGCATCCCAGTCGTTCTGCTCGGCATCCTTTGCCGGGTCCTCGTGGCCGGTCACCACCGTGAATCCGGTCGCCATGGCCCGGTAGGTCACCGGGATACCCGCTGCCGATGGCGCGCCGATGGCCGAGGTGATGCCGGGCACCACGAGGCAGGGCACACCCGCGGCCACCAGGGCCTCGGCCTCCTCGGCGCCACGACCGAACACAAATGGGTCGCCGCCCTTCAGCCGGGCCACCACGAGCCCCTGCCTGCCAAGTTCCACACACAGCGCCGTGGTGTCGTCCTGGGTCATGGCCACCCGGTCGGGGGCCTTGCCCACATCAATGAGCCGGGCGTCTGGGCGGCACAGGTGCATGAGCGCCTCTGTGCCGAGGCGGTCGTACAGCACAACGTCGGCCTTCATCAGTGCCGCGCGTCCACGCACCGTGATGAGGCCCGGGTCGCCCGGGCCTGCGCCGATGAGGTACACGATGCCCCGGCTCATGCGCCCACCTCGTCTGCCGCACGCACGCCGAGGGCCGCTGGGTCGCCGACCTCGCCCGTGAGGTCGGCGCTGCGGCCCGAGCCATCCCACCATGCGCGAATACGCAGCGACTCGCCGTCGCGAGTACACAGCGCGCCCGCCGGCACCGAGCAGCCCCCACCGAGACGGGCGAGAAATGCCCGCTCGGCAACCAGGCATGCCCGCGATGCCGGGTCGTCGAGCACCGCGCAGGCGTCGCGTACTGCCTGGTCGTCCGCCCGGCCCTCAATCGCCACGATGCCCTGCCCTGCCGCGGGGACGCACACGTCGAGTGGCAGCGGGGTGGCATCGGCCCGGGCGATACCCAGGCGTGCCAGGCCAGCCGCAGCCAGTACCAGGGCATCAACCTCGCCGGCATCCAGTTTGCCCAGACGGGTGTCCACGTTGCCGCGCACCTCCACCACCTGCAGATCGGGGCGCACCGCCAGTACCTGAGCGCGGCGGCGCGGGCTGGTGGTACCCACCCGCGCACCGGGTGCAAGCGCGGCGAGGCCTCCCGGCTCACCCACCAGCACGTCGCCCGGGTCTTCGCGGGGCGGCGTGGCCAGCACGGCGAGCCCGTGGGGGAGGTCGCCCGGCAGGTCCTTCGCTGAATGCACGGCGATGTCGGCGCGGCCATCAAGCAGCGCCTCTTCCAGCTCCTTCACGAACATGCCCTTCACGTCAGCACCGGGCTGGTCGGGTGCACCGGCCAGGCTCCACCGGTCGCCCGTGGTCGTCATCTCGAGCAATGCCACCTCGTGCCCATGGGCCTCAAGCGACGCGGCAACCGCACGCGACTGCGCGAGAGCAAGGGCGGAGCGCCGCGTGGCCACGGTGATGCGCATCGGGGGCGTCAGCCCAGGTGGCGGGATGACGGCGCGTGCGGCGCCTCAGTGCCATCGCCAGCCGGCGGGTGATCCGGCAGGTCGAGTCCAAACAGGTAGCGCAGGGAGTCGATATGCCTGAGGCCATCCTGTGATCCAGCGGCCTCGCGCGCGCGCACGGTGGGCTCGTGCAGCAACTTGTTGAGCATGGCCCTCGTCACGACGTCGAGGCGCTCGCGCTCGGAGTCGCTGAGGGGCTGGTCGCCACGGGCCACCCGGGCGATTTCGCCCTGTCGCACGGCCTCGGCCATCTCGCGCAGCGAAGTAATGACCGGCGTCACAGCGAGGCCGGTGCGCCACTCGGCGTACCGCTCCACCTCCTCGCCCACAATCACCTCGGCGCGGTGCGCATGCTCCTGGCGCTCGTCGCGGTGCTGGGCCACCACACGCTCGAGATCGTCGATGTCAAACAGCACCGCACCATGCACGGCCGACGCCGCAGACTCAACATCGCGCGGCACGGCGATATCAATGAGCACAATGGGGCGCGTGGGGCGGTCGGCAAGTGCGGCGGTGATGTTGTCGGCAGAGATCACCGGGTGCGGGGCGTCGGTGGAGCACACCACCACATCGGCCTGCGCCAGTTCAGCGGCCAGGCAGTCGAAGCCGAGGCCCAATCCACCGAGGCGCTCGGCGATCTCGCGTGCAGTGCCGACCGTGCGGTTAATGACCACCAGCTCACCCAGCCCACGCTCCATCAGCGCGCGCGCAGTGGCCTCGGCCATTCTGCCGCCACCCACCACCAGCCCACGGCACCCACCGATATCGGGCAGGGCTTCGCGAGCCAGATCGGCGGCAACCGTGGAGACCGACACGGGGCGCACAGCAACCTTGGTTTCGGTACGCACGCGCTTGCCGGCCTCGAGCGCCTGGCGGAAGAGTCGGTCGAGCAGCACGCCCGTGGCGTCCTCGTCGATGGCCGACTCCCACGCACCGCGCACCTGCCCCTGAATCTCACTCTCGCCCACCACCATCGAGTCGAGGCTCGACGACACGCGCAGCAGGTGGGCCACGGCCCGGTCATCAACCAGCGCGTAGCGCGCACAGTCGAACTCTGACCGGGTCATGGTGCTGTTCTCCACCAAGGCCTCACAGATGGCCTCTTCGGCCGTGCTGGCATCGAGTGCATGCACGTAGGCCTCGGTGCGATTGCACGTGGAGATAACAACGGCCTCGGCAATGTCCGGGTGGCGGATCAGCTGACGTGCGAGCGTGCGCGTGGTGGCATCGGTGAGCGCAATCTTCTCGCGCTGCTCAACCGGTGCGGTCTTGTGGGAGATGCCCACGGCGACGATGCGCGGCATCAGGCGGCCTCACTCACCGGTTGCAGGCCGAGCATCTCGCGTACCTCGGTGCGGCATGCGCCGGGCCCCGCATCGGCGATGCGGTCCACCACGCCGGAATCGATGAGCGCCTCCACCGCGGCGCGGCGGTCGGCGATCACCGGACGAGCTGCGATGAGGTCATCGCGGCTCTCGGCCAGCAGGTCGATGAGCCCCGCCCATCCCGGTCCAAAGCGATCTTCGAGATCCTCGCGGATACGCCGTGACACCACGGGGCTTGCCCCGCCCGTGGTGATCGCGATGGCCAGATCACCACTGCGCATGAGCGCGGGAATCACGGCTGTGGACCCAGCAGGGTCGTCTGCCACGTTCACCTCGGCACCCGCCGCACGTGCGGCGTCGCGTACCCGGCGGTTCACCTCGGCATCGTCGGTGGCGGCAACCACCAGTACGGCACCGTCTAAGTCGCCATCCTCGTACCGACGGGCGCGGTGGTCGGCCACGGTGGAATCGGCGACCAGGCGCTGAAGCCCGGGCGAGAGCTCGGGGCTCACCACACGAACTGACGCACCATGGGCTGCCAGCTTGGCAGTGCGCTCCGTTGCCACCGCTCCCCCGCCCACCACAACGACGAGGCGATCAGTCAGGTCGAGGAACACGGGGAACAGCGGGCGGGCCATCAGCCGTCATCCCCCTCGGGGGTGTCGGATTCGGCGGCTCTGCGATCAAGCATGCGGGTAATGGCCTCCACCTGCCGGCCCACCCGTGCGGTACGCGCGCCCAGCATCACCACGTAGGCGAGGACCAGAAACCAGATGACCGCATATGCAGCCACCACGTACTGGTTGCCACCGGTCATGACGACTCCAGACGCAAGGTCAGGGCACGCAGGGCGCGCTCCGTGCGACGGCCCACCAGCTCAACCTCGAGCAGTGCGATGAAGAGCGCCAGCATCGCGGCCAGCGAGATGAGGAACCAGATGAGCATTGAACCCGGCATGTTGGCACCCCCGCTCGTGAACACGACCGGGTGCACGAACGATTGGGCAATTCGTACCGAATAAAACGACAGCGGCACGGACACGAAGCCGGCAATGGCGTAGATGGCCGAGTACCGAAGACGACGATCATCATCTACCGAGGATCGCAGCACGAAGTACGCGGCGTAGATGAGCACCACGATGAGGTAGGTCACCAGTCGCGGGTCGGCCCACACCCACCAGGTGCCCCACGAGGCCTTGGCCCAGATAGATCCGGTGATGATCACAAGCACCGAGAAGAGGATCCCGATGCGGACTGCGGTCACGCTCACGTCGTCCCACCGCACCTTGCGAGTGCGCAGATACAGGATCCCCGCCACGCAGGCCACGGCGAATGCCACCAGCGACACCAGGGCGATTGCCACGTGGAAGTAGAAGATGCGCTGGATCACACCCTGGTCGGCGTCCTCGGGGGCGGAAAGGAACACACCGGCGCTCGCAACGGTCACCAGCACCGTGGCGATGACGCCCCAGATGAACGCCGCCCGGGCACCGGTCACACGCCGGGAGGCGTGATCAGTCGTCAAAGACGGCATCGTAGGTCGCGATACAGACAAGGAGGAACAGTATGGCGTAGCCCACGAGGAACAGGCAGTAGCCACGGTACTCGCTCATGTCATGTGCCCCTCCCACCACGGCATGCGTCGCGCCGGCGCCGGCGATGACCACGGGCACGAGTGCGGGAAGAAAGAGCACCGGCAGGATGAGGTCGCGGGCGCGCGTAAACAGGGCGAGCCCCGAGAACAACGTGCCCGAGAGGGCGATGCACACGTTGGCAATCAGTGCCACCAGCGCGATCCAGCCGATGGAGTCCCAATACGGCCCCTTCACGAAGAAGATGCCCACCAAGGGGATGACCACCAACTCGGTGATGGCCATGTAGATGACGATGGCAATCGCCTTGGCCGCCAGCAGCACGACGCGCGGCACCGGCGAGACCAAAATGCCGTCGAGCACCCGCTGCTCGCGTTCGGCCACATACGAGCGGCCCACGCCCAGCACGGCGGTAAACGCCAGGGTCACCCACATGAGCCCCCCGGTGAACCGCGTGAGGTCGTCATCGCGCGTGCCGAACCCGAACTGCATGATGGTGAGAGTGACGATGGCGAAGAGCACCATGGCCATCACGGTCTCCTTGGTGCGCAGCTCCAGACGCAGGTCCTTGCGGATGAGCCCGGCAAGCTGACGCGTCCACCGCGGGCGGTTCACAGTCGTGCTCATGCGATGCACTCCTCGTACCGGGCGCGTACCTGAGCCGGGCCACGACCGGCCACCGGCTCGTCCACCACGATGCGCCCACGGCGCATCACCACGAGGCGATCGGCCACCGATGCGATGCGCTCCACCTCGTGCGTCACGATCACCGCCGCCCGGCCGTCGGTGCGCATGGAGGCAAGCTCGGCATCGAGCAACGCCGTTCCAGCGGCATCGAGGCTTGCGTGGGGCTCGTCGAGCAACAGCAGCCGCGGTCCATGCAGCAGCATGCGGGCAAGGGCAAGCCGCTGCGCCATGCCGCGGCTGAGCACCCGCACCGGATCATCAGCCCGTGCGATGAGGTCAACCCTGTCGAGAAGGTCATCAATGCGCCGGTCGGCATCCTGCACCCCGAAGAGGTCCGCATATACCTGCAGGTT
>JBMOGE010000077.1:0-7530 GCA_049318525.1 Miltoncostaeaceae bacterium
TGACGAGCAGTGCCGCCTAGCCGGTGACCGGTGCTGCCCTGCCGCTGCGCGGCAGCGTGAGGCGTACCTGAGCAATCGCAGTGGGCAGACCGTCCTGCGTGTAGGTGCTGGTGACGGTGACGTGCAGCGGTCGGCTCCGCTGCATCGCCCGGGCGACCGCATTCAGTCGACACGTGGCGGTGTAGGTACCGGCGGCAGCGACAGTGCGCGACGTGGAGCAGATCTTCACGCCACGTGCGGTGGCCGACTGGGCAAAGTGCCCGGCACCGCCAACCCGGTAGCCGGTTGTGATCGCTGTGGCCGAACCACGGGTCCACAGCAGGGTGTTCTCACCGATGGCCACGGGACCGACGTAGGCACCAGGGCTGCTCGTGCCACGTGGGGTACCCCCACCAGCGGCGGCACCGCCACCCGGTACCACCGTGTCAGCATCGGCAATCGTCTTCGAGTAGGCCAGCACAGAGGGGCCGCTCAAGTTGGTGGCCACCACGCCCACGCGCAGGTACCTCGCTGCGTCAGCGGCAGTCACCTTGTACTTCTGAGCAGTGGCCCCTGTGATCACCGTGCAGCCGCTTGTGGCCGTAGTACAGCGCTCCCAGCGGTACGCATATGAACTTGGCTGGTACGTCCATGCCCCGGGGTCCGCCGTCAAAGTCGCGCCGGTGGTCGCAGCACCCGAGATTGACGGTGCCGCAAGCACGGTGGGCACTGCGCCGGTGGCCACGCGGAACAGCGTGGCGTTGCCGGACGGGTCTGGATCACCGGCAAACCACATGTTCCCGTCTGCGCCAGCTGCCACACCGCGGAACCTGGGGTTCCAACTGATTCCGGCGGTGTAGGTCGTCAGTGCACCATCGGCCGCGACCCGCGTGATACGCCCAGCGGTGTTGTCACCGACCCACATGAACCCCAGCGGACCGCGGGCAATGGTTGACGAGAAGCCGCCGAGCGGCAACGACCGTGCGGCACCCGCGGGCGGCACAACCTGAATCTCGGCAATACCGCCGAAGGGAACACCCCACACATCACCGCTCGGCGCCGTGGCAATGCTCGCGACCTGGGCGCCCACAGGCACCTCGGATACCCGCCCGCCCGGCGTAATGCGGTACATCAGGAAGTCGTTCAGGTACGTGGCCCACACGTTGCCGTCGCCGCCCACCGTGAGCCCCCCGGCTGGGGCCGGCTGCACCTGCATGCGCTTCTGGAATCCGCTGGCTGGCGACACGATTCCGACGATGCCCACGCTGAACTGCGCGAACCAGATGTTTCCGTCGGGCCCGGTGATGACCGTATCCACACGAGCAAAGGTCGTGCCCTGATCGGGCGTTCCCACTGCGTAGTACGTCGTGTCGCCCGCAGTGGTGATGCGCCCAATCGCCCCGTCCTGGCATCCAAACCACATGGCACCATCAGGCCCCAGCGCGATGCCCTGGGGCTCGCATCTCGCTCCCGACATATCGAACTGCGTCACTGCCTGGGTCTGCGGGTTCATGCGGACGATCTGTCCGCTGGCGGGCATCGTGAACCACACGTTGCCGCTCGGCCCCGTCGCAATGCCCCGAATGGTCTGGTCGGCCCCGGTGACTGCGGGAGTGACGGCAGTCATATCCCCGACTGCGCCGAATGCGGCAGGTGCGGCCACCGCCACGGCGGCAGCAGCGAGGACAAAGGCGCCGATTCGACTCATGCGCCGAGGCTAGCTGTCCTACTCACACACGTTGTGAGTAGGACACACCGGGGCCTACCCCAGGTTGAGGCTCGCAGAGCGAATCATGAGGTTGTTCATGACCGCGTACCAGATCTCATTGAGCGCGAGCCTGGCGCCTGATTCCTCGCGGGGGGTTCCTCGGAGCGCCTGATAGATGCCGGTCGACCACTCTCGCTGCCACACCGGGTAGCTCATGTTCTCTCCATTCCACTGCAGGAACGCCGTCCACTCGGCGATGGTTTGCTCGCCTCCCTCCACGGCGTTAAGCAGGAGTTCGCGCTCGTATGCGCTCTGCGCGTCCTTGTCGAAGCCGGCATCGGTGATGGTGGAGTCGGAGAAGCCGTAGGCGTCACCGCTCGCCAACGTGGTGCCGAGGACGTAATACGTGGTTGCGTAGGCCGATTGCTGGATGGCCTCCTGCAGCGAGCCGGCCTCGGCCATGGCGCCCTCGACCTCATCGCGAAGGGCCGCGAGGACCTCGTAGGAGCCGGTGCCCCCTCCCGCCGTGCCGGGCGCTTTGGACAGGGCCTCGTAGAGCACCAGGTTGGCACCGCCCGCGCGCGCCAGGAACGTGGAGTAGCCGGACATGAAGGCGGTGGCCTGCTCCTCGGGGACAGCCGTCCGTGAACTCGCCGCGCGCACGACCGCGATAGCGTCCGGGCCCAGGTGTTCGAGCGCCAGGCGCTCGCCCTCGACGTCCCTGGCGATGTCCACGAGCTGGGCGATCTGCCTGGCCTTACCGACACCCGCCGCCGGCTGCTTCAGCGCGGTGCCCGCTGCCTGCAGTACGGCCTGGGCGTAGACAACCCAGCCCATTGCCGATGGCAGGGTAAGCCACTGCTCCACCCGCAGGCCGGCGGGGTTGGACTGCTGCTGGAACTGCATGTTGGCCCGAGCAAGCAGGGTGGCGACGTCGCCGGCCAGCGCCGTTCGTGCCGCGGCGACGCCCTCCTCGCGGGCCACCGTGTTGACACGCGCCCCCCCGCTGGCCCTACCGGTGAGGTAGAGGGCCTCCACTGCCCAGCCATAGGCCTCTCCCGCCCTGCCCGCGGCCATGGCTGAACGGGCGCTCCCCAGGTCGGCGGCGATTCCGGCACGGGCGCGCTGCGGGATGAGGCTGCGATTGCGGACAAACGAGGCCTGCGCCGCCGCCAGGGTACGACGGGTGGTGGCCACCGCGACCGCCCGGGCCTCGGGCGACAGGCTGGCCGGGCGCGCCGCAGGCGGCGCGATGGTCTCGCCCGTGAAATCCCGATACGCCTCGTTGATGTCGTGCACCGTGCGCACCGTCAGGCCGAGAGTGCGACCGAGGGCGATGACGTCCACGACCTTCCCGGATGCCGAATCAACCGACATTCGGTTCCCCACCGGGATGAGGACCAGCGTGAACCCGTCCTTGGCTGCCGCGGCCACCTTCGCGGGCACGAGGCCCACCCGACCGATGGTGCCGTCGGGAAGGATGGTGCCCGTCATCACCACCTTCGGTCGCACGGTGTCGCCGCGGATGGCGGCAATCGTGCCCAGGGTCAGGGCCGCACCACCCGAGGGGCCATCAATGGGGCCGGTGATGTCATATCCCAGCGTGAGGGTGGCGGGGTCTGCGCCCGTGTAGAGGGTTGCAAGCGTGGCCGCGCTCGCCGTGGCGGCCAGCCACTGCGCGCCGGCGCCCTTGGTCGTGATGTCGCCGAGGTTGACTTCAAACGTGGGCTCTCCGGAGGTCTCGGCGAGGATCACCGCAGGCTCGATGCCCGCGCTGACCTTCCCGAACTCACCGGACGCAGCCCAGAGCACCGGGAATGTGATCTTCGTCCGGGGAATCTGCCACCAGGCCCCAGCCTGCTGCGCCTGCCCGCAGCCGGACGCCATGAGCACGGTTGCACCGATGGCGACCGCGCACGACGCGACGAAGAGCCGCCAGCGGGCGGGTGGGGGGTAGCGGCTCATGGCGCATATTCTAGGGGCGGCCTTCGGTGTGTCCGTGTGAGGCGCAGATGGAGTGACGACGGCCTGCACACCGCATTCTTTTCCGCGCAGGTGCGAGGAGGCGAGGGAGGGGGACCATACCCCGCGCTCGGACGCACGCCGACTTGGGTGAATACGACGAAAGGCCCGTCGGAACGGACCTTTCGAGTGAAGTGGAGGATGACGGGATCGAACCGACGACCTCTACGCTGCCAGCGTAGCGCTCTCCCAGCTGAGCTAATCCCCCGGGAACGGCTTGAAGTATAGACGGCCCGCGGGCTAGGCGGGAGTGCTCTGGAACCGCTCTGTTGGCGCCTCCCGCCACAGACGGTCCAGGCGGTAGAAGTCGCGGGCCTCCGGCGTGAACACGTGCACGACGATGTCGAGCGCGTCCACCAGGATCCAGTCAGCCTCCTTTTCGCCCTCGACGCGGCGGATCTCCACGCCGTGCTCCTTCTTGAGCACTCCACGGATCTCGGTGGCGATGGCCTTGGTCTGGCGCGGGGTGCGCCCGGTGCAGATGACCAGGTAGTCGGTGTAATCCACGATGCCGCGCATATCGAGGATCACGATGTCCTCCGCTTTCTTGGAGTCAGCGAGCTCTGCGGCGATGCGGGCAATTTCCTCGGTATTCGAGGGGTCTCCTCAATCGGAACGACGAATCCCTGCGAGGCTAGTCGGGGTACGGCCCCCCATCAAGACGCCGGGGCAGACTCCAACAGGTCCGCAACCGCCGCAGGCACCAGATGACGGATCGAATCGCCCTGCGCCAGGTACTCGCGAACCAGTGTCGATGACACCGGGACCTCGGGCATCTCGACCAGATCGACGCGGCCAACAGCGATGCCGCGGGCCACGTCACCTGCGGCGCTCGCGTCGGCGCCGGGGCGCATGGCCACCGCAATACGCGCCAGCGCCACGATGTCCTCTGGGCGCCTCCAGGATGTAAAGCCAGCCAGTTGGTCAACCCCCATCACAAACCACAGTTCCGCTCCCGGATACTGCGCTGCGATCTCCTCGAGCGTCTCGGCGGTGAATGTGGGGCCATCGCGATGCAGTTCCAGGTCGCTGGCCTCCAGAAGCGGGTCATCGGCCACCGCGGCCTCAACCAGCGCCAGCCGGCGCACGGCGGGCATGGTCGCCCCATCTGGCTTGTGCGGGGGCGTGCCGCCCACGACAAGCAGCACGCGATCGAGGTGCAGTTGGCGGGCTGCCTCCCGGGCCAGAGCAATGTGGCCGTTGTGCAGGGGATCGAAGCTGCCGCCCAGCACGCCGATTCTCATCGGGTCAGCGAATCTGGCCGGTGCCGGTGATGAGGTATTTCACCGTGGTCAGGTGAGACAGACCGATGGGCCCGCGGGCATGGAGCTTCTGCGTCGAGATCCCGATCTCTGCGCCCATGCCGAACTCGCCACCATCGGTAAACCGGGTGGATGCGTTGACGTACACGCAGGCCGCATCCACGCGCAGCTGAAATGCCTGCGCAGCCTCAAGCGATGCAGTGATGATCGATTCGCTGTGCCCCGACCCGAACCCGTTGATGTGGTCGATGGCCTCGTCCACCGAGCCGACCACGCCGACCGAAAGGATGAGCGACAGGAACTCACGGGCGAAGTCGTCGTCGGTCGCGGTGGGCAGGTCAGCCGCAGACGGTCCGATGGCCCCCCGGGCCTCGTCGGACACACGCAGTTCCACACCCTGGGCGATCAGCGCCTCGGCGGCGCGTGGCAGGAAGTCCGCGGCCACATCGCGATGCACCAGCAGCGACTCGGCCGCGTTGCACACGCCCGGCCGCTGGCACTTGGCATTTACGATGATCGCCAGGGCATCATCCAGATCGGCTGAGGAATCCACGTACACGTGGCAATTGCCCGATGCGGCGTAGATGACCGGCACCCGGGCGTGCTCGATGAGATAGGCCTTGAGCTCCTCGCCTCCGCGTGGGATGACCAGATCAACCCGGCCCTCGGCGCGGATCATCTCGAGCATCTCATCGCGATCGGTGCCCAGCATCGTGATGGCGCCATCCGGTACGCCCGCGCCCGCGAGCGCGGCCATCACCACATCACCGAGGATGCGGTTGGAGCGCGCGGCGATGCTGCTGCCCCGAAGAACGATCGCGTTGCCGCTCTTCAGCGCAAGCGCCGCGGCATCGGTGGTGACGTTGGGCCGGCCCTCGTAGATGACCCCGATCACGCCCAGCGGCACACGCGTCTCGAGGATCTCGAGCCCGTTGGACACCCGCCATCCCGCGTCCACGACGCCCACGGGGTCGGGCAAGGCCGCGACTGCGCGGATGCCCTGTGCCATGGCCTCCAGTCGCGAGTCGTCGAGGAACAGGCGGTCCACCATCGCAGCGGGGGCATCAGCGCGTCGCGCGGCCTGCACATCCTCGGCATTCTCGGCCATGATCTCGGACGATCGCGAGGCGAGGGCGCGGGCCATCGCCTCCAGCGCGTCCGCCTTCTCCCCGGGGGTCATTACGGCCAGCGCGCGACTGGCCGACCGTGCGGCCGCAAGGCGATCCGTCAATGAGGTCGTGGCGCTCATCAGGGGGTCACGCTATCGCACGTATCCGTCTGATCCGGCCAGCGCGAAGCGGTCGCGGTGCACGATCTCGCTCGGGGCACCGGGCAGTACGCCTGCAACCTGGTCGGACCGCATGCCGATGACGCGGCGCACCTCATCGACCGACAGCTCTGTGATGCCCTTCCCCACCTCGGTGCCATCCGGCCCCACCACCGACACGGCATCGCCAGCGTGGAAGGTGCCGTCGCAGGCGGTGACACCCACCGGCAAGAGCGACGTGCCCTTCTCAACAAGGGCGCGCACGGCGCCAGCATCAACGGTGATGGTTCCCATGCTGGGCTTGGCGTGGCGGAGCCACATCTTGAAGGAGCCCTGCGGGCGTCCGGAGGCGGGAAACCGTGTGCCCACCGGGTTCCCTGCGGCCGCGGCCGGAATGACACCAGCGTCGCGACCACTCGCGATGACGCACGTGACCCCGCATCCGGTGGCGATACCGGCCGATGCCAGCTTGCTCTCAATGCCGCCACTGCCGATACCCGACCCGGGGAGCACCGCCAACTCCACCTCACGCGGGTCCATGCCCGCAGCCACCTCGCCGATCAGCTCCGGCCCGCTCTCACCCGGCGCATACAGGCCATCACGGTCGGTGAGCAGCAGCAGCACCCGGGCGCGCAGCAGGATCGCCACCTGCGCGGCCAGCACATCGTTGTCACCGAAGGTCAGTTCATCGGTGGCGGTGGTGTCGTTTTCGTTGATCACCGGGACCGTGCCCAATGCAACAAGCCGCTCAAGCGTGTTGTGTGCGTTCACATACGAGGTGCGGTGCTCGAGGTCGGCCGACGTGAGCAGGACCTGCGCGGGCACCACCCCGTGCGCGGCGAAGGCCGTGATGTACCGGGCGAACAATGCCCCCTGCCCCACTGCGGATGCCGCCTGCAGGTCGGGAAGGGCGTCAGGGCGGCTGGCGATGCCGAGGACACCCAGCCCGCACGCGATGGCGCCACTGGACACCAGCACCGGGTGCATGCCGGCATCGCGCAGCGCGGCGATCTCGGCCACTCGCGCCGCCAGCACGTCCTCGCGCAGCACGCCCTGTTCGTCCACCAGCGTGGATGAGCCGATCTTGATGACGATGACGTCGCTCACGTGATCCACTCGATCAGCGCCTCGCGGAGTTCGGGAATGCCCTCCCCTGATTCCGCGGAGGTGGCGAAGTCGACGCCGTCCGGCGGGTCCTCGAGGTCACACTTGGTCGCGACGATCACCTGACGGGCCCGCTCAGGTGCGTACGGCGCAATCCCGGCGCGAACCAGGGCGATGCGCTCGTCGGC
>JBMOGE010000078.1:0-7338 GCA_049318525.1 Miltoncostaeaceae bacterium
ACCCCGAATGGGGCATCGGCCCCCCGCCCCTGCGGGAGATCTCATGAAGATGCCATCGCTTCCCCGGCGCGGGGCCTCGTCGCCGAGTGGGTCGCGACCCCGCACCGGCCAGCGTCCGCCGCGCCGTCCCTCCAACCCGGAGGCCCGTGCCCGCGTGCTGCGTATCGCCGCGTACGTGTCGGTGGTCACCGTGGCGTCGGTGCTGCTCATTCTGTGGACCATCAGCGGTCCGGTGTTCGGTATCTCCAACGTCACTGTGAAGGGCTACACCGGCGATTACCGGGCCGATGTGCAGCAGTCGGCCGAGCTGGTGGCCGGCACCGGGTCGATGGTGCGCCTGCCATCCGGCGATATGCGCACCGCGCTCACCAGATTTCCCGGGGTGCTCGACACCGATATCGAGCGTGACTGGCCGTGGTCGATCACCGTGCGGGTGACCATGGGTGCTCCCATCGCGATCCTGTCCGTGAAGGGTGGCGGCCGATATCTCATCTCTCCGTCGGGGCAGGTGATGGGCAAGGCCGGTGCCCGTGCCGGGCTGCCGGTGATCACGGTGGCGTCATACCCGCAGAGTGGGGTGCTCACCGCCAATGGTCAGCGTGCGGCTCTGCGGTTTATCGGCTGGCTGCCACCGGACATCGCGGGCCGTCTGCGCGACCTGCACGCGGTTGGCGGTGGGCTGGAGGCCAAGTTGAACAACGGGCTCGAACTCCGCCTGGGCGCTGCCACCAAGTTGGCCGAGAAAGCACAGGCACTGGTGGCCGTGCTGTCGCAGGCCGACCCCAAGGCCCTCGACGCAGCGGCATACCTCGACCTGTCGAACCCATCGCGACCAATGCTGGGCAGCACCATTCAGCGGCTGGTGGTCCCGGGCACAACCGACGGCACTGCCACCGACGGCACCTCGACCACCGGCACCACCAGTGCAGATGGCACCAGCGCAGGCGATACCTCCACTGGGGAAATGGTCGACACCACGGGGGGGACAGCGACAACCCTCAACCCATAGTTGAGGGTGATGCCATGTCGGTATGAATCCCTCAAGTGTGGGTTGACCCCGTTTTCGGGGAGGACTACGGTCGTGGCGGGCGAAACGTGCCCCAACGAGATGACCTCCGTCATTCCGATGATTTTTGATCGTGCCCGGGGAGGACCGGCAACGTGGAGAGCAGCAACTACCTGGCAGTCATCAAGGTCGTGGGTGTGGGTGGCGGCGGATCCAACGCCGTCAACCGCATGATCGACGCGGGTGTGCGCGGCGTGGAGTTCATCGCCGTCAACACCGACGCACAGGCACTCACCGGCTGCGACGCCGACGTGAAGATCCACATCGGTGGCACGATCACCCGCGGGCTCGGCGCTGGCGCAGAGCCCCGCGTGGGCCGCGAGGCCGCTGAGGAGAGCCGGGAAGAGCTGAAGGAGGCCGTCCGCGGCGCCGACATGGTGTTTGTCACCGCCGGCGAGGGTGGCGGCACCGGCACCGGGGCTGCCCCGGTTATCGCGCAGATCGCACGCGAGCAGGGCGCACTCACGGTGGGCGTGGTCACCCGCCCATTCGCCTTCGAGGGCAAGCAGCGATCCCGCCGCGCCGACGAGGGCATTGAGGCCCTTCGCTCGCAGGTGGACTCGGTCATCATCATCCCGAACGATCGCCTGCTCGAGGTGGTTGACCGCAACACGTCGATTGTTGACGCCTTCAACATGGCCGACGACATCCTGCGCCAGGGCGTGCAGGGCATTACCGACCTCATCACCGTGCCGGGTCTCATCAACCTCGACTTCGCCGACGTGCGCACCATCATGTCGGGCGCCGGTTCGTCGCTGATGGGCATCGGCCTGGCGACGGGCGAGAACCGCGCCTCCGAGGCCGCGCGCGCCGCCATCTCGTCGCCGCTCCTTGAGACCAGCATGAAGGGCGCCACCGGCGTCATTCTCTCCATTGCCGGTACCGCGAATCTGGGCCTGTTCGAAGTGGATGAGGCTGCGAGCATCGTGCGCGAGTCGGCCGACCCCGACTGCAACGTGATCTTCGGCACCGTGGTTGACGAGACCCTGGGCGACAACGTGCGCGTCACGGTCATTGCCACCGGCTTTGACGACGGCCACCGCGAGGCCACCAAGAAGGCCCGCGCCGAGCGCGACCGTCCGGCATTCGGTCGCTCCCCGGCCAGCGACTCGCGTCCGCCTGCGCCGCGCCGCAGCGAGGAGCGCACCTCGTTCGACGTGTCGGGCGACGTGCTTGACGTGCCCTCGTTCCTGAAGGACTGAACGCACCGAGGCGGCCGGTAGGCTGCCCCGCGTGACCGACCTACAGAGGACATCGCTCTTTGACGCCCACGTGGCGGCCAGAGCCAAGATCGTGCCGTTCGCCGGGTGGGAGATGCCGGTTGAGTACGAGGGGGTGCGCGCGGAGCACCTGGCCGTGCGGTCCACCTGCGGACTCTTCGACGTGTCGCACATGGGTCAGATCGACGTAATGGGCCCCGGTTCCCGGGAGTTCCTGCAGTCGATCCTCACCAACGACATCACCCGCATCGGCCCCGGGCAGGCCCAGTACACGCTGCTGCCCGACGACACCGGTGGGGTAATCGACGACCTGCTGGTGTACGCACTGCTCGACCGCTTTCTGCTGGTGGTCAACGCCTCCAATATCGCCCCGTGCGTGGAGCGGGTCACCTCGCTTGCACCCGACGGCGTGACGGTGGTCAACCGCTCGCCCGAGGTGGCGATGCTTGCCCTGCAGGGGCCCGCATGGGCGAAGGCACTCACCCCCATCGCATCGCCCCAACCGTTCTCGCTGCCCTACATGGAGGCCACCGAGGCCACCGTGGCCGGCGTGGCGTGTCTGGTGGCACGCACTGGCTACACCGGCGAGCCGGGCGTGGAGATCATGTGCCCGGCCGGTGACGCCCCTGCCATCTGGGACGCCCTCATGGCGGGGCCCGACGCACCGGTGCCCGCGGGCCTGGCCGCCCGCGACACGCTGCGCCTTGAGATGGGCTACCCGCTGTACGGCAACGAGCTCGGGCGCGATCGCAGCCCCATCAGCGCGGGCCTCAAGTGGGCCTGCGACCTGAAGCACGGTGGGTTTCCCGGTGCCGAGCGCATGCAGCGCGAGGCGGCAGAGGGCACCCCCGACCGTCTGGTGGCCATCCTCATCACCGAGAAGGGCATCCCACGCGGCGGGTGCCCCGTGATGGCAGATGGGCAGCAGGTGGGCACCGTCACCAGTGGCACGTTCTCGCCATCTCTCGGTGTGGGCGCCGCACTCGCGTACGTTTCACCCGAGCACGCGCATGTGGGCGCCAAGGTGTCCATTGACGTGCGCGGCAAGGAAAAGGCGGCCGAGGTCACCTCGCTGCCCATGGTCGATACATCACCCAGGAAGGAACACCACTCGTGAGCGACGAGACCTACCCCGGAGACCTCCGTTACCACCCCGAGCACGACTGGGTGCGCGTGGATGGCGACGAGGCCACATTCGGCGTCACGTGGTTTGCGCAGGACGCCCTGGGCGAGGTGGTCTATTACGACCCGCCTGCCGTTGGCGACACCGTCACCGCTGGCTCCTCGTACGGCGAGCTTGAGTCGGTCAAGGCTGTGAGCGACATCATCGCCCCCGCGGGCGGCGAGGTCATTGCCGTCAACGACGCGGTGAGCGACACCCCGGAACTGGTCAACAACGACCCGTACGGCGGCGGATGGCTCATCAAGGTGCGCCTCTCGGGTGCATCCGAGCTCGACGCCCTCATGGACGAGCCGGCGTACCGCCAGTACCTCGCCGGCCTCGCGGGCTAGGGCACCTCAATGAGCCTTCTCGAGCGCCTGACCGACGACATGAAGACCGCCATGAAGGCGGGCGACAAGGACACCCTCGGTGTGGTGCGCCGTGCCATCGCCGCGATGCAGAACGCACGCATCGAGAAGCGCGAGGATCTTGACGAGCAGGAGGAGATCAAGGTCATCCGCTCCATCGCCAAGCAGCACAAGGAGAGCATCGAGCAGTTCCGCGCCGCAGGGCGTGAGGACCTGGCCACCAAAGAAGAGGCCGAGCTCGAGATCCTGTCCACCTACTTGCCAGCCGCGATGGACCAGGCGCAACTGGAGGCCCTGGTTGACGCCGCCATCGCCGAGTCCGGCGCCTCATCCATGAAGGACATGGGCAGCGTGATCAAGATCGTCATGGCCAGGGCGCAGGGTCAGGCCGAGGGTGGGGCCGTGAGTGCACTGGTGAAGGGCAAGTTGGGGGGGTAGGCGCCTCTGGCACCCGGGTGCACAGGCCCGCACGAAAAGGCAACACCAAGGGCAATACTCACGAGACGGTATTGCCCGGGCCGCGAGGAGCACGCATGGCCCTACGTAGTGCACCAGCACTCGGGGTATTCCGTGGGGCCACTGGTTATGGCCCTACTGCTGCTCGCCCCTCTCACACCGAGGTAGCGGATCGCAATCGGCACCCGCCTACGCATAGCCGCGGGCTACCGCAGAGACGTCACCAACACACGCACCACGGCTTCGGTTCCTTTGGTGCTGGTCTTTGAGCCTGTTAGGTATTCGGGTTCGGGAAGGTAGGGCCCCGTCGTGCCACCCGAGCCTGCGGGATTTTCGGCACTTGCGGAAACACTGAACTGGCACTTCCCTCCCCGCGCAGCCGCTGGCAGACGATAGGTGCGCGAAGCCGTGGACCCGGCTGCTTGCCGATACGTCCATCTGTTGTAGTTGTACCCCGCAGGGCCGTCGCAGGTCACCGACACGGACCCTTCTGCAATGACCGGTGACGTCGCCTGAGCCGTGAGCGTCTCGCCGCCTCCGAACCCCATGTGCTGAATCCCTGCACTACATTCCCGATGTGCATTGGCCATCGGGCTGGCAGTCATAAGTGACACCGTTGAGGACCACTGTGGTGTCATTTTGGCCGCGTATTGGAGTGGGTACATCTCGGGGCCGTCCATTTACCCTTGCGTTTGTATTCATTCGGGTTCCGGGTACTGGGCAAGCCGAGATGGTCAGCGCGCAGCGCGCGGCGATCTTCGAAAGGAGCCCCTTGCCGCTGGCGATCTTCTGAAGCCGCTCCGGGCTCAGTGGCGAGAGCGTCGCCGTGTGGACTGGTGCCTTTCTCGTGCCAAGGCCAGCCCCTGCCGCAGACACCGTGGCGAGGAAGTGCTTGGTTTTGCCGCTCTGCACGTAGGAGACGTCGGCAACTGGTGCAGTTGCCTCGTCGGTCGTCGCGTCCTTTGCAAGGAGCGCCGCGAACTTCGTGACGGGCACTGATCCCATCGCAGGCGGTGGGCCCGCGGTGAACCACTGCACGTTCTGCTTGTTCGACCAGAGGCGCTGGGTAAGGGTGTATGTGCCCTCCTGCCCCTCAACCGGGGCAAGAGTGATACCCGGGCCATCGAGGGAGAACACCACGCTGACCTTCTTCATGGCGGCGTGCTCGGCTGCCCCTGACTGAGGGGCGGCCTGGGTGATAGCCGCGGGGACGGCGATCGCAAGGGCTGCCGCTGCCAGGGCGGTACGGGTGCGGGGGCGCATGGGGAGTCTCCTGAGATTGGGGCGTGTGGAGTCACCGTAGCCCCATTGCGGAAAATGCCAGCACGGCTGGGTGCAGCCTGTCGCGTCATGGTCGGAGTGGCCATTCACCCGAGCACGGAGGACTCCGTGACCACCGCTCCCTGACCGCGCACCGCCACCGCCGGGTCTGGTGGATCAGGCGGTGAGGGCCGTCGCAATCAGGAGACGCCCACGGAGACGATGACCGGAATCGATCGGGGGGATCTATAGGATCCGCTCTCCTGCTCCCGGATAAAGTCAGATGATCCCCCATGCGTCGTAGAACCCTCCTCGTTCTCGCCTCCATTTTTGCAATCGGCATCGGCGGTCTTGCGGCTGGCGCGGCGTCCGCCGCGGTGCTGACGTTTCAGGTCGCCGGTGCCGGGTCGGTGGTCGCCTCGACGCCAACTGAGGCGGCCACCCTGACGTGCAAGAACCGCTACGAGAGAGGCCCGGCTGTCCGTTGCAGTGTGGAACGGGTGGCTGGCACAGTGATCACCATCACCGCGTCGCGCGCTCCAGATCACTGGGACTTGGCCGGCCCGTGTGCGGCGGTGAAGACCGAACTGATGTGCACCTTCGCGATGCCCGACGCTCCAACGGAAGTCGGCATCGTCTTCCCGAACCCCCTGGGAGGGTGGCTCGATTGCACCGATCCAAGAGACGGGGGCACCTGCAGCACCAGCTGCTCGGTGGGCCAGTTCACGGGTGATGGGCACCGGTACTGGGCGGCGGGGGGCGTGAAGAAGTGCGCCGGTGCCTTTCGATCGGGGATGATGTCCATCGGAAAGGGCAAGATCCATTCGTACACATTGGGGGATGGCAGTGGGGTCCTGGTGCCCCGGCATGTCTGTTACTGGCGGTCGAGCGGGGCCATCTGGCCATCCATGGCAGGCACGGGCAAGTCGCTCACGATCACTGCCCTTAACACCGTCAACAAGACCCGGCACTGGGCCTGGGGTGTGGAGTTTGAGTCGACCGATTATCCGACGGATGACATGGGTGCGCTGGGATTTAGCAGTCACGGGTGCGCGTCTCATGAGGGGTGCGTGAGCGACTCGCTGGAGGCCGGTGGCTGTCCGGTCGGCGACGACCTCATGCTTTACAGCTTCGTCACCGGCGTGTCGACCGTGTACACGCCGTCAGAGCGGACACCGTTTGCGCCGGCGGTGAGCGCCCGCGAGACGGCTGCCCGCGCCACTGAAGATGGGCGCCTCACTCTCGTCGGTGGCAGGTCAAACCGCGCCGGCGTTCGCCAACTGTCGTGTCCATCGGGCACCCACATGCTCCACGCCGATACCGCCATTGTGGGCGCGAAGCGCGACGTTGAGGTGGACGAGCCCTTCGTGCACCACACCCTTCGCCGGGCCACCTTCACCATCACGGCCGTACCCCCTGGTGCCCATGTGCGCTACCAGGTGTTGTGCCGCGCAGAAGGTGCTGCCACTCACGTGGCCACAGGAGGTCACATTCACGGATCCACGCGTGGCGAAACCCACAGGTCGACGCAGGCCGGGCATCACATTCGGGCTGGCGGCGGCCACGATGTGGTGCACGCCACACACCCCAACGCCCACATCGTGGGTGGTACGGGCAACGACACCATCATCATTCGTGCCAACCGAGTGCAGGCGATGGGTGGCCCCGGAAATGACCGCATCGAGTCATTTGCCCCGGGCGCGTCGCACATGGAGGGGGACTCCGGGAACGACACGCTGGTGTCACACCGGGGACGTACCACGATCAATTCCCAGGACGGGTCACCCGGCGACACTGTGATCTGCG
>JBMOGE010000079.1:0-7310 GCA_049318525.1 Miltoncostaeaceae bacterium
CCGTGACGTTGACGGCCAGGACGTGCTGCTGTTCGTCGACAACATCTTCCGCTTCGTGCAGGCGGGGTCCGAGGTATCGGCGCTTCTCGGCCGTATGCCGTCGGCCGTGGGCTACCAGCCCACTCTGCAGACCGAGATGGGAAACCTGCAGGAGCGCATCACCTCCACCCGTAATGGTTCGGTCACCTCGGTGCAGGCCATCTATGTGCCTGCCGACGACCTCACCGACCCGGCTCCGGCCGCATCGTTCGCCCACCTCGACGCCACGACCGTGCTCAACCGGTCGATCGCCGAGAAGGGCATCTACCCGGCCGTGGACCCGCTCGACTCAACCAGCCGCGCGCTGTCGGCCGACATCGTGGGCGAGGAGCACTACGCGACCGCAATCCAGGTGCAGGAGATCCTTCAGCAGTACAAGGACCTCCAGGACATCATCGCCATTCTGGGTGTGGACGAGCTCACCGATGAGCAGAAGGTCACGGTGTCCCGTGCCCGTCGCATCGAGCGCTTCCTCTCGCAGCCGTTCAACGTGGCCGAGGCCTTCACCGGTACGCCGGGCGCCTACGTATCGCTGCGCGACACGGTGCGCGGCTTTCGCGAGATCATCGCGGGCAAGCACGACAACCTTCCCGAGGGTGCGTTCCTGTTGGTGGGCACCATCGAGGACGCAGTTGCCAAGGGCGCTGAGATGGCCAAGGCTGCCGCGTGAGCACGTCCGCTCCCGAGAAGAAGCGCCTCGGAGTGCAGATCCTCACCCCGGAGGGCTCCGTGCACGACGGGGTGGCCGCAATGGTCATCGCCCCGAGCGTGGGTGGCGAGCTGGGCATTCTGCCCCGCCACGTGCCGCTCATCGTGCAGCTGCGCGCGGGTGAGACCCGCCTGAAGCTGCTCGACGAGACCGAGGTCGTCATGGCCACCACCGGTGGCTACATGTCGGTGGAGGATGATCGCGTGCTCATCATGGTTGAGCAGGCCGAACTGGCCGGCGAGATCGATCGCGGCCGGGCCGAAGAGGCTCTGCAGCGCGCCGAGGATGCCCTTGCAGCCGCCGCCGGCGATGAGGTGGCCACACGTCGTGCCGAGGCCGACCGCAAGCGCGCCGAGAACCGCCTGAAGGTTGTCGACAAGCAGTCATAGGCTTGACCCGCCCGGACGGTCCGGGAACCCGAGCTCCATAGGAGAAATTCATGGCGAATCCTGTTCGCGTCGTCGTCACCGGTGCCGCCGGTCAGATCGGCTACGCACTGCTCTTCCGTATTGCAAGCGGCCAGCTGCTGGGCCCCGACACCCAGATCGAGCTGCGCATGCTCGAGATCCCGCAGGCCCGCGGCGCGCTTGATGGCGTGGCCATGGAGCTGGACGACTGTGCCTTTCCGCTGCTGTCGAACGTGGTCCCCACGGACGACCCCGACGAGGCGTTTGACGGCGCCAATGTCTGCATGCTGGTGGGCGCCCGTCCGCGCACCAAGGGCATGGAGCGCGGCGACCTGCTTGAGGCCAATGGCGCCATCTTCACCGTGCAGGGCAAGGCCATCAACGACAAGGCCGCCGACGACGTGAAGGTGCTGGTTGTGGGCAATCCCGCCAACACCAACGCACTCATCGCCATGCACAGCGCACCTGATGTACCGAACGACCGCTTCACCGCGATGATGCGCCTCGACCACAACCGCGCACTCACGCAGGTGGCTCAGCGCACCGGCGTGGCCGTCTCCGAGGTCACCAACATGACCATCTGGGGCAACCACTCGGCCACGCAGTACCCCGACGTTGTGCACGCGAAGGTAAGCGGTGCATCTGCCTGGGACGCCATCGGCGACGAGGCATGGGTTGCCGACACCTTTATTCCCACCGTGCAGACCCGCGGCGCCGCCATCATCGAGGCGCGCGGCGGTTCGAGCGTGGCATCGGCGGCCAACGCGGCCATCGACCACATGCACGACTGGGTACTGGGATCCCGCCCCAACGACTGGGTATCGATGGGCGTGTGCTCAACGGGTCAGTACGGCACGCCCGAGGGCCTCATCGTCGGGCTCCCCACCACATGCTCCGGCGGTCAGTGGAGCGTTGTGGAGGGTCTGGACCTCGACGAGTTCAGTAAGCCGCGCATTGACGCGTCGGTTGCCGAGCTGGCCGAAGAGCGTCAGGCCGTCAAGGACCTGGGCCTCATTTAGTCCGCATGTCATAAGGCCGTATCGGAGGGGCCCTGCGGGGCCCCTCCGTCGTTCTCATAGGATTCCCCGATGAGCGTTGGGATTCCAGACGTGCTGCGCATCCCGGCCTTCCGCCGGGTATGGCTGGCGAGCGTGGCCAGCAATGGCGGCACGTGGCTGCAGGCTGTGGCGGCGGGTTGGCTGGTATGGGAGATCACCGGCAGCGCGGTGGTGGTGGGGGCGCTTGCCCTGGCCTATCGCGCACCGGCACTGCTGCTGTCCACGTGGGGCGGCAAGATCGCCGACCATCACGATTGGCGGGTGGTGGGTATCGCGACGTTCCTCGTGCAGGCGGTAGGCGCGCTGGTGCTGGCAATTCTCACGTGGTCGGGCGCCCTGACCGTGCCGGTGATCTTCGTGGCCACCGTGGCGATCGGCACCGGATTTGCCATCGGGCTTCCGTCGGTACTCGCCCTGGTGCCCGCGCTGGTGCCGGTGCGGCGTCTTCAGGACGCCGTTGCGCTGAATGCCGTGGGAATCAACGTGGCCCGGATGGTGGGACCGATGATCGGCGGGGTGGTGCTCGCCTTTGCCGGGGCGGCATGGTGCTTTCTGCTCAATGCCGTGTCGTTCCTCGCCCTGGTGCTCGCGCTTGCGGTGATCCCCCGGCTTAATCAGGGCTCCCGGGTGCCCAAGCGCCTGCGAACTGCGGTGTCGTATGTGGTGCACGACCGCGCGGCGCGCCGGCTGCTCATCGGCATGGCGGTATTCATGATGTTCGCGGGGCCGGTACAGGAATTGGCACCGGTCGTGGTGCAGCGTGTGGGTGGGGGTCCGGTGGCTCTGGGTCTTCTGCTCGGCGCGATGGGCACAGGGGCCCTGATGGGTGCATGGGCGCTCACCACGCTGTCGGGGCGCGGCCTGCCGCGCCACATCTCAATTCCCGTGGCCACGTTGGGATTTGGGGTGGCGCTGGGCGTGGTTGCGGTTTCGCCATGGCTCGGGCTCACCATCGCCGGCATGGTGGTGGCCGGGGGCTTCTGGATATGGCTGCCCACCCTCACCAACGCTGCCATTCAGATGTCGTCGCCAAGCGAGCTTCTTGGGCGCATGCTCGGCTTCTACCAGCTGTCGGTTATCGCACCGATTGCGCTCGGATCGGTGCTGTTCGGGTGGATCGCCCAGCGCATCGGCATTGGTTGGAGTCTGGGAGTTGCCACGCTCTGCCTGGTGGGCTGGGGAGCATGGACACTGTTCAACCCCGTAGCCGAGATCGACAGGGATATCCGCACCATCCGCAACTGATTGCCGGAACGTGCCGATACGGGGTCGGCGGAGGCCTCCGGTATGCTGGACGACGTGGATGAGGCCCGTCTTGCCGAGCGTCTGATCGCCCACGACACCTCCGATGCCGCAGGTCTGGCGGTGGCCACCGACTTCGTGTCGGGGTGGCTGGAGGGTCGGGGTGCCGACGTGACCCGGCGTACCTATGAGGACCGCGAGGTGCTCATCGCCCGTGCCGGCAACGGCCCGGTGAAGATCATCTTCCATGGGCACCTCGACGTCGTGCCGGGGCGCCCCGACCAGTTTGCGCCGCGCATCGACGGCGACCGGTTGTTCGGGCGCGGCGCGTATGACATGAAGGGCGCGCTCGGGGCGATGATGCTGGCCGTGTGCGACCTGCACGACCGACCGCCCGAAGGTGCCACCGTCGAGTTCGTGATGGTGCCCGACGAGGAGCGCGCCAACCCCGGCCGCAATGCATCAGAGATGCTGGTGGCCGATGGCCTGCGCGCTGACATGGTGATCTGCGGCGAGCCAACCGATATGCAGGTCGGCGTGCAGGCGAAGGGCGTGCTCATTCTCGAGATCGATGTGGAGGGCCGTGCCGCGCATGGCTCCACGCCATGGCTCGGCGACAACGCCGTATTGCGCGCGCTCGAGCTGTACCGCCGCATCGAGTCGCTGCCCTTTACAAATGCGTCAACACCGCTGTTCGCACGCCCATCCGTGAACCTGGGACGCATTTCAGGCGGTGATGCGGTGAACAAGGTGCCCGATGCCTGTCGCATCGACGTGGACATCAGGTACCTGCCCGGGCAGGACCCCGAGGAGATTCTGCGTCAGGTGCGCGACGCCGGCCCGTCCCGCGTTGAGGTGTCCATCGCCCGTCCACCGGCCGACACTGATCCCGACCACCCGCTGGTGACTGCGCTCATCGGCGCAGCGTCGTCGTACGACGACTGCACGACGTCGGTGGGGCGCAACGGGGCCTCAGATGCCGTGGCCTTTCTTGAGGTGGGCGTGCCCGCCGTTGAGTTCGGACCGAGGGGTGCCGGCCACCACGGCCCCGATGAGCACGTGGACCTGCCGAGCCTTGCGATCTACCGACGCGCATTGGTCGACTTCGCGCGCGCCTCGGGTGCCCTGGCGCCCCTCATGGATGCCCATCGCGGCGGGGAGGCACTCGCATGAGTGATGAGATGCCGCCACATCCCGATGACGACGAGATCGCTGAGGTCCTCTCCTCGGGCGACGATGGCGACGCCGCACCTGTGACGAAGAAGTCGGCGTGGTACCGGGTTCCGCGCCGCCGCCGCCGCTGGCCGTGGTTCGCCATGTGGATCGCGCTCTTGATCGTGGGCGTGGCCGGGGGACTGGCCGTCGCCAGCATCCAACTGCTCGACCACACCCTGGCCGAGGCGAGCCCCAACACTCCCGACGTGCTCAAGGCCGAGAAGGCCGTTGACCCGCAGTTGCCCGGCGCACCCATCAACATCCTGCTGCTGGGCTCTGACAAGCGCGCCGGTCAGGAGGGCTCCGGCGACCCGGGGCGCTCCGACTCGATCATCCTCATCCGCATGGACAACGACCAGGGCTTCATCTCGATGCTCTCGTTCCCACGCGATCTCTACGTGAATATCCCGGGCCACGGCGTGGGCAGGATCAACTCGTCGTTCGCCCTCGGTGGCCCGGCGAAGTCCATCGAGACGGTCAAGGCGCTTACGGGCCAGCCCATCAACTACTTCGTGAACATCGACTTCAACGGATTCGTGAAGCTGGTGGATCAGGTGGGCGGCGTGTACCTCGATGTGGACCGCAAGTACTTCAACAAGAACACCCCCGGCGATCCGAACTCGTACGCCGAGATCGACCTGAAGCCGGGGTATCAGCGCATGAACGGCAAGGACGCGCTGTCGTACGTGCGCTACCGCCATACCGACTCGGACTTCGCCCGCATCGCGCGTCAGCAGGCATTTCTCTCAGAACTCAAGCGCCAGACCAACCGGTTCGGCAACCTGCCGGAGATCCCCTCGTACGCGGGCATCTTCGCCCACAACATCACCACCAACATCAAGTCGGTGCCGGTGTTGCTGGGCATCATGGAACAGGGGATCACCACCGACAAGGACCGCATCGCCCGTGCGGCCATCAGCGGAACCCCCACCATGCGCAATGGGGCGTCGGTCGTGGAGGCCCCGGCCTCTGAGGTGTCGTCGAAGGTGGACCAGTGGCTCCATCCGTCATTCACTCAGGGCACCGGCGCGGTTGTCGTGAGCCCGAACGACGTGGCGGTTGACGTGCTGAATGGCAATGGAGCGCTGCTGTCGGCCGACGGCGCTGCGCAGCAACTGCGCGACAAGGGCTGGAATGCCACGAGCGGCGGCAACGCCGATGCATTCGGTAAGGCGGAGACCATCGTGCAGTACGCCGATGGCCAGCGCGATGCCGCCCAGGCGATCTCCAAGCTGTTTGGCCCGAAGACCAATATCGGGGCCCTGCCGAAGTCGGAACAGTCGAAAGACGTTGATCTGCGCGTGGTGCTCGGCGAGTCGTATGACGGCAGCCTGGCAACGGCGGTGAAGCCGTCAAAGGCCAAGGCCGCCCGGCCACAGGCCAATGTGGTGTGGACCACCTCGCTCGTGCCCCTGCTTTCGCGCGTGCAGAAGGCCACCGGCCTGAAGGTGATGGTGCCGCTGCGGGTACCAAGTGGCTCCGCCCTCAAGATTGTGCGCTCCTACCGGGTGAACACGGGTGGCCAGGGGCCCCAGGCGCTCAAGATGGTGTTCCGGGTGCCCTCCGGCACGTACTGGGGTTACCAGATCCTCGACTGGCCTGACCCGCCGCTGCTCGATGGACGCACCGGCGTGGTGAACAGCGGCGGCCGCGAGTACTCCACGTTCTACGACGGCAAGAACCTCATGCGCCTTGCCTGGCAGAAGGACGGCGTGACCTACTGGATTTCCAACACGCTCGACTACCAGCTGTCGCCTGAGACGATGTACGCCATCGCGAAGTCGGCGCGTCCGCTGGGCCGGGCCGAGCTGCCCAAGGGGCAGACGTCAACAGCGATTCCCATGGAGCAGGACGCGTACACGCCGTGAGCGGTCTCTCGCGTATCGGTGTAATCGGAGCCGGATACGTTGGACTCGTGACGGGGGCCTGCCTGGCATCGCTCGGCCACTCGGTGACGCTTCGCGACATCGACCCCGAGAAGGTCCGCATGATCGAGGCTGGTGAGCCTCCCATTCACGAGGACGGCCTGGCCGAACTGATGGCTGCACACCGGGAGCGCCTGACCGCCACGCTTGATCTGGCGCAGATGCTCGCGGCATCAGAGATTGTGTTTATCGCCGTTGACACACCACCCACGCACTCGGGCGATGCCGACCTGTCGCGCGTGATGACGGTGCTCGACGAGCTCGAGGCCGTGGGCGGCACGGGCGACCACGTGCTGGTGATGAAGAGCACGGTGCCCGTGGGTACCGGCGAGCGGGTGCGCATGGAGATGGACAAGCGCGGACTGGCGCATGTGGGCTACTGCTCCAACCCGGAGTTTCTCAAGGAGGGGGTGGCAATCGCCGACTTCCTCGACCCGGACCGCGTGGTGGTGGGCGACTTCCGCCCGGGCGATGGCGACCGCGTCGCGGCCCTCTACGAGCCACTCGGCGCGCCGGTACTGCGTACCTCCGTGCCGACCGCCGAGATGATCAAGTACGCCAGCAACGCGTTTCTCGCCACGAAGATCTCGTTCATCAACGAGATCGCCAACGTGTGTGAGGAGGTGGGCGCCGACGTCACCGAGGTGGCCCAGGGAATGGGACTCGACCCCCGCATCGGCCCCCAGTTCCTGTCAGCAGGAGTGGGATTCGGTGG
>JBMOGE010000080.1:0-7300 GCA_049318525.1 Miltoncostaeaceae bacterium
CGGCAGACACGGTGGTGGCTGGCACCTCGGCGGTGTCGCTGGTGGTCGACACGAACACGCTCCAATTCATGTACGGGGCCAACTATGAGTTCGGCATGGCCTGGGTGCCGGGCATGGGCGCCCCGCCCATCGTGTGGAACACCTTTCAGCCACTGTTCGCCAACATGGCCTCACTCACTGGCCAGCTGGCTGCATATGTGGCGCCGGGTGTCGGCCAGGTGATCCCCGACACCATCGTGCAGCCGGCATCAACCGTAAACGTGGCCCCCGGCACGGCGTGGAATGTCAACGTCAATGCGGCCCCCATGTTGTGGCCAGCGGGCGGGGGAGCTGCCTCGTTCGTGACGATCAACAACCAGAGCGCCGAGCCGACCGCGGCGGGTCTGGCACGGCAGTCGATGGTGAATGGCAGTGGCCAGATGAGCCCCATCACCGCCACCACACTGTGGGGCAACATGCTGGAGCAGTTGTCCGTTCCCACCCAGGTCACCATATTCGCCACCGATGGGAGAGTGGGCCCGGGGCAGGTCATGATCGACCTGCCGACACCGAACGCCGTGGCACGTGCTGCGGCTGGCACAGACACTGCCCGGATGTCGTTCAACATCAACACCGGGTTCAGCCAGGACTCCTAGCCGCTCGGTGGTGTTGCGGGGCGCAGGCGGTTGGCGTCGGCGAACCCCGCAACACCCCCGCCTCCACAGGGCGGGTGTGATCCTTTGCTCCCCCCTCGTGGTGACTCACCCGAGTATCGGCCTGAGAGGAGAGAGGCCATGCCTGCGTGCGCAGATCGGCACATGGCGTCACTTTCCCGTGTGCGCTTGCTGCGTAGAATCGCTCTGAGCAGCAGTTACGTACGAGAATGGCTATTGTCGTACGAAAGCGAGGAGGGCCACTGATGAAGACACGAACGGTCACCGCCAACGACGTGCGGATTCCTGAGCCGATTCCCGGCGAGGTGGTGGTGGTTGAGCGCTACGGCAAGCCGTACGCCGCCATCATCGACACCGCTGCGCTCGATCTGTTTCTGCGCATGGAGGCGGTATTTGGCGAACACGTACCGCACGAGATGGGCGTGAGCGACCTCGAGCTGACGGTGCATCGCCTTGCGGAGTCTGGTGAGGACACCGAGGAGTTCGACTACGCGGCGTTCGTTGCCAGGTGATCTGCGTGGGGCAATCGTGTGGGCCACGACCACCTTCCAGCCCGAGGCACCCTTTCGCGTGATGCGGGCTGATGGCTCCATCGCCGTGTTCGACACCGTGCATCACCTGGCCGAGGCAATCGGGCAGCGCGAGATTTCCATTGCTCACACCTTTCTGGTGGATGCCAAGATCCGCCCCGTGGTAATCCTGCAGGGGCGCCCGCGCGGGGCGCTGCCCGAGTACACAGCCCTCAATCTCACGCGCCTCGCGACGCTGACCGACGACGGTCGACAGCGCGTGCGTCAAGGCCTCTACCCAGATCTGCTCTATCTCGCCGAAGACCCTGGCAAGTACGGCCTGCCAACCGAGAACGCCGTGGACGTGAACTCACTGGTGCGGGTGCACCGCGACGCCATCGTCGCTGTGGCGGGGCATCTCGATGATGGTGAGATCACCACCCTCGGCCACAAGCTGGCCGCAGCGCTCGACATCGACCTTCGCGGCCCTATCCGCGAGGGTGTGGTTGCCCACCTCGAGGCGCTACGGCAGCGCGACTGACCGCCGGGCCAGCGTGTGCCACGTCGGCGCCTCGCGCCAGTGTGCCGCGCGCGCGGCCCTCCGCCTCAGCCGGTGGTGATGAGCGTGCTGGTCAGTGCGCCGTCGGCGGTGCGGTAGATCACCAGCAGGCGCGCGGCGGCGTTCTTCAGCGGCAGCGTGTCGGCATCGAAGTAGGTGCGAAGCACAATGCGCGCGTTGGCCTTGCTGGTGGTGAGCGTTGAGGCAGATGACGCCCGTTCCAGAGTGCGCCGCCCCACGGTGCTGCCTGCCAGCTGGGCAAGCCGCACGTCGCGGGCAGTGGGCAGCATGATGAATGTATAGGCGCCGGCGGCACCCAACTGCACTCGGGTAACCAGGCGCGTTTGCCCGATGTGTGGCGCCACCGTGGCGCGCGTGAACTCTGGCGGGCTTAGTGCCGCAGCCACCGTCGGGTCAACCGCTGTGGGCACGGTGGTGACCGGGGAGTCGGCCGAGGCGGGGCACGTGGCGTTCGGGTGCTCCCACTGCAGGTAGGGGAACCCGTTGTTGATGGACGAGCAGATGCCCCACGGCTTGGTTCCTGGTGCCGTTCCGGTAGGAACGATGTCCCAACCGAGCGCGGTGAACGAGGTGATGTTGCGCATCTGCGTCGATGTGAGCGCGGTGCCATATCCGCTCAGCGCGCCAAGCGCACCCACGGTGTCGGTGTTCCACGCCGATCCGGTGAAGGTGCTCGGGATGGGCGAGGGGCTGCCCGCGGCGGCCACGGCGTCTGTGCCGATGACCCCGCCGAACCCTGTGCCGTTGCCGGCGGTGCGCGTGAGCAGGCCTGTGGCATACGAATTGAGCACCCGAAGCCGCCCGCCGCCTGGTGCGCTGCCGATGATGCCGCCGATGCCGTTGGTGCCAACAGGCGTGCCCGTGGCCGCCCCCGATACCGGGCCGGTTGCGTACGAGTTCTGGATGACTGCGTAGGCGGAGCCATAGATCGACCCGCCTGATGTGAGCCCGCCTGCGAGCCCCGAGCTGTTCGTGGTGGCCGCCACTGCTCCGCCGGCGTACGACTGCGAGATGGTCGATCCCTGCAGGTAGCCCACCAGGCCACCCACCTGCGTCTCGCCGGTCACGTCGACGTCGGCCGAGCTCTGGGTGATGGTCGCCTCATAGGTGGCAAGGCCCGTTACGCCGCCCAGACGGGAGTTGCCGGTCACCGTGCCCCGGGCGTGCACGTCGGTCAGCTCCGCGTGTGAGGCGTTGCCCGCAACCAGCCCGGCATTCGTGGTGCCGGCCAGGTCGCCGGTGATACGGCCCTCCACGGTGAGGTGCTGCACCACGGCGCCGGTACCGAGCCGGCCGAAAAGGCCCAGGTAGCCCATGCGCACGCTGGTATCGACGCTGAGGCCGGTGATCGTGTGGCCGCCACCGTCGTATGAGCCGGTGAAGCTGGAGACGTAGTCGCCAACTGGCGTCCATATGCCGGTGAGGTTGACGTCGGCGGTTTGCTTGAAGTGCTTCGCCAAGCAGGCGGACCGCTGCTCGCTCAGACGATTGAGGTCAGCCGCAGTGGCCAGCAGGTACGGGTTGCCCGCCGTGCCGGCACCGCCGCTGAACTCCGGTGAGATTGTGCATGGCGTTGGCGGTGCTACCGCGCGTGTGGGCGCAAATACTGCAGCCATGGCTGCAGCGGCGACAAATAGGGATGCCGACATGGCGGCGATGGAGGGGCGATGCATGGTGCATCCTCTCGACTCCCTCGGGGGGGAGCAGTCGGGGCCTTAGGGCGCAGAGACTAGTCGCGGCGCCTTATGTGGGGGGGTAGTTGCACCACGCAACACCACCCCGCCTGTCTCGCCGGTTACGGAAAACCCGACTACGCTTCCGGAGGAGAAATGCGCTACCCGTCTCCTCACCAGCGAGGTTCGTTCAGTGAAGGTGCCAACCCCCCTTCGGGCCATCATCCTGTGCAGCGCCGCGGCGCTCCTGCTGCCCGCCGCCGCAAACGCGGCTGTTCGCTACGCGGTCCCCGACGGTGGGGCCTCCTCTGGAGCCTGCCCGGCCGCCGCCCCCTGCACGCTGCGGTTCGCAGTGGAAGGGGCCTCTGGTAACCGCCCGTCACCTGGCGACGACGTACGTCTGGCTGCCGGCGAGTACACCGAGAATTCCAAGCTCACCGTCTACTACCGGCTGAACATCTCGGGGCCCGATGGCGTGTACAGCGGGGCCACCCCGTGGGCGTTCATCATCTTCCCGGCGTTTGCCGACGGCGGCGAAGCCGACAACGTCACCAAGTTCCATCTCGCCTCGGGGTCGGGGGGCAGTCGCATCGAGCGCATCGCCATCACGGGTACGGCCGTGACCACGCAGCTGGTGAACGCCGCGTCGGCGCCACTCTCCATCTTTGATCGCGTGCAGCTGTACGTGCGTGGCGATGCAAGCACCGGGCTGGTTGGCTCGGGTCTCACGGTGAGCAACACGCTCATTTCGCAGACAGGCACCAACATCTTTGGGGTGGCGGCGGCGATGACGGGCTCGATCACCGGGTCGAGTATCAGGTCGGACAACGGCACCGCCATCAGCGTGTACAACGCGGACCACAACACGCCCAACTGCGCGCTCGATGTGCGCAACACCATCGCAACGGGTGGTCTGCGCAACGCCCAGATAGAGCGGGTGCCGCCGAGCTTCTCGCATTGCACCTCGGTGTCGATGGCCATCTCCAACTCGTGGATCCCGGCCTCGGGCACCGGCGGCGGGCTCAGCGTGGTGGGGGCACCCAATGCGACGATGACCTTCGGCCTGGGCAACCTGGCTGCCATCCCGGCCATCACTGACGACACGGCGTTCAACGGCAACTGGCTGTTCGGGCCGGCGTCGCCGGTGATCAACGCCGGCTGCACCCTTGGCTGCGGCACCACCGACATGTACGGAAGGCCCAGGCCCATTGGCCCCGCCAACGACATCGGTGCGGGTGAGAGCACGCTCGCGCCCGTGGTGGCCACACCCTCGGTGTCGGACATTGCCACTGGTGGGGCAACGGTCGCGGTCAATGTGAACCCCGGCTACGCAGCCACCAGCTACACCGTGCAGTACCGCCCTCAGGGTGCCGGCACGTACACGAGTACCGCCCCGCTCGACGCAGGTTCGGGAGTTGCCGACCAGTTGGCATCGGTGCGCATTGATGGCCTCGCACCGGCCACGGCCTACGACGTGCGCGTGGTGGCAACCAATTCGGTTGGCACCACCACCGGCACTGATGCGCGGTTCACCACCACGTCAACGGCCTCCGGCTCTGCCGGTGCCGCCCTGCCTGTCGCCCTGCCTGCCGCGCTTGTGGCCAAGTGGAGCCGCGCCCGCCGCACGGTGCGCGCAATCGTCACCCCGGCCCCCGCCGTCACCAGCTACCGCATGTCGGCCGTCGCCACGAAGGGCAAGGCCAGTACCCGCAAGGGGCGCTGCGTGGCTGCCAAGGTGAAGGGCGCCAAGCGCCAGCGGTGCACTATCACGCTGCCCAAGGGCAGATGGTCGGTCACGGTTCAGGGGCGCAAGGGCCCCGTGGTCGTCGCGGCGGCAACCCGGGTGTACGCGGTCAAGTAGGCCCGGGCGGAGCCGATGTCGATGGTGTGCCGCGCTACGAGATGGCCGGTTGCGCCACGGTGACCGTGGTGAATGCGGAGTCGATGGGGGCCAAGCCGGGGCTGGGGTCGTCGGGCGTGATGCGAATGGTCACGTGCAGCCCGAGTGCCTTGGAAAGCCGGGTGAGCGTGTCCATGGTCGGGTTCACCTCGCCGGCCTCCATGCGGGCCACCTGCGGCTGGCGCATGCCGAGCATGTCGGCAAGCGCGCGCTGCGAAAGGCCACGGTCGGTGCGATAGGTGAACACCGCAAGGGCGATGGCGCTTGCCAGCTTCGCCCGCTCGAACTCGGTGCGAAACGCTGAGTTCGTCGCGAGCAAGTCGGCCAGCACCTCGTCGTGCGGCACCGTGGTTGGGCGTTTCGCGGTGGGCATACCAGCAGATGATAACAGCGGAGTTATTACTGCCTCCCTTCATCGCGACGAGCGCTCGCTCGCTGAATGCCTTGCCTAAAGCCCCGTGGGTCGATCACGGCTTCCGGCGCGATCGAGAGAACCGTCAGGTGGTTCGCCCCTGTTCGTTCGTAGATTGGCCGCCAACGCGATCGCCCTGCGCGCGGTCGCAGTTCCCGTAGTCCGCGGCCGAGCGGTCCACGAACAGCGCTGCTGTGTGGCCACCCAAGCATCGGCCCTTCAACCTGCAACTTGGCGATGGCATCTGCGATTGCGCGGGCCTCCCGCATATCCATGAGGGCCTTCAGTTCCAGCATCGCCTCGGCGTGCCAGTTGACCTGCCACGCGGTGGTCCCTGGTGGGCTGTCCATGTGGACTGCGGTGTATCGCTCGTGGCGTTGCACGGGTGTGTCGCACTGCGTCGATTGCGTGACGGGCCTGTAAGGCCACCACCATCCCCACGTGACCCCCTCGCAGCACCGCTCCCTGCGGTGCGAAATGCACCGGAGGCACAGATGAACCGATCAACACGTGTGGCCCTTGCCGCGGCGGCACTGACGGCGATGACGGCTACCCCGGCTGCCCTTGGCCAGCAGTCGAGCGTGTGGATAGACCCGGCGGTCATGGTGGCGGGTGTGCCATGGACGGGGCAGGCGGGGGCCACCGCGCGCTTTACGCCGGGGTTCTCCTCTGGCACTGGCAGGGCCGAGCTGCGGGTTGGCGGCCGCTACGCAGGGAGTTCGGACACGTTTGGTGTTGGCCGTGAGTCGTCGTACACGTGGCCGTCGCTGGCTGATGGCGCGTACACGGCGCGCATCTACGTGGAGAGTGACCACATCTGCAGTGGTTCGTCGTGCAGTTGGTCCGGGGGCTACCTCCCGACGGCCGACTTCCGCGTTGACCGCACGCCGCCCAGCGAGCCCAGCGTCATTACGGATGGTGAGCCCCAGCGGAGCAGCACCGCGATTACGTGGTCGCGTTCGACCGATGGTGGCGTCGGCCTGGACGGCTACCAGTTGCTGCTCGACGGCACCATGCAGGCGCAGCGTGGCGCCAGCGAATGCGGGGGCGACTGCAGCGCATCGCTCGATCCGTTGCTGCTCCCCGACGGCCCACACACCGTGGCGGTGCGGGCCACCGACCTGCTGGGCAATGCCAGCGACTCGCCTCTGGCCCACATCACGGTGGCCGACACGCCCAGCGTGGCCCTGGTGAACCCACCGCGGTATGTCATCGCCGGGAACCCGGTCGACGTCAGCGCCCGCGCGGCCATCGCCAACGGCAGCCCGCTCACGTACTCGTGGGACACCGACGGCAACGGCACATTTGACACCGACACCGGCACGGTGGCCGTGGTGCGGGTGCGGCCCACCAAAACCATGAGAGTTGCGGTTGAGGTCACCGCCCCGGGTGGCCGCACTGCAACCGACTCCGCGCCAATTGAACTGCGAAAGACACCACCCTCGGGCGACGCGGGCGTCACCATCAACGATGGTGACCGCTTTACGCGTGACCCCGACGTGACCCTCTCCCTCTCGTGGCCCGACGGCGCCACGGGCATGAAGATCGCCACCGACGGCGGGTTTAAGGGCGC
>JBMOGE010000081.1:0-7051 GCA_049318525.1 Miltoncostaeaceae bacterium
TGATCACGGCGGCATCATCTTCATCGACCTGCGCGATCGCAGCGGCATGCTGCAGCTGGTATTCCACCCCGAGAAGGCCCCGGAGGCACACGCGGCTGCCGAGCGCCTGCACCTGGAGGACGTCATCAGCGTGGCCGGCACCGTGGTGGCGCGTTCCGATGCCACCATCAACCCACGCATTCCCACCGGATCGGTGGAGCTGGCGGTCACCGAGCTGGATCGTCTGGCCGAGACCGAGCCGGTGCCGTTCAGCGTGGAGGACGAGACGACTGAGCCGTCGGAGGAACTGCGGCTCACCTACCGCTACATCGACATGCGCCGGCCCCGGCGGCTCGCGGCTCTCGAACTGCGCGCCCGTGTGGCGCGGGCCATGCGGCGTGTGCTCGACGACGACGGCTTTCTTGAGGTTGAGACCCCGGTGCTCACGCGCAGCACGCCCGAGGGCGCACGCGACTTCCTGGTGCCCTCGCGTCTGAGCCAGGGCAACTGGTACGCCCTTCCGCAGAGCCCCCAGCTGTTCAAGCAGCTGCTCATGGTGGGCGGGTTGGAGCGCTACTACCAAATTGCCCGCTGCTTCCGTGACGAGGATCTGCGCGCCGACCGCCAGCCCGAGTTCACGCAGCTCGACATCGAGGCATCGTTCGTTGAGCCCCAGGACATCGAGGACCTCACCGAGCAGGTGCTGGTCGCGTGCTTCGCCGAGGCGGGCATCGAGATCCCCACGCCATTCCCGCGTATGGGGTACCACGAGGCCATGCGCCGTTATGGCAGCGACCGTCCCGACCTGCGCTTTGCAATGGAGATCCAGGACTGGACCGACGCTGCCGGCGCCACCGACTTTGCGGTGTTCAAGGGAGTGGTTGACGGCGGGGGAGTGGTGCGCGGGCTGGTGGTGCCCGGCGCCGGTGAGGGTGTGTCGCGCAAGGATGGCGACGAGCTGATGGCCGAGGCCCAGGCACTTGGTGCGAAGGGCTTGGTGTGGGCGATCGTGCAGGAGGACGGCACGCTGCGCTCCCCGGTGGCCAAGTTTCTCGATGGCCTCATCGCAGATTTCGGTGCGGTGCCCGGCGACCTCATCACCTTGGTGGCCGACGACGAGCAGGTGGCGTCTGAGGTGCTCGGCACCCTGCGCGCCCGGTTTGCCGAGCGCTGGGACCTCATCCCCGAGGGCGTGTGGGCACCGCTGTGGGTCGAGGACTTCCCGCTGGTGGGTTGGAACGCCGGCGAGAACCGCTGGGACTCCCTGCACCATCCATTCACGGCACCACACCCCGACGACGTGGACAAGCTCGGCACCGATCCGGGAAGCGTGCGCAGTCTCGCCTACGACGTGGTGCTGAACGGACTCGAGATCGGTGGCGGGTCAATCCGTATCCACGATCAGCAGGTGCAGTCGGCGGTGTTTGAGTGCATCGGCTTAAGCGCCGAGGAGGCTGACGACCGCTTCGGATTCCTGCTGAAGGCGCTACGTCTGGGGGCTCCGCCGCACGGGGGCCTTGCCCTCGGTCTCGACCGACTGGTGATGCTGCTGGCCGGTGAGACGAGCATCCGTGACGTCATTGCATTCCCCAAGACCGCCACCGGTGCCGACCCTCTCACCGGGGCCCCTGCCGGGGTGGACGACATCCAGCTTCGGGATCTGTCGGTGAAGAGCACCGTGCCGCCCCCTGAGAAGGGCGATTCGTGAGCATGCCCCGCCGTCGTGCGGCCAACTCTGATCTCGTGCAGGGGGTCAGCGGGTTGATCGCCGAGAACCGCGCGCAGTACGGCAAATAGGTCGTCGGGACTCCACCTCGATTCGTTGCAACTGGTCTGGGTGGGGTCTACGGTTGTTGTTGCTCGACCGTGTTTGCAACCGGACTTAGTTCCGAGCCGTATCTCGTGACCAGGGTCATGGAGTCGGGGCCGCACATTGCGAGGTCCCGCCCGAGACCCAACCTGTTTGAGCAGGTTCGGATCACGCCCCGGGGCGGCACGGTGGAGCATTATTTCGCCTGATACCGTCGGTTCATGCCCCCGTATCCGACAAAGGCAATGCGGCACCTCGGTTCCCCAGTGGGGGCCGGCGGCCTTGTGCACGCCGATGCCACCGGCGAGGCCGGCGCAGAGGCGTGCGGCGACGTCGCGATCATCGAGATCACCGTGAGCGATGGAATGGTGACCGACGCGGGCTTCCGTGTGCGCGGATGCGGCGCCACCACTGCAGCAGCGTCAGCGGCCTGCGAGCGCCTGCGTGGCGCATCAATGGACAACGCGATGCGGATATCAGCAACATCGCTCGACGCCGATCTCGGGGGCCTGGGCCCGGAGCGCCGCCACGGAGTGGACGTGGTGGCAGATGCAGTCACAAACGCAATAGAGCACTGGCACACGGACCGGCTCGTACCCCCCCTGGGGTCAGACCCCCATGGGGGTCAGTCGCTGTGTCAAAAGCGTGTCATGCCCGAAATCAACGCTGGGATGGGAGATGGCGCGGGGTCAGACCTGGTTGCCGGGGCCACACTGGGGTCAGACCCCCATGGGGGTCAGTCGCTGTGTCAAAAGCGTGTCGCGGTTGCGATGAGCGGTGGGGTGGACAGCGCCGTGGCGGCCATGCTGCTCGTTGACCAGGGGTTTGAGGTGGTGGGGGTGACCATGCGGCTGTGGCACGACCCCGGGGCGGCTCGTGCCGAGCGCTCGTGCTGCGCACCTGAAACCGTTCGCCTTGCACGCGAGACCTGCGCGGCGCTCGGTATTCCGCATCTGGTCATCGACGCCTCCGAGCGCTTCCGTGCCGAGGTTGTTGAGGACTTCATCGCCGGGTACCGCGCCGGGATCACGCCCAACCCATGCATCACCTGTAACGGAGAGGTGCGGTTTCGCATCCTCGATGAGGCCGCCGCACTCGTGGGCGCGACGCTTCTCAGCACAGGGCACTACGCCCGCGTGGCGCAGATGGAGGACGGAACCCGGGTGCTGGCCGCAGCGGCAGACACGACGAAGGACCAGAGCTACATGCTGGCCCGTCTGCGCCCAGAGGTGGTGGCGCGCCTGCTCCTGCCGCTTGGGGATCTTCAGAAGGACCACGTGCGTGCACTTGCTGCTGAAGGCGGCCTGCCTGCGGCGGATGCGGTGGAGAGTCAGGACGTGTGCTTTGTGGGGGTGGGCGGATACGCACCATTCCTTGAGCGCAATGCCGGAATGACCGCCCAGCCCGGCGAGATCGTGGACGTGGGCGGACGCATCGTGGGGTCGCACGATGGCCATTGGCGCTACACGGTGGGGCAGCGGAAGGGCCTCGGAATCGCTGCGGAAGAGCCCATGTATGTGGTTTCCACCGACGCCGCGGCGAATCGCGTGGTCGTGGGTACGCGGGCCGATCTGGCCGCGCGGGTTATCCAGGTCGATGATCTTGTGATTCATTCCGCGCCCGATCGCACACTCGACGTCCGGATACGGCATCATGGGCGCCCACTCCGGGGCCGCATCGTTATGACGGGCGCGCATTCGGGGGAGGTGGTGCTCGAGGACGTCGCCGAGGCAGTTGCCCCGGGGCAGACCGCGGCCCTCTATGACGAGGGGCGTCTCGTGGCCGCAGGACGAATCACCCGTGCACCCGCGCGGGAGAACAGCACGGAGGAATAGATGGATTGGTCTGACGTCGCCAACCTTGCGTTGGCCATCTTCCTGGTCCTCGTGGGGGCCGGGCTCTTCTACATGTTCTTCCGCCTCGGCGGACTCTTCGGGCAGCTCGACACCTCGGTCGAGGAGCTCACCGACGAGACCGTGCCGATCCTCACACGCGTGCAGACGACCGTTGACGGCGTGAATGACCAACTGGGTCACGTTGACGACATCATGCAGAGCGCCGTGGGCGCCACGAAGAGCGCCGAGAAGGCTGCCAGCACCGTCTCCGGCGCTGTGTCGGCACCGGCGCGTGCGCTGTCGGGCTTCACTGCATCGGCCAGCGAGGCGCTTCGCAGCTTCAAGGCACGCCGTGCGGCCGGGCGTCCTGCGAGCGGACCCGTGAAGCACGAGAGCCCGTACCCCACGGCAGCTGACACGAAGAACGACTGATGCGCGCGCTCATCGTGGCCGTTGGTCTTCTGGTGGCCTGGCTCACCCGGCGCGACCGTAACCCGGCCCGGTGGCCCGTGATTGTGCGAGATGAAGCTGAGGGAATGCTGCAGGATGCCCAGGAAGCCCTTGTAGACGGCGCGCGCGCCGGAAAGCGGGCCGAGCGGGCCTTCGACAATGAGCTTCGGGAAGTGCGGGCGCGGGCCCGCACCTGGTAGCACCCGCACCCAACCGGCAGCGGTCCGACCGACCGCTGGTACATTGCCCCGCGTGACCACCGCCGAGATCCGTGAGGGCTTCCTCCGCTACTTCGAGCGCGAGGGGCATCTCCGGATCCCCTCCGCTTCGCTCGTCCCATTTGAGGACGACCCATCAGTGCTGCTCACCATTGCGGGGATGCAGCCCCTCAAGTCGTACTTCCTCGGCATGTCGGAGCCGCCCGCGGCACGCATGACCAGCGCGCAGAAGTGCTTCCGCACTCTCGACATCGACCAGGTGGGGCGTACCGCCCGGCACCTCACATTCTTCGAGATGCTCGGCAACTTCTCCATTGGCGACTACTTCAAGGACGACGCCATCCGCTTCGGCTTCGAGCTCAGCACCGAGGTGCTGGGCTTCGACCCCGAACAGATCTGGATCACCGTCTTCGAGGGCATGGATGGCGTGCCGGCCGACGACGAGGCGCTTGAGCGCTGGGTCGAGTTGGGCATTCCCCGCGACCGCATTCAGCGTCTGGGCGAGGCCGACAACTTCTGGAAGGCCGGGCCCACTGGCCCGTGCGGCCCCAATACCGAGCTCTATCTCGATCGCGGGCCGTCATTCGGCCCCGAGGGTGGCCCCGTGACGGGCACCGATCGGTTCCTCGAGTTCTGGAACCTGGTCTTCATGCAGTACGACCGCGCCGAGGACGGCACGCTCACCACCCTGCCCGCGAAGAACATCGACACCGGCGCAGGCCTTGAGCGCCTTGCGGCGATTCTCCAGGACAAGCAGACGGTGTTCGAGACCGACGGCTTCCGCCCGCTCATCGCGTGGGCCGAGCAGGCCTCTGGGCGTACCTACAACACAGATCCGCGTGTGGATCGCGCCATGCGCGTGCTGGCTGACCATGGCCGGGCGATGACGTTTCTCGCATCCGACGGCGTGCGCCCGGGCAATGAGGGCCGCGACTACGTTCTTCGCCGCATCATCCGACGTGCCGTCAGCGAGGGTGCATATCTGGGGCTGGAGCCCGCCCGCGTTGTGGGTCTCGTGCAGGCGGTCGCCGACGGTTACGGCGACGCCTACCCCGAGATCGCCGCTGAGCGCTCCACCGTGGAGGATGTCATCGGCGCCGAGGCGGAGCAGTTTGCGCGCACACTCGAGCAGGGCACCAAGTTGCTCGGTGAGGTGCTCGACCGCTCGCGAGCAGCTGGCGTCATCGCTGGCGACGATGCATTCCGCCTGCACGACACCTTCGGATTTCCGCTCGACCTCACGCGCGACGCTGCCGAGGAGCACAGCCTGCAGGTTGATGAGGAGGGCTTTGGCCGCCTCATGACCGAGCAGCGCGATCGCGCACGTGCGGCCGGCAAGAAGGGCGGCGGCGCCGACCGTGCCCGTGCCGAATCGCTCGCGCAGTCGTCGGCGGCCACTGAGTTCGTGGGGTACGACCACATGGAAGTGGTCACCCGCATCAGCGCCATCGCCACCACCGAGGGGGATGAAGCCCTCGCCAAAATCGAGCAGTCGCCCTTCTATGCCGAGGGCGGCGGCCAGGTCTCCGACCACGGGGTGCTTGTGGGCAACGGCGGCAGCGCCGAGGTCATCGACGTACTGCGGCTCGGTGACGATCAGGTGCTGCGCCTCAGAGTCACTGGCGATCTTCCCGTGGGCGCTGAGGTCACGGCGACAGTGGACAGCGCCCGGCGCCACGCCACGCAGGCAAATCACACAGCCACACACGTGCTCAACTGGGCGCTTCGCGGCGCACTTGGAGATGGCGTGCGCCAGGCCGGCTCGTACGTGGGCCCCGACAAGCTGCGCTTCGACTTCTCGCACCGCGGGCGTATCGAGCCCGACGTGCTTGAGGAGATCGAGCGGAACGTGAACGCACGGGTTGAGGAGGACACCGCGGTTCGCGCCGAGGTGATGGCCCGCGCGGATGCCGATGACCTCGGTGCCGTGGGCCTGTTTGAGGAGAAGTACGGCGAGTACGTACGCGTGGTGCAGGCCGGGGACTTCTCGAAGGAGCTGTGCGGCGGAACCCACGTGTCGCGCACGGGGGAGATCGGCCCGCTCGTCATTGTGTCGGAGGGCAGCACCGGCGCAGCCACCCGTCGCATCGAGGCTGTCACCGGGCTCGCTGCACTCGACCACCTGCGCGGCCGCGCGAAGGCCCTTGAGGCTGAGGTGGAGGCCCGCGACGAGCGCATCCGGCGCCTTGAGGCCGACCTGAAGAAGTCCCGGTCGGGCCGCGTGGATGTCGCTGGGCTTGCCGCCGGCGCCGAACGCATCGGTGATGTTTCCGTGCTGGCCATTGAGATCGAGGCCTCCGACATGGACGAACTCCTGTCCATCACCGATCGTGTGAAGCAGTCGGTGGGCAACGGTGCAGCCCTGGTGCTGGGGGCTGTGGCCGACGGCAAGGCCCTGCTGGTGGCCAACTTCGACGACGCCGCAATCGCCGCGGGAATGTCGGCGGCCGATGTCATGCGTGAGATCGCCCCGATTGTGGGCGGCGGCGGTGGCGGCAAGCCGGGCATGGCCCGGGCAGGTGGCAAGGACCCGTCGAAGATGGCCGAGGCCATG
The DNA here is from genome assembly GCA_049318525.1 of Miltoncostaeaceae bacterium. Lineage (GTDB taxonomy): Bacteria > Actinomycetota > Thermoleophilia > Miltoncostaeales > Miltoncostaeaceae > SYFI01. The sequence continues at coordinate 6,847 of JBMOGE010000081.1, forward strand.
ACGCGCGCGTCTGAGCTGCTCAGGTCAGCAGCGGGTTGAAGGCCCTCGGGCTCGACCTCGGACGCGAGCGCACCGGGGTCGCGGTGAGCGATCCCACGGGCACGCTCGTGCGGCCGCTTCCGGTGATCCGGCGCATTGATGGCGCCCAAGGGGCCGCCGCGCTCGACGCGGTAATCGCCCATGAGGCGCCCGAGGTCATCGTCAT
>JBMOGE010000082.1:0-7045 GCA_049318525.1 Miltoncostaeaceae bacterium
TGGACATGTTCGAAGAGGCTGCCCTCATCGAGAACGCCGTCATCACCACCCTCGAAGAGGGCAAGGTTATGACCCGCGACGTCGTCGGCGACGAGCGTCAGGGTGGCACCACCGGCTACACCAACGAGATCATCAAGAACCTCGGTAAGAAGCCGACGGACTGGAAGATCCGCGAGTACAAGCCGATCAAGCTGCCGCAGCTCGGCGCTGCCCCTGACTTCGTCAAGGTGAAGACCCGTCAGGTATGTGGCGTGGACATCTTCATCGAGTCGGCCAGCGACAAGATCAGCATCGGCCAGAGCATGGAGCGCATCTGCGAGGGGCGCGACCTCTACCTGAAGATGGTCGACTCGCGCGGCACCATGCTGTACCCGCCGAACGACGTGATGACCGACACCGTCGACGCCTGGCGCGCCCGCTTTATGCTGCGCGACGACGCCGCCGAGCTGAACGATGCTCAGCTGATCGACCTCCTGCAGGCCGTGGCCGCCGAGCACATGTGGGCCCACGTGGAGAAGCTTCAGCGCTTCGATGGCGAGGACGGCTTCACCAAGGCACAGGGCGAGGACTGATCTCCTTACCCCGTTGAGCGTTTCAGCGAGGGCGGCCTTCGGGCCGCCCTCGCGCGTTTTCTACGGAGCCGAGGCGTACCCGGCGTAGTTGTGAGGCGGCGGGAGTTCCCGGCCCTCCTCGCGCTCGTACTCAGCGAACGCCGCCAGCGCCTCGCGCATGCGGCTCTCCACCTCGTCACGGGTCTTGCCCAGCGCAACCACCCCATCGATATCGGGCAGCCACGCACCCCAGGCCCCGTCCTCGGCGGTCTCATAGACGACGAGGTACTCGGTCATCGCATGTCCTCCAGTCCGGTATTGCGTCGAATGGACGCCAGAATTCCTACCGGCACGGTATCGGAGTTCTTCCCGGCGACAACCACGCGTCCGTGCCCAGTTGGGCCGCTCCATGTCTCGTGCGATCCGGACTGGCGAACCTTTTCCCACCCCGCGGCGATGAGGGCGGCGCGGACTTCTCGGTACTTCTTCGGCATGGGCCGAACGTACGAAGCAGCGTCTCGCGCAGGGGTGACGCAGTGCGCCGATTGACGCCCGCGTTCGTGTCGCCGCCGCCTCGGGTCAGGCCGTGATTCGGGCGCGCACCTCGGCGCCACCGGAGGGCGCGGGTGCGATGGTCCAGCTGCCCCCGGTCGCCTCGGTGAGCACCGCGCTTCCGAGGCCCGGCGCACCCTCGCCCAGGCCGGTGCCGTTGTCGGCCACCTCCACGACCACCTCGCCCGACGGGGCATCAGCCGATATGCGCACGGTTACCGCGCTGGCCGCTCCATGGATCGATGCATTGGCCAGGCACTCCTGCACCACGTTGCCGATGCGCTGCACCGACTCGGCGGGGGGCGGTGATGAGGGCAGCTCCCAACTGATGCTGAGCATGCCCTGCCACGTCGCGTCAATCGCATCGCGCAGCGCTTGCAGATCGTGAGTGGTCGGGGGCGCCTCGTCGGCATCCACCCGTGCCACCGCGACGCGGGCCTCGGCGATGGCCCGCTCAAGGGCCACCTGATCTCCGCGGTTCACGGCGTCCTGGATGGCGTACGCCGATGCCACAAGCCCGGCCTGCACGGTGCTGTGCAGGTGCCGCGCCAGATCGTGCTGCATGCGCTCGGTGGCCTCTTCCAGGGCGAGACGCTCCATCTCGGTCTCCTCAACCTGCGTGCGCAGGGCGCGGATGTCGTCGTCCTGCATGCGCAGGCCGGTCTGAACCCCGGTCACAAGCACTGTCAGCAGGATGATCGTGCTGACGACTGCCAGACGAGCCCACGGTGATGGGCCGAGGAAGGCGTAGCCGGCCGGGTCCATGAGCCACCACACGGTGAGCGCGGGCAGCGTGGCCGCCACGATGGATGCGATGCCGATGATGCGCGCGCGGGCGAAGTGGGGCGGTGGGGCGAAGCGCCGCATGGCGGCGCTGCCGAGGGCATAGAAGACCGCCATGCCGGCAAGGGCCATCAGGGCGCCTGCGGCCGCGCTGGCCCAGGTGGCCTTGATCGCGATGCTCGGCACCGCGATGACGAACCACAGGACGAATGGCAGCAGCACAGGGAGCGGGGTGGCAAGACTCGCGCGCTCGAGAGCACGGAACTCCGGGCGCCGTGTGGGTGGCGTGTCGGCCTGCGCCCACAGGGCATGGCTCGCGGGGCGTACCGACGTACTGGCGGCATCGAGTAGCGCATCCGACAGCCCCGGGTCGATGCCAGACGATGCTGCCCTGTCGAGCGTCTCAAGCCGTTGCTCGAGGTCGGTGCGTATTCGCTGCGTCGCCACCGCCCGGGCCGCGCTCAGCGCGCCGGATGTGCGCAGTCGCGTGGCCTCAGCGTTCACCTCAAAGCGCAGCAGTCGTGCGCGTTCGCCCGCATACCATTCGTTGACGGCGACCACGTAGGTGATAAGCAGGACTGCGACGAGCGTGCCGGGAATCACGCTCGCCGCGGTGGTGATCACCCCGCTCACGGTGTGCAGCGGACCTGAGTCGCCCCGTGCGCCGACGAGAATTGTGATGAACCTGGTGATGCCCAGAAGAAGCCAGAAGGCGATGACCCACGGGAGTGCCACAGGGCTCGTGCGGCTGTTGCGGAACATGGTGAAGTGCGCCCCCACATACAGGACGCTCAGGAGCAGCCATTGCAGCGCGACCGTCTTCACGATCACGTCGGTCTCCGCTCCGCTCAGGGTCTTCACCCCGGGCGCCGTCAGGAGCAACGCGACCGAACTGATCAGCCAGACGCGAACCGAGGTGGCCCAGCGGCCACCGAGAAGCTCAGCCGGGCGAGGGCGAGGACGTGTCGCTGGCACTGCCGGCGCCGGCCATCTCGTAGTACGCCCGCACGATCAGCGCGCGCGGGTTCTTGGTGGCATCGCCCTCGTGTCCCAGGCTCTGCGCAATGCGTGAGAGCGACTTCTCCACTGCCCGCTCGGTCACCACGCGCTGTCGGGCGATCTCGGCATTGGTGAGCCCCTGAGCCACCAGGCGCATGGTCTCGATCTGGATGTCGGTGAGCGTCACCGCCAGGTCGGCCGGGGTGCTGTCGCCCGTGCGGTTGGCCGCGTGGCGGATTGCCGTGCGAAGGGTCTCGATGTCGCGCACGTCCTGCTTGCGCACGTACGCGGTGCCCTCGGGAACCTGGCTCAGCTTGGCGCCCACCAGCCGCGGGTCGGCGTAGGAGGTGAGCAGCACCACGCCAAGGCGCGGGTTGGCCCGGCGGAGCACATTGGCCACCACGATCCCGTTGGGCCCGGGCCCCTGGGACAGGTCAAGGTCGGTCACCAACACGTCGAACGCAGTTTGGTCTGCGGCAGCCACTGCCTCTGCGGCCTCGCCGTAGTCCCCCACCACACTCATGGTGTCGTCGGGGAGGGTTGAGGCGAGCGTGAGACGGAGCAACGCCTCGTCTTCGAGCAGGAGCACTCTGATCATCGTGGGGTGAGTCTAGGTCGGCATCAGGTACGGGTAGTACGACACCTGCACCCGGGGGGGTACGGGGAGCACGACAGTGCGTGCCGGTTCCGTTCACACGGCTCGATGGAGCACTTACCGTGGTGGTCAGAAACCCCGAATCAGGAGACCCTCCATGTCCGATCCCGCACCCGAACGCGATGGCCACAGCCGCCTTCGCCGATCCGCACCCCTCGTGGTGTCCGCCATCGCCCTGGCAATTGCCGCAGGGGGCATCGGTGTGGGCGCCGGCGCGCTGATCACCGGATCGCAGATTCAAGACGGCAGCGTGACCGGCGCCGACGTCAAGAACGGCAGCCTCACCGGTAACGACCTGAAGGACGGCAGCATCAACGGTGCGGACATCAAGCCCGGTTCTGTTCAGGTGAGCGACCTGAGCCAGGCTGCGCTGAAGGGTCTCGATGGCAAGGACGGCAAGGACGGCGCGCAGGGACCCGCTGGCCCCGCTGGCCCAGCCGGCCCCGCCGGCCCCGCCGGCCCCGCTGGCCCAGCCGGCTCAGGCGGCTCGGGCGGTGGCGGCATCACTATTCGCGACGCAAACGGCAATGTCGTCTCCGACGTGACCCCGGCACCAGTGCCATACCTGAATCTGGCCAACGGCCGGGTGGATGGCTTCTGGCGCAGGGTAGATGGACGGATCTGGTACGTCAGCGGCATCACCGGTGTCGCAACGGCGGGCTCCTCCTTTACTGACGGAGTCGCCTTTTATCTCACCAATGACTGCAGTGGGCCTTTGTACGTCGAGGATGTGGCGGATACTTCACCGAATTACCTGCCGGTCGGGTCGTTCTTTGCGGCTCGCTATGGGGCGATGCCCGCATTCACCGTGAGCAACACTTCGGTCTCCTACACGAGCATGGACCCGCTCTCTGGGTACCACGAGGCGATCGTTTCCGGAACGCAGTGCATCAATAACGTCAACCTGGGAAACCAAGGCCCGAGGAACCGGAATTTCGTCGCACACCAGCTCACGCCGGTCAGCCCTCCCAGCGCTCTGGCGGCACCGTTCACCTACGAGTAGGCGAAGTGGTGCACTGACAGGGAACGCGGCACAATTCTGCGGTGCAAATGCAGCATGGCGAGGGCGGCCTTCGGGTCGCCCTCGCGCGTTGGTGCGCCCTCTCGCACCCGGTCGCATGGGGCTAGCCCCCTATCGGCAGCGTTCGGGCGCCGATTTGGTTGCCATCAGCCCCTGCTACGAGTTCTATAGGCACATGGTCAACGTGCTGCTGGTGGAAGACAACGCGCTGCTTCGCAGCTCGCTCGGCATTGCCCTTGGCCAGCACGGCGTGCGCGTGGTTGCCAGTTGCGCCGATGTCAGCGAGGCCGTCGAGCACCTGTCCAATGGCACCGTGCACGCCCTGGTCACTGACCTTGATCTGGGTCACGGCCCCAACGGCATTGCCCTTGCCCATGCCGCCCGCACCGCCAATCCCGACGTGGGCGTGGTGCTGCTCACCGCGTACTCCGACCCCCGCCTGGTGGGCGGCAAGCTGCTGCAGATTCCGCCCGGCACCGAATACGTGGTGAAGAGCGATGTGAATGACGTGATGGTGGTGCGCCACGCCATCGACCGCGCTATTCAGCGCGCCCAGCCCGGGGCGCGGCAGATTGCGGCGCAAGCGGCCGCCGACCACGGCCTCACTGACGTGCAGATCGAGACAATGCGCATGGTGGCTGAGGGGCTCACCAACGCCGAGATCGCCGAGCGCCGCGTTGTGGCGGTCAAGTCGGTGGAGCACCTCATTGCGCGTATCGCCAAGCAGCTCGACATCACCAACGATGCCAGTCGGAATCAGCGTGTCATGATCACGCGTGAGTACTACCGGTTGATCGGCGCGCAGGGTGGACCCGAAGCCAGGTAACGCCGCGCAGACCCCGCCTGCCCGCGACATCCTGCGAGGCAGCGCAGCGTTTGCCCTCCCGACGTTCCTGATTCTCGCTGTGATGATGGTCATCGCGTCGGTGTCGGCGGTGGTGAATGCCGATGAAGGGCGAGGGCTGCTGGCGTTCAATCTGGTGCCCATCGTGGTGCTGGTGGGGCTGGTGTTCGTTGTTGCCGGTCGGGTGGCTGCCACGCACTTCCCTGGCCGGCTCATTCCCCTGGGAATGCTCATCACTGTGGCTGTGGCAATTCCCGTGGTCACGCTGGCGGCCTTGGCCCTTGAATTTGCAGTGCTCCCCCAGGGCCTGCCATCGGGGGTCTCCATCCGCGAGGTGCTTCTGCTGCGCCCTGCATTGATTCCCATCTACCTGCTGTCGGTCTACGTGGTGGGCCTGCGACGGTGGTACGCGGATGAGCGCACGCGCGTGCTGCGCGCGCTCGTTGACGCCCGGGCGTCCGCGCTGGTGGCATCGGGCGCTCTGGCAGCCACGCTTGCGGGCGCCGTTGAGGATGCCCGCACCATGTCGAGCGGCTCACGCGCGGCAGCAGACGAACTTCTCGCGCGCGCCCTTACGTCTGACGACGCCGCCTCCCCTGCGCGGGCTGCCGACGCCCTTCGCGACACGGCCCGCACGTCGGTGCGCAGTTCCGGGCACGAGGTGTGGCGATCCTCTCAGGACATACCCGACTCGGTGTCGTGGCGCGAGGTGCTGAGCATCTCGATGCGGGCACACCCGCTGCCCATCGTCCCGTTGGCCGTCGTCGCGCTCTGGCTCAGCATTGCACGGTCCAGCGCAGTGTGGGGCGTGCGGCCTGCGGGTGGGTTGCTTACCGCTGCGGTGTTCATTCTCTGGGCGGCCATCGTCTTCAGGATCGGACGTATGTGTATCGCCCGGCTGCGGCGGCTCGCGCTGGTCATCACGGTGGCCGCCGTCGCGGTGGCTTTGCTCGTGGTGTGGGCGTCCCCGTCCGGCTGGCTCGACCCCCGCGTTGTCGCGATTGCGTCGGGGGCCGGGGCGCTTTCGGCGCTTGTGTTCTTCTTCTCGGTCACCTTGGCCGGCTCCGTGCTGCTGACTGCTCGCGATTCCGCGGGTGCAGTGGTGGTGGGCCTGCAGGAGGCGCGGCGCGAGGCGGAGGTTGACCAGCGCGTGCTCGAAGAGGCCAACGCCAGGCTCTCCAGGGACGTGGCGCAGCACGTGCACAGCACGGTGCAGCCCGGCCTCGTCGCCGCATCAATCGCCATTGACGAGGCGGTGAAGGGCGGCGATCGCACGGCACTGCATCGGGCGCTTGAGGATGCCCGCGTCGCGCTCGATGCCGATTTCGTGCCACCGCCATCTGTCGCCGAGCCGAGCCTCACCGATGTGCTTGACGACCTGCGCGCCCGCTGGCTGGGCCTGCTCGACGTGCAGTTGCCCGCTGCGCTGCCGGCGCTCGTGCCGGGCCAGGTTGAGGCCGCGGATGCGGTGATTGAGGAGTGCCTGAACAACGCCTATATCCATGGCGGTGCACGGCACGCGCGCGTGGAGGTGTCCGAGGCCCCCGACGGGCGCACTGTCGTGGTGGTCACCGACGACGGCTCCGGGCCGGGCGCAGGCGCCCCCGGTCTTGGCAGCGCCATCATCACCCACGCCACCC
>JBMOGE010000083.1:0-6999 GCA_049318525.1 Miltoncostaeaceae bacterium
GTTGTCGGCAGTGGAACACCGCGCCCGCCCGAAACCGACCGCTGCGGTAGTCCGCAGGCGAACACCTCGCCCGCCCGTCATCTCGACAGCAATTGAAGGGTCCCGGAGACGGGGCCCTATTCTTTGCTGTTTCGTAACGAATACGACTTGATATGAGGCGGCTCATGTTTCATGATGCGACTCGTATTCATTCACCTTTCGGCGGAGCGGCAAACAGGAGGCGGGAACACAGATGGGCAAGACGATCGGAATCGACCTCGGTACGACAAACTCGGCAATGGCCGTCCTCACAGGCGGAGAGCCCGAGGTCATCCCAAACGCGGAGGGCGGTCGTACGACGCCGTCTGTGGTGGCCTTTACATCTGGCGGCGAGCGCCTTGTGGGCGCCGTGGCACGTCGCCAGGCGGTGACCAACCCGCAGAACACCGTGTTCAGCGTCAAGCGCTTCATGGGCCGCGCGTTCAGCGAGGTCAATGAAGAGATGACGATCGTGCCGTATGAGGTGGTCCCCGGACCCAGCGGCGACGTGCGCATCAAGGCCGGCGACAAGGAGTGGTCACCGCCGGAGGTCAGCGCGATGATCCTTCAGAAGTTGAAGGCCGACGCCGAGGCCTACCTCGGCGAGCCGGTGGACGGCGCGGTCATCACCGTGCCCGCCTACTTCAACGATGCCCAGCGCCAGGCGACCAAGGACGCCGGCACCATCGCGGGCCTCGAGGTCAAGCGCATCATCAACGAGCCCACCGCGGCTGCGCTGGCGTATGGCCTCGACAAGGAGACCGAGCGCACCATTCTCGTGTTCGACCTCGGTGGCGGCACGTTCGATGTGTCGATCCTCGAGATCGGCGATGGCGTGTTCCAGGTCAAGTCGACCAACGGTGACAACCATCTGGGTGGCGACAACTTCGACAAGGCCGTCGTCGACTGGATGGTGGCTGAGTTCAAGCAGTCGCAGGGCATCGATCTGGCCAATGACCCCATGGCCCTGCAGCGCCTGTACGAGGCTGCCGAGAAGGCGAAGATCGAACTCTCGACCACCACGCAGGCCGCCATCAACCTGCCATTCGTCACCGCGGATGCATCGGGTCCGAAGCACCTCGACCTCTCGCTCACGCGGGCCAAGTTTGAGGAGCTCACGCACGACCTCTTGCAGCGCCTTGAGGGGCCCACCAAGCAGGCGCTTGAGGATGCCGGCGTCACCGGCAAGGACATTGAGCACGTGGTGCTCGTGGGTGGCATGAGCCGTATGCCGGCCGTGCAGGATCGCGTCACCGAACTGACGGGCAAGGAGCCCCACAGGGGCGTCAACCCGGACGAGGTCGTGGCCGTGGGTGCCGCCATTCAGGCCGGTGTGCTTGCCGGTGAGGTCAAGGATGTGCTGCTTCTCGACGTGACCCCGCTGTCGCTGGGCATCGAGACCAAGGGCGGTGTGTTCACGCGTCTCATTGAGCGCAACACCACCATCCCAACCAAGAAGAGCGAGGTGTTCTCCACGGCGGAGGACAACCAGAACCAGGTGGAGATCCACGTGCTGCAGGGCGAGCGTGAGATGGCGAGCTTCAATCGCACGCTCGGCCGTTTCAGCCTCACCGGGATTCCGCCGGCACCGCGTGGCGTGCCGCAGGTCGAGGTCACGTTTGACATCGACGCCAACGGCATCGTGCATGTGTCCGCCAAGGACCGCGGTACGGGCATCGAGCAGACCATCGAGATCAAGAGCTCGAGTGGCCTGAGCGACGACGAGGTCAAGCAGATGGTGAACGAGGCCGAGTCGCACGCCGACGAGGACAAGCGACTGCGTCGCGTGGCCGATGCGCGCAACCAGGCCGAAGCCCGGGTGCATGAGGCCGAGCGTCAGTTGAAGGATCACGGCGACGCCGTGGACGCCGAGTTGAAGGCGGAGATCGAGGCGGCCGTCGAGGGCGCCAAGACCGTTCAGGAGGGCGAGGACCCCGAGGCCATCGAGGCGGCCACCGAGGTGCTTACCCAGGCGCTCCACAAGATGTCCGAGCAGGTCTACCAGCGGGCGGCGGCCGAGCAGCAGACGGCCGACGGCGGCGATGAGACCGTCGAGGACGCCGACTATGAGGTCATCGACGAGGACGACACGGCCGGCAAGGCCTAGGACATCCCGTGACCGATCACACCAACGATCAGTTCGCTCCCGAGGACCCCGAGGTCACCGCCGATGAGGCGGCGGCCGCGGGGCCCGAGGGCGTGGAGACGACAGATGATGAGATGACGCGCGTGGCGACGGAGCGTGACGAGTACCTCGACCAGCTCCAGCGCACACGGGCCGACTTCGACAACTACCGCAAGCGCATGGAGCGCGAGCGTCCCCTTCTTCAGGAGGCGGGCGTGCGCGATCTGGTGGGTGAGCTCCTGCCGGTACTCGATAATCTCGAGCGCGCGCTGGAGGCTCTTGTGGCCGCGGGCGACGAGGGCGCATCCGGCATCGTCGCCGGCGTGGACATGGTGCGCCAGCAACTGGGGGGCCTCATCGCTGGTCGCGGGGTGCAGGAGATCCCGGCGGCCGGTGAGCAATTCGATCCCACCGTGCACGAGGCCGTGCAGAGCGTGCCGTCACCGGATCATCCGGCTGGCACGGTCGTGGCCGTGGTGGAACGCGGGTACCGGCTATCCGACACGGTCATCCGGCCGGCCCGGGTGGTCGTGTCCGGCGGTGATGGGGGGGCACCCTGAGCGAGAAGTCCCCGTACGACGTCCTGGGGGTTGCCCAGAGCGCTGACGACGAGGCCATCAAGAAGGCCTATCGATCGCTGGCGCGCAAGCACCACCCCGACGCCAACCCGGACGACCCGAAGGCCGAGGAGCGCTTCAAGGAGATCTCCCACGCCAACGATGTCCTCTCCGACCCGGAAAAGCGCCGTGAGTACGACGCCGAGCAGCAGATGCTGCGTATGGGTGGTGGCTCCGCGCGCATGGGTGGCGGTGGAGGCGGGGCAGCCGGCTTCGGCGACATATTCGGATCGATGTTCGGGGGCGGCGCTCCCGGTGGCCGCCGGGGCGGTGCCCGTCGGCAGACGGCGCGTCGGGGTCAGGACCTCGAGGTGGAGGTCACGCTGTCGTTCGACCAGGCGATGGCGGGTGCCGAGGTACCCGTCACGCTCGAACGCCAGGAGGCATGCGCAACGTGTTCCGGATCCGGGGCCCGTGCCGGAAGCTCCCCACGGCTGTGCTCGGCCTGCGATGGCCGTGGATCGGTCACCCACGATGTGGGTGGCTTCTCAATTCCTGAGGAGTGCCCGCAGTGCCGTGGGCAGGGCACGGTCATTGACGACCCGTGTCCGGACTGCCGAGGTACCGGCACCCGAGTGGTGGAGCGGCGCATTCGTGTGCGTATCCCCGCCGGGGCCAAGGACGGCACCCGCATCAAGTTGAAGGGCAAGGGCGGCGCGGGTATGCGCGGTGGTCCCGCCGGCGACCTGCACGTGGTCACCCGGGTGATGCCGAGCGCCATCTTCACGCGCAAGGGCGACGACCTGGTGATCGAGGTACCCATCACGTTTGCCGAGGCGGCGCTTGGGGCCAAGGTGGAGGTACCGACACTTGACGGCCGCGTCGCCATCACCGTGGCCGCCGGCAGCCAGGACGGTCGTACCCTGCGAGTGCCGGGGAAGGGCGCTCCCAAGCTCAATGGCAAGGGAAGCGGATCGCTGCTGGCCAAGATCAGGGTCACTGTTCCGTCGTCGCTCACCGATGAGCAGGCGGAGGCGCTGCGCGCGTTCTCAGATCTCGACACCGACGACCCGCGGGCGAGGCTGTTCACATGAGCGGGTCTCGCGACGACTCGCGCCCGGTGTTCATGATCGGCATCGCCGCCGAGATGGCCGGCATGCACCCGCAAACCCTTCGCATGTATGAACGCCGCGGGCTGGTGAGTCCGGGCCGCAGCAAGGGGCATACACGCCTCTACTCACAGGTGGACCTCGCCCGGCTGGGTCGTATCCAGTCGTTGTCGGAAAGCGGTCTGAACTTGGCAGGCATCGAGCGCGTGCTCGGGCTGGAGCGTGAGCTTGAGCGCGCCATCACGCGGGTGCGTGAACTTGAGCGCGAACTCGACGCCCAGGCCAGGGACGCCGCACGCGCTGCCGATGCAGCCCGCCGCGCGATGTCCCACGAGATCGTCCACGTGCGCCATGTCGGGGGTCCCCCCGCGGTGCGCGTGGCACCAGTCATTCCCGCGGGGCTCCGCCCGGTGCCGCGCCCCGTCACTGTTCGCGACCCGAGGAGGTCACGCTGATGGCCATCGACAAGCCGACCGTGCGCGCGAGTGAGGCACTCGCAGGCGCCCAGACCCTGGCGGAGACCCGGGGCAACCAGTTGGTGGAGCCCGAGCACCTGCTGCTTGCGCTGCTCGACCAGCCCGAGGGCGTGGTGCAACCCATCGTGGAGCGCGCCGGGGCCGACCCGCGTGCGCTGCGCGCCGGGGCGCAGTCCGCCGTCGAGGCACGCCCGTCGGTGAGCGGCGCCAACGTCACCGTGGAATTCGCACCTGCATTTCGTGCAGTGGTGCGCCGTGCTGGCGAGGAAGCCGCCACGCTGCAAGACGAATACATCAGCACCGAGCACCTGTTGCTGGCGTTGGTGGAGGACGGTGGCACGGCCCGGCAGGTACTGCTGGATGCCGGCGTCACCCGCGAGTCGCTCATGAACGCGCTGCGCCAGGTGCGCGGATCGGCCCGTGTGACCGACCCAAATCCCGAGGAGAAGTACCAGTCCCTTGAGAAGTACGGACGCGACCTCACCGACGCCGCGGCCCAGGGCAAGCTCGATCCGGTAATCGGTCGTGACGAGGAGGTGCGGCGGGTTATCCAGGTGCTCTCGCGTCGCACCAAGAACAACCCGGTGCTCATTGGTGAGCCGGGCGTGGGCAAGACGGCAATCGTCGAGGGTCTGGCCCAGCGCATCATCGCGGGCGACGTTCCTGAGGGGCTTGCCGGCAAGCGCGTGATCTCGCTCGACATCGGGGCCCTCATCGCCGGGTCGAAGTACCGCGGTGAGTTCGAGGACCGCCTGAAGGCCGTGCTGAAGGAGATCGCCGATGCCGACGGCGAGATCATCCTGTTCATCGATGAGCTGCACACGATTGTGGGCGCAGGCAAGGCCGAGGGCGCGGTGGATGCCGCGAACCTGCTGAAGCCAATGCTCGCGCGTGGCGAACTGCGTGCCGTGGGCGCCACCACGCTTGACGAGTACCGCCAGCACATCGAGAAGGACGCTGCGCTGGAGCGACGATTCCAGCCGGTGATGGTGGGCGAGCCGTCCGTGGAGGACGCCATCGGCATCCTGCGCGGGCTGAAGGAGCGCTACGAGGTGCACCACGGCGTGCGCATCAAGGATTCCGCCCTGGTGGCGGCGGCCCGTATGTCGGATCGCTACATCACCTCACGGTTTCTGCCCGACAAGGCCATTGACCTCATCGACGAGTCGGCCAGTCGCCTGCGCATCGAGATCGACTCGGTGCCCGAGGCGCTTGACGTGGCGCTGCGCCGCATCATCCAGTTGGAGATCGAGGAGCAGGCGCTCACGGCCGAGACCGACCCCGCATCGGTGGAGCGCCGTGACCGCGTGGTGGCCGAGTTGGCCGACCTCCGCGAGGAGGCCGACGGCATGAAGGCCGTGTGGCAGGACGAGAAGGCTGCCATCACCCGCATTCGTGACATCAAGGAGGACCTGGAGCGGGCGCGTACCGAGGTGGAGCGCGCCGAGCGCGAGGCCGATCTGGAGGGTGCCGCCCGCCTGCGGTTCGGGACAATCCCCGAGCTGGAGCGAGGGCTTCTGGAGGCCCAGGCGGCGCTCGACGAGCGCCAGTCCGAGCGGCGCATGCTCAAGGAGGAGGTGTCGGAGGACGATGTGGCCGAGGTGGTCGCCGCGTGGACCGGCATTCCCGTCAACCGCCTGCTCGAGGGCGAGGTGCAGAAGCTGGTGCACATGGAGGACCGCCTGCATGATCGCGTGGTGGGGCAGCAGGAGGCGGTCGAGGCCGTCGCCAACGCCCTGCGGCGTTCGCGTGCGGGTCTGTCCGACCCGGCCCGCCCGATCGGCTCATTCATCTTTCTGGGCCCCACGGGCGTGGGCAAGACGGAGCTGGCCCGGGCGCTCGCCGAGTTCATGTTCGACGACGAGCGCGCGATGGTGCGCATCGACATGAGCGAATACATGGAGAAGCACACGGTGGCCCGCCTTATCGGCGCGCCCCCCGGCTACGTGGGGTTTGAGGCAGGCGGCCAGCTCACCGAGGCCGTGCGCCGCCGCCCGTATTCGGTGCTGCTGCTCGACGAGATCGAGAAGGCCCACCCCGACGTGTTCAACGTATTGCTGCAGCTTCTCGATGACGGCCGCCTTACCGACGGCCAGGGGCGCGTGGTGGACTTCCGAAACACCGTGGTGATCATGACCTCAAACATCGGCAGCCAGTTTCTGTCCGACGGCATCGACGAGGAGATCGCAGCCGAGCGCGTGCTCGGTGCGCTGCGCGACCACTTCCGACCGGAGTTTCTCAACCGCGTGGACGAGATCGTGCAGTTCTCCCGCCTGCGCCGCGAGGACATCGACCGGGTGGTGGACATGCAGATGGTCCGGCTCGACCAGCGGCTGGAGGAGCAGGACATCCGCCTCATCCTCACGCCGGAGGCGCGGGAGAAGATCGCCGACGAGGGGTACGACCCGGCCTACGGGGCGCGACCACTCAAGCGTGTTATCCAGAAGCGCATTCAGGACCCGCTCGCGATGGAGATGCTCACCGGCGCCGTGATGCCGGGCGACGACGTTGAGGTCACCGTCGAGAACGATGCCCTCGTGATGACGCCGAAGGCGCGCCCGGCCCCATAGCCCGCCACGAATACCGGCACGGGGGATGGAATCCGCGCCGGTATTCGTGCGTCTCCGTGCGCACACGCCGGGTTGGGCCATGAACCCCGGCGGACTACCGCAGCGGTCGGTTTCGGGCGGGCGCGGTGTTCCACTGCCGACAAC
>JBMOGE010000084.1:0-6969 GCA_049318525.1 Miltoncostaeaceae bacterium
CCTGCGGGGCCAGTGGATTACCCACGGGCTGCTGATGGTGATCGGTGTGCGGCGCAGCAGGACCGCCGCCATCGGCCATTAGTGGTGCTGCAACGAGCGCGCCGGCTCCGGCGGTGACCGCGATGAGTGCGGCGGTGATGCGGGTGGAACGAGATGACATGACTTCGGCTCCTTGGTTGCTCAGGTGGGTGGAGCCAACCCGGCACCTGTAAGCGATCTATTTGCCGCTCTTTGCCGAAAGGCAAGGATCCCGTGCGGTGTTTCAGACGCCGCCGGCGTCGTCGTCCTCGGGCATTGCGATGCCCAGGTTGAAGTAGCGCCAGCGCATGGCGACATCCGACACGCCAAACTCGGCGGCGGCAGCGGTGATGCTCGCGCCGGTGGCTGCCACCGAGTGCACCTGTGCCTCGGGCATTAGCAGCGACGCGGCGAAGTTGTTGGCCTCGCGCTCCATCTCCTTGTCCACCTCGTCGGTCATGTCTGCATCGCGGCAGAGGATGGGATGGGGAGGGGCAATCCTGCCCTCGTCGCACTGGCACACCCAGTGGCCGATCTCGTGCGCGATGGTGAAGCGTCGGCGCCCCTCGTTCTCGCTGGCCTCGCGGGCGTTCACATACACGCGCATGGTCTGGGGCACGAGCAGGCCCGACACCTCGATGTCGTCGGTCTCGGTGATCATGAGGCCCAGCAGGTCGCAGGCCACACTGTCCACCGGTACCGGGTGCTGCGGCACGTCAAAGGCCGCGGCGAATCTGGCCAGCAGGTCGGCCGCGCGGGGGTCAGAGGTGCGGCGGTCGCGGGTCATCCCGGCCCACCGGTAAACAGGTCGTCCACCTCGTCCGGCTCTCCAGGAGCCGACATGAGCGGGATGGGCTGATCACCGAGATCGTCGGGGCCGACCTGGCGGGCGAACACAGCAACGCCCGCTCCCCGGTCGGATGGTCCGGGCCCCTTCAGCATGAGCGACGACCGGGCAACGCCCAGGGCGCTGGCAAGGGCGTCAAACACCCTGTCCCGGATTCCGGCGAGGGGCAGCTGACCGGTTTCGAGATCGTGGTAGTACTCGGCCACGCGGGGTTCCTTGTCGGGTGGCACGCCGAGCGTTTCGCGCAGTTGGTGCACCACGGCGTCGCGTGTGAGCCCTTTTGATCCCCGCAGCGCGATGAGGGGCTGCTCACCACGCAGCATCGCCTGCACCATCAACAGGGTTTCGGGAGCGGGGTCGGGCGGCGGCTCCTCGGCCAGCACCATGCGGATGCGACGGCCCAGTTCATCGCGGTCGGCCTCGGGCGTGCGGCTGATGAGATCTGCGACGTCTGGGCGCTCACCTGCGAGGTACGCCGTGCGGAACTCCTCCACTATCTGGTCGAGGCTCATGCGCCGTCCTCCGCGATCAGTTGCAGCAGGCGCTGCTTGGCGCGGTGGTGGATCTGATGGGCGTTATTCGCAGTGATCTCCATCACCTCAGCAACCTCCGAGAGGGGCATGGCCTCCACGTAATGCAGCGTCATCAACTGCGCCTCGCGTTGGGGAAGGCGCGCAAAGAGCTGCGCGACGTCGTCATCCTGTCCGATCTCGTCCATCTCGCGCCGTGGCCCGTCGTCCACCAGGTTCTGGTGGTCAGCATCACCAATGGCTGCTTCCCGCTCACCACGCTTGGCCTGCCTCTCGACGTAGCCATGAGTCGTCCAGCCGGCGATGTTGAAGATGGCCGCTCCAAATGGGAGTTGGTACTCCTTGCCGCTGGCGATCTCGCGTGTGACGCGCAGAAACACCTGCTGGCGGATCTCCTCGGCCTCTCCGGGGTGCACCCGTGCGGTGGCGTGGATCCACCCGAGAACCGGTTCCCAGTACAGGGCAAACAGCCGGTCCAGGTCTCCCCGGGCAAGCAGGTCGCGATCACGTGTATCTGATTCATCACGAGAGAGGCTCGTCGGGTTGGCCCTTTCCTTACGCCCGAGGTTCGGGCAGAGCGTACGTCTTTGCAGAGACGACACACGCGGCACAGAGCTGACACGGCGACTGACCCCCACCGGGGTCTGACCCCATCCGTTCAACGGTTGCGCATCGTGTGGCAGAGATGGCACGGCGACTGACCCCTCTTGAGGTCTGACACCGCGCCCACCCGTCACACATCGTGCGACAGAAACGACACTTCGACGGGCGCCCACGGGGCCTCGCCCCAATTTGTGCACCGCCGCGCGGGTTGTGACAGAGACAACACGGCGACTGACCCCACCCGGGGACTGACCCCCAGCGGGGACTGACCCCCACCGGGGACTGACCCCCACTGGGGTCTGACCCCGGTGGGGCGTAAGGGGTGGGTTGGTGGTGCCTGACTCCTGGGTGTTGAACCACGTCAGGAGATTGAGTTATGAGCACCGCCACCACTCTCACGCATGCCTTCGCCGCCGGGGAGCCGGTCACCCACCGGGGCATCACCGTCGTGCCGCTGTTCCCAGCCTCTGAGCCGCTTGCCGAGTACATCACCCTGGCCGAGGGCATCGCGCTCGGCCTGTCCGTCACCGAGGTCGATGAGCATGGGGAGGTGGGGGAGTTGCTGGTGGCAAATCCCACCGCACACAGGGTGCTGATGTACGACGGCGAGGAGCTGGAAGGCGCCAAGCAGAATCGCATTCTGAACGTGTCGGTGTTGGTGGAGGCCAGCAGCACGCTGGCCGTGCCGGTGTCGTGCGTCGAGGCCGGCCGTTGGGGCTATGACGGCGATGGCGACCACCAGCGGGTATTCAGCGCCATCAGCCGCACCAGCTCCCCGCGGGTACGGAGGGCCAAAGAGGAGCACCTGCGCTCGGCACCGCTCGCCCGCGGAGTTGCACAGTCGGCCGTATGGAGCGCCGTTGACGACACCCTTACGGAGAGAGGCAGCTTGTCGCCCACCGCCGCGTACTCCGACGCCGTGCGCCACGTGCAGCCCGACCTCGACGATCTGGTTGGCCAGTTCCCGCTGCGCCCCGGCCAATGCGGGGTTCTGCTGGGCTACGCCGGTGCGGTGGTGTGCATGGATGCCGTGTCACGGGCCGAGGTATACGAGGGCCTGCATCAGGCGCTGCTTGCCGGTTACGTCATGGATGCCCTGTCGTTTGTGGATGGCAAGGGCATCGGCAAGAGCGAGGCCGACGACTTCCTTGCAGCGGTATCGGCCGCCGAGGCCACCCGGCGGCCATCGGCAGGGCTGGGCGACGACCTGCGCCTGAGCGCGCAGGCGGCCACCGGTTCGGGCCTGGAGTTGCACGGCGAGGTCATCCAGATGACCGCGTACCCCACCGATTCCGACGACGCACGTGCACGCAGCATGCAGCACGCGCCGCGGATCGCACGCCCCACGCGCCGGCGCACTGCATAGCGGCGGCTCCGGCCATCTCCCCGTGTAGGCGGGGGATGGCCGGCCCGACTTCGGCAGAGCCCAGCGGCGGCCAGCACCAGGCGACGATCAACTGCGATGCGAGGGTCGTCGCCTCGTTCGGTCAGGGAGTAGATCCCGGCCCGCTGGAAACCTGACCTAATGGCTGGGTCCAATGAATTCCACCCCGCTTGAAGCCTGACCTTGCGGCCGGTTCAAATTGCAGTGCGCGCGGTTTACCGTTTTCGTTGATGCCTCGATGGTGGGGCGCACTTAAGACGAAAACGCAATTATCCTGCCGCCGCTTCTCGTGTGCACGGTCCTCATTCCGAGGAGACGTTTTGCGGGAGGGATAAACCTTCGGTAAGGAGTGCCGGTGAGCCCTGGGTGGTATCGCGTCGCCGATGAACTGCGTGCCATCGCCGCCGATAGGTCGTTGGCGGCGGCAAATGAGCCCGTTCTGAACGAGGAACTCCTGCTGCGCCGCGAGGCTGCACTTCTCACCAGCGCTGCTGCCCTGGCGTCCTCAGGAAAGCCTGATGTCAATGTGGGCGACGGGATTCCGAGAGAGAGCGTCGTTGAGGGTGGCGGCCTTACCTTTTCGGGAATGAGTGCCGATGGTGAGGCTGCGCTCAGGGCTCTGGCTGCCGACCCATCGGTGGACCCCGAGACCCTCGACCCGCATGTTGTACTGGCCGCGATCCTCGGGGTGCCCTTCAGCGACTGACGCGTTAGTCGTCGTCGTTGTCGTTGTCGTTGTCTCGATCATGGCGGTCCCCTGTTCCCGGCGCCGGGAGCAGGGGCGGATCACCGGCTGCCAATCCCGGCGTCGGCTGGGCCTTGGCAATGCCCTTGGCGCTCAGCGACCCAATGGCCGACTCCTCGGTACCCGATCGCAGCACCGCCAGGTTGGCGAACACGCCGATGGCCGCCACGGCGAGCACGGCCACCACGGCCAGCGCCCAGCGCACTGGTCGGGCGAACCGCATCACTCGCGGTCACCCGCGGGCATCGTGAGTTCCCGTGTGTTCCCCGAGGCATCGTCGTGCAGCGGCGGCAGCGGAGGGATCTCCACGTGCACGGGAGTGGATTCAGGAACGGCCTCCACATGATCTGGGCGGCTGGCGCGCTCGCTGGCCGCCCGGGCAGCCCTGCGCCGCTTGAGCGGGGCATTGGGCCCGGACAGAAACCTGCGGGCAGCGACGCCGACGACCAAGCCGGTTGACGCGATGTAGATGGCCAGCATCCAGGGCAGACCACTGTCGGTGCCGGTCATGAGTCCGTGCACCGTGGCGCCGATAAATGCTGCGTAGCTGGCGAAGTGAATGCCCTTCCACGTGCGGGCTTTGAAGTGCTTCCGGGCGCCGGCGGTGGCCGAGACGATGAGCATGAGCCACAGGGCGACCACGCCGAATCCGGTCCACAAGGTGCGGTATGTCGCCAACCCCGGCACAATCAGGTCGAGCCAGCCGGTGTTCACGTAGGTGTCCATCACCAGGCCGAGCCCGTGCAGGCCCACCATGAGGAGGGCCAGAATGGCCAGCACCTTGTGCCACTCCATGCGGGCGATGGGCGACGCCATGCGTTGCATGAGGCGGCTGTGCAGAAACACGCCGGCCACCATGCTGGCCGTCAGCAGCACGTAGGCAATCACGCCAGATGAGCGGGCGAGGATCCACCAGAACGAGACGTTGTTCATGCGAGGCCTCCGGCGCTGGTTGTGCGGCCGTCAGATCCCACGAGCACCGTGGGCATGCCCATACGGTTGGCTTCCTCGCTTGCTGCATCCGCGCCGGATACCAAGAGGGCCGTGGCCCAGGCCTCGGCGTGTGCGGCATCTTCGGCGATCGCCGTCACCCGCACCAGATCGGTGGTGCTTGGGCGCCCGGTGACCGGGTCGATCACGTGGTGCATCTGCTCACCACCGCGGCGCCAGCGGCGTCGGTCGGTGCCAGAAGTGGCCATGCCGCCCCGGGTGAGGCCGATGGTGGCGGTGTCGCCACCGTGCTCCACCTCAATGGGCCACGGCTCGCCGTCCAGCGATCCACGCACCGCGATGTCTCCTCCCATGCTCACCAGACAGGATCCCGCCATGCCCAGAATATCCGCTGCCCGGTCGGCGGCCCAGCCCTTGGCGATGCCGCCCAGATCAATGGCCACGCCCTGGCCGAGGGTGATGCGCCCGGTTCCGGGGTCGGCAACGACTTCGCCACCTCCGGGCTGTGGGGCACCCGCGTCGGGTCCGTCGGCCGGGATGTCGGCGAGCGTGCGGTCGTAGCCGGCAGCCATCATGGCCGCGTGCACCGTGGGGTCAAAGCGCCCGCCGGTGGCATCACGCATGGCAAGCGCCAGCGTGACGATGCGCATCAGGTCGGGCGACACCTCGAGCGTGCCGGCGGCATTGAGGCGCGACAGTTCGGAGTCTTTACGAAAGCGGCTCGCGACATCCTCGATGCGGGCAATCTCGCGCTCGGCACCGGCGAGGGCCTCTTCGGCCTCGTCGGCGTCCACGGCGGGTACCAGCAACAGTTCCACGTCGGTTCCCATTGCCCGGAATTCGCGTCGAAGCATCACGACGCGCCCGAACTCGCAACCGGCGCCGATGGCACGTAGGTGGCCTGCGGTGATGACTGTGCGTAGCTCTGCGAACTGCTTGACGTTGTTGCTGCGACCTGTTGGTTTTGCTGTGCCTGAATCTGCGAGTTGACCGCGTTGATCTGCGCGATCTGCTGAGTGCGCTCCGCCAGGGCCGACTTGTACTTATCCCACACGGCCGTGTGCTCCGCGTTGAGGAGCGTCGCGTCGCGTGCCAGCACCTTCTCCCGCTGCTGCAGCGATGTCAGGGTGGGATCGGCCGGCTGGGTTGTGTGCGGGTACGGATTGGCTGCGAATGCCACGCCAACGGCGGTCAGTGCCAGCAGGCTGCCACCGATTGCCGTCCGTCGCACCAGCTTCTTGGATTGTTCAGTCGTCCTCATACTCGCCTCCATTCCCCTCTGCACCTTCGTGCTCGTAGTCATCGCCCTCGTCCGATTCCCGTTCGCCACCGGGCGACGATGACGACCTTGCCACCGGCTGGGACGTGTTGGAAAGGGTGCGCGCCACCGGGGTATTGCCCGTCGGCGCGTTGGACGCAGCGCCGGTGGCCCCCGTGCCCGCCGCCGCCGTCAGTCGCTGAGGAACATCCGGCAGCGCTGGCGGCACGTCGTTGGCCAGTGTGCGCAGGCGCCCCTCAAGGCGGTCGGCAGCTGCCGTTCGCTTCGCAAGTTGGGCGCTGCTGATGCTCGGCCCGTCGGGGCCCAGGGGCACCGAGCGCACGACCATCATGGCCACCACAAGTGCGATGGCGGCGATGAGGCCGCTAAGCGTAATGACGAGTCCCTTGGTAGACACTGGATGAATCCCTCCGTCGACATCTGACAGGCACACCATAGGAATGCACCTGTGAAGGAGTTCGAAGCAGCGTCTTCACATATCCCCTCAGAAGGGTAAGGATTCGTCAAAGGCCCTGCACATTCGCCAATTGGGGGCGATACTGACCCCATGAGACTGCTGATCGTTGAGGATGAGGACTCCATCGCCATCCCGTTGGCCGACGGCCTGCGCCG